>DASWMI010000147.1:0-53205 GCA_036399835.1 Pyrinomonadaceae bacterium | reverse complement strand
GAGGATGCGGCGCGCAAGTTTCTGCGCCCGTCTCTGGACCAGTTGCACGAGCCTTTGTTAATGCTCGGCATGGAGCGGGCCGTCGAGCGTCTGCTGCGCGCCATTGATAACGGCGAGCGTATCATGGTCTACGGCGATTACGACGTGGATGGCACGACCGGCACGGTCGTCCTGCGCAAAGCCTTGCAGCTTCTGGGCGCGCGCACCGGCTATCACGTCCCGCATCGTTTCACGGAAGGCTACGGCATACGGCAGGCCGCGCTCGAAGAGGCCTGGACCGAAGGCTATAGGCTCATCGTCAGCGTGGATTGCGGCATACGCGCGCACGAGCCGCTCATCTGGGCCAAGGAGCAGGGCCTTGATGTCATCGTCACGGACCATCACCAGCCGGACGAGGCGGAAGGCTCGCCTCCGGCCTATGCCGTGCTCAACCCGAACCAGCGCGGCTGCCCTTACCCGGACAAGAATCTGGCAGGGGTGGGCGTCGCCTTTAAGCTCATACACGCGTTGCTGCGCGCACGCGGGCGCGAACACCTGGTCGCCGGATTTCTCAAGATGGTCGCCATCGGGACGGTCGCGGATGTCGCGCCGCTGATTGGCGAGAATAGAACTATCGTCGCGCTCGGGCTGGCGGATTTGCCTCGGGCGACTAATCCGGGGTTGCGTGCGTTGATGGAGGTCGCGGGCTGCGGCGACGGACGGGGGATGACGACGACTGACCTGGGGTTTCGTCTTGGTCCAAGAATCAACGCGGCTGGCAGGATGGACGCCGCACGCGCCGTCGTAGAGTTGTTTGAAGCGACCGAGCCTGTGGAGGCGAGGCGACTGGCGCAGCATCTGGAAGAGCGTAACCGCGAGCGCCAACTGGTCCAGAGCCAGATCGTCAAGCTCGCGCTGGCCGAGTTTGAATCTACGCGAGACGCGCACGGCTCTTCGCACGTCGCGGTCATCGCCGGCGACGGCTGGCACAGGGGCGTGATCGGCATCGCCGCCTCGAAGATAGCCGAAAAGCTCAACCGCCCTTGCATCATCATCTCGTTTGAAGACGAAGTGGGCCACGGCTCTGCGCGGAGCATAGAAGCCTATCACCTGCTCAACGGCCTGACGGCCTGCGCGGACCTCTTCGAGCAGTTCGGCGGCCATTCGCATGCCGCAGGGCTGGCAATCAAGCGCGGTCAGATAGCCGAATTGCGCCGCCGCTTGAACGAACACGCGGCTGGCTGCCTGTGTGCTGAAGACCTACAGCCCTCGCTGCGGATTGAAGCCGAGTTGCCAGCCGCAGCCGTCACGCTTCAGCTCGCGGAAGAGCTGCGCGCGCTTGAGCCTTACGGCGCGTGTCATCCGCGCCCCGTCTTTCTGACACGCGGGCTGCGCCTCGTTTCAGCGCCGCGCGTGATGAAGGAACGTCACCTCAAGATGATGCTGGCCGATGACGATAATCGTTCGTTTGAGGCAGTCTGGTGGGACGGCGTTGAACAGATGGAGCAAACGCCCGGCCCCCGCGAGAGCATCGAACTGGCTTATACCCTTGAGCCGAATACCTGGCAGGGACGCACGCGTTTGCAGTTGAACGTAAAAGACATGAAGAAAGGGCGTCAGGAGTAGCAGGTGACGGCTGACAGGATAAAGACTCTTTCTCGTTACCTGTCACTCGTCACCTGTTACTCTGTGATTGCTTAAAGGATGCAGGAGATTACCCGTAGAAGAGCGATAGCGATTGGGCTGCGTGCGCGGCTGCCTCTGGCCGTGCGCGCTCTGGCGCTGGCGGTGCTCGTCGCGGGGCTGGTCTTCATCGGCATCTCTTATTATCGTCTGCGGAATAACAAGCCTTTCAGACTTTTTGGTAAGACGCCTGAGCTGTCAAAGACTGTCGTCAGCGTGATTGAAGGCTATGAGCGCGTGGAGATGGACGGCGACCGCGTGCGGCTGCTGGTCCGCGCCGCGCGCGACATCACCTACTCGGACGGACATCACGAGCTGGAAAACGTGCACCTCGAATTTCATCCGAAGGAGAACGAAAAGTTTGACCAGATTGATGCGCAACGCTCGATCTACGATGCGGAGCAGCAGGCCATCTCTTTTTCCGGTGACGTGCGCATAGAGACGCGCGATGCTCTCAAGGTGAAGACCGAAGCGGTCGTCTATAATCACAAAAATGAGACGGGCGAAACCCAGTCGCCGATTACCTTCGAGCGCGAGAATGTTTCGGGCCGCTCGACCGGCGCATTTTTTGATGCCAAGCATAAGAGGCTGGACCTGCGCAGCGCTGTGGAAATCATCGTCGCGCCTGAAATCAAGCAGGGCCAGTCGAAGGCGGACCCGCGCGCTCAACCCGTCACCATACGCTCTGCCAATGCGGTCTTCGATCAGGCGAGCATGAGCCTGACCTTTGCGGGCGGGGCGACCGCCGAGCAGGGCCGCGACATCTTTAGCGGCGACACTCTGTCGGCACGATTGAACGAGCAGAAGCGGTTGCAAAAGGTTGAGGCGCGCGGCAACTCTTACTTGCGCTCGATGACTGAGGGACGCGCCGCAGAGATTCACGCCGCCGAGATGGACTTTTTTCTGGACGCCAGCCAGCAGCTCGAACATGCCATCGCGCGGCTGGATGTCACAGCGCGCAGCCTCGATGCCGATTCCGATATGCAGCTCACGGGCGCTCAGGCGCTCGACGTACATTTCCAGGCGCAGGGCGATCATAGCCTGCTCAGGGAGATGAAGACGGCTGGTCGCTCTGTCGTCACGCTCTCCGCGCCCAAGTCTCGCGCCAATGACCCGAAGGCCGCCAACAAGCGTCTGACCGCCGACGAGCTAAAGCTTTTCTGGCGCACAGCGGGGCGCGACCTTGAGCGCGCGGAGGCTATCGGCAACGCGGAGCTTTTCGTTGACCCTGTCCAAAGGGATGCCAGCGCAGACCGCAAGACCCTCCAAGCGCCGCGCTTCGACTGCGAGTTTTACGAGACCGGAAACCTCGCGCGCAACTTCACCGCGACGGGCGGCGCAAGGGTCGTCATAGAGCCTCTCCAGCCTTCGGAGCAACGCTCTACGCGAACCATGACCGCGCAGAAGATGGCCGCCGTCTTCGTCCGCGAGACGCAGGATGTCGAGCGTGTTGATGCGCAGGGCGATTCAAAGTTTAACGAGCAGGACCGCAACGGCACAGCCGACAATGCTTCATACACGGCGAGCGATGAGACCATACGCTTGCGCGGCGGCGAGCCGACCGTCTGGGATTCCCGCGCCCGCACGAAGGCCGCCGAGATGGATTCCGATACGCGCAAAGACATCTCATACGGCAGGGGCAAGACGACGACCACCTATTACAGCCAGGAGCAGACGGGCGGCGCGACGCCCTTCGGGAAAGTCAAAAGCCCAGTCTACATCGTCGCCGACCGCGCAGAGTTTCGTCATGCGACGGGCGTCGGCATCTACACCGGCAACGCGCGAGCCTGGCAGGATGACAACTTCGTGCGCGCGGATAAGCTCACGCTCTATCGTGAAAACAAGCGTATGGAGGGTGACGGGCAGGTCCAGAGCGCGCTCTATAACGCGCGGACCAAGAATGCCAGCGGGAGCAAGGAGGTCGTTCCGGTCTTTGCCACAGCCGAGCGCATGTGGTATGCAGACACGGACCGCCTGCTTCATTATGAAGGCAGTGTTGACATTAAGCAGGGGACGGATCGCATCAGGAGCGGCGTCGCGGATGTCTACCTGCAAAAAGAGGGCGGCGAGGTCGAAAGAACCATCGCCGAGCGTAACGTTATCGTCACGCAGCCGGGCCGTCAGGGGACGGGCAACTGGGCGCAATACACTGCTGCAGACGAAACCGTCATCCTCAAAGGCAGCCCGGCCCGCGTAGAGGATGCAGAGCAGGGCACATCCGAGAGTGGCCGCCTGACCGTCTACCTGCGCGAAAATAGGGTCGTCTCCGATAGCGATAAGGGACAACAATCGACTGGCCGCGTGCGCTCCGTTCACAGGGTCAAAAAACCCTGAAGCTTGAAGAGATAAAAATGTCTTTGATGATTGTCGGTTGAAGCCTTGACGGTTGATGAGAAGATGGCTGAAGAGATTTTGATTGCGGAGAGGGAAGAGGACGAGGCGAGCGGGCGCGCCGCTGCGGGGAGTGCGCCGCAGGCTGCTCCGGCTCAATCTCGCGCGTCTCAGATTGTTCCTTCGAGGTCGGCCCTCTCAGCTTTCCACTTGCAGAAGTCTTACGGCAAGCGGCGCGTCGTGGATGATGTCAGCCTGCACGTCGAGCGCGGCGAGGTGGTCGGGCTGCTCGGCGCAAACGGCGCGGGCAAGACGACCACCTTTTACATGATTACGGGGCTTGAGCGGCCAGACCGTGGGACGATCAGTATCGCCGGGCATGATGCCACCAGGCTGCCCATGTATCTGCGTGCGCGGCTCGGCGTGGGCTATCTGCCGCAGGAGCCATCAGTCTTTCGCAAGATGACGGCGTCGCAGAATATCCTCGCCGTGCTGGAAACGATGGGACTGCCGCGCCGCGAAAGATTCAAGAGGCTCGAAGAGCTGCTCGAAGAATTTGGTCTCGCGCATGTCAGGAATACGCGCGGCGATGTGCTTTCGGGCGGCGAGCGTAGAAGGACTGAGATTGCGCGCGCGATGGTCACGGAGCCCAGGTTTATCCTGCTCGACGAGCCTTTCGCGGGGATTGACCCGAAAGCCGTTGACGAGATTCAGCGTATGATTCTGCATCTGCGCGACCGCGGGATAGGAGTCTTAATCACGGACCATAACGTGCGCGAGACGCTCGGCGTCACCAACCGCGCTTACATCATGGCAGACGGGCGCATCTTCCGTTCGGGCGCGCCGCAGGATTTGACCGAAGACGCGGAAGTCCGCCGGCTTTATCTCGGCGAGAAGTTTCGCATGTGAATGAATGAAAAGTTTTCAGTTTTGAGTTAATACTAATTAAGTGTGGCGTTTAGCCGCCTCTCTTATCCGGCATCGAACGGGCGCAGCTCTAAAGTTTTTGCTTTAACTGAGAACTAAAAACTGAAAACTGAAAACTTTTCGGTTATAATCTCTCCCGACGCTCTCAAGCGTAAATTTAAACATCAGAATTTCAGAGGCAATACTTCAAGCAAGGTATGTCCGTTAAGCTCACAACCACACTCTCGCAGCGTCTGGTGCTAACGCCGCAGTTGCGCCAGCGCATAGAGATGTTGCAGATGACCTCGCTCGAATTGAGCGATCTGATTCAGCAGCAGTTGCTGGAAAATCCCGTCCTTGAGGAAGTCGCACCGCAAGAGGAGACGCGCGAGCTATCAGAAAGCATTCTGGACCAGATGGCAAACGGCGACGCGGCGACCGGCTTTGAGCTGTCTGCGGCGGAAGCTTCATCCAGCCTCAACGGCGCTTCAGCTAACGGCGAAGGCAGTCTTGAGAGCGTAGAGGCTTATGCTGAGGCGGCGACAGATTTCGCTGCTCCGGAGACGGGCGGCCTCGCGGATGAGGTTGAGGATAGCTCTTCAATCGAGGCCGCGGGCGATGCCTTTGAAGAGATAGATTATGGTCGTGAGTTTCAGGATTATCTGGACCCCGGTTATAAAACGCAGGAGATTGAATACAGGGAAGACGCGCCGACCTTCGAGCAGTTTTTGACGCGCCCGACCTCGCTCGTCGAGCATCTCGAATGGCAGCTCCACATGAGTCCCGTCGAGGGTGAATGTATGGAGGCGGCCATCTGCGTCATCGGCAATCTGGATGAAGACGGGCGGCTCAGCGCCAGCAACGAAGAGATTGCGCAGATGGGCGGCTGGACCGAAGATGTGGTCGAAAAGGCTCGCCTTATCATCATGCAGCTTGAGCCTGTCGGCTGCGGCGCGCGCGACGTGCGCGAGTGCCTGCTGGCCCAGCTCGAAGCGCGCGGCGAGGGCGACCGCCTCGCGACGCAGTTGATCCGCGACCACCTCTCCGAGCTGCAACAACACAAGCTCCCGAATCTTTCAAAACAGACGGGCATCTCGCTCGAAAGGCTGCTCGACGAGATTCAGGTCATACGCACCCTGGACCCCTACCCGGGTCGTCGCTACTCTTCGCAAGAGCCGATTCTGATTGCGCCCGAAATCTACATCGAGAAGGTGGACGAAGATTACGTCATCTACTTTGCCGACGACGGCAGCCCACGTCTTCAAATCAGCCAGAACTACAAGCAGATGCTCTCGCAGCCCGGAACGAATAAAGAGACGCGCGATTTCATCAAGGACAAGATGCGCTCGGCTGTGGACCTGCTGCGCAACATAGAGCACCGCCAGCAGACCATCTACAAGGTGGTCGAATCCATCGTTCATCGCCAGCGAGAGTTTCTGGACAAGGGCGTTGAATATATCAAGCCGATGATGCTCAAGGATATTGCCGAAGACATCGGGATGCATCTCTCAACCGTTTCGCGCGTCGTCAATCGCAAGTACGCTCACACGCCGCAGGGCGTGATCGAGCTGCGCCGCTTCTTTACAGAAGGCATGATGAATGAAGAGGGCGAGGAAGTCTCGACGCGTATCATCAAGCTCAAGATTAAAAAACTGATCGAGGAAGAGGATTCGCATAATCCGATTACGGACGATCAGGTCGTCAAGATTCTGTCCAAAGAAGGCATCAGGCTCTCGCGCCGCACGGTCGCCAAATACCGTGACCAGATGCAGATACCAGGCTCACGCGAGCGGCGCGCAGTGGTCTGAACCGCGAGTGATGCGTGATGATTGATGAGTGATTAGTGGGAGTCTTTAGCTCATCACTCATCGCTCATCTCTCATCACTTTTTTATTAAGGAGGGAAGGCGCAATGGAATTTGAATACGTGGGGCGGCATGATCTGGAAGTCACCCCGGCTATCCGCTCGCATGTTGAGGATCATTTCAGCAAGCTCGATCATATCTTTAATGATTCAACGGCGCGCGCGCACGTCATCATAGATGTCGAGAAGAACCGCCAGATTGGCGAGATTCTGGTCCACTGGCGCGAGCACACCCTGACCGCACGTGATACCAACGCGGATATGTACCAGGCTCTCTCTCGCGCCATCACCAAGATTGAAAAGCAGGCCCTCAAGCTCAAAAAGAAGATTATTGACCGCAAGCAGCAGGCTCGGCCCATCTCGGCCATGGCCCCCTCGGATGGCGCAGTCGAAGCCAGCCCGCGCCCGCCGCGCATCATCGCGGCCCGCCGTTATAACGTCAAACCCATGACCCCGGAGGAGGCTGCCCTGAGATTGACCGATGAGCCTGAACAGTTTCTCGTCTTCCGCGATTCGGAGACGCAAAGAATCGGCGTCGTCTATAAACGCAAGGACGGCAATTTCGGTTTAATCGAACCGTGAAAGACCCCGACAGGTCACGGGTGACAGGATAAAAACTTTTTCTCGTCACCTGTCACCTGTGACCTGTCACTGCTTCATCTATGCCCCTCAATTCCCCCTCCATCACCGTCAGCGATTTCCTGTCTCAAGCTCCATTGCGGCTGGAGTTGGAGGTGCTCGCCGGGCTGGACGGAGCGCGCGAGCGCGAGTTGACCGTCCCGCGCATACAGAAACTCGGACTGGCGCTCGCCGGCTTTACCAACTATATACACTCCGGGCGGTTGCAGATCGTCGGCCAGAGCGAAGTCTGGTTTCTGGGCCAGCTTCCGACCGACCGCCGACGCGAGGCCATCGCTCATCTGGGCCTCGAAAGAATCTCCTGCGTGCTCGTCACCAAGGGCCTTGACCCGCCGCCCGAATTAATCGAAGCAGCCGACGCCGCACACGCGCCTCTGCTGCGCACGCCCATCGTCAGCTCCATCGCCATCAACATCGTCACGGATTACTTGCAGGAGATGCTCGCGCCGCGCACCATGCTGCACGGGGTGCTGCTAGACATTTACGGCCTCGGCGTTTTAATCGAGGGCGCTTCGGGAATCGGCAAGAGCGAATGCGCGCTCGACCTCATCGCGCGCGGGCATCGCCTTGTCTCGGACGATGTGATAGAGATTCGCTGTCTTGGCTCGGACCATTTACAGGGCAGCGCCCCCGAACTTCTGCGCGAGCATCTTGAGATACGCGGCCTCGGCATTATCAACATACGCGATCTCTTCGGCGTTTCCGCCTTGAGCACTGTCAAGAGTATAGACCTGATGATTAAGCTGGTCCGCTGGGATGAGGCTGGCGAAGTGGACCGGTTGGGCATTGATGCTCATGCAGGCGAGGTGCTCGGCGTGAGTGTCCCGCAGGTGCTGCTCCCTGTCAGCCCGGGTCGCAATCTCTCGACCCTGGTGGAAACGGCTGTCCGTATACAGTTGCTGCGGCTGCGCGGCTATTACCCTGCCGAGAGATTTATAGAACGCCATGCACAACTGCTCGGAGAAGAGGATAGCGGGCAGTGAGGCATTGAGCATCAAGCGGTAAAAGCAGACCAGCGCTTGCTGCTCGCGGCTCAAGGCTCACGGCTTAGTGCTCTGTATGAATAGAAAGCAACAGGCTGAAAATGGCGGAGCGCCCGAGATTGTCATCATCACAGGGCTGAGCGGGTCGGGCGTTTCGTCCGCCACCAACGCCTTTGAGGACCTGGGCTACTTCTGCGTTGATAACCTGCCCGTCACGCTGCTTCCAACCTTTGCGCGGCTGGTCCAGAAGGGTGAGGATGAGAACGCGACTATAGAGCGCGCGGCGCTGGTCATCAATATTCGGGAGGGCCACTTTCTCTCCGAGTTTGTCACGCGTCTCAAAGAGCTGCGCCAACAGGGGCTGCGCGTCTTTGTACTCTTTCTTGAAGCCTCGGACGAAGCATTGATGCGGCGTTTTAGCGAGACGCGACGACCGCATCCAGCCGATAGCGGCACGGGACTGGCCGAAGCGATTCGCGCCGAGCGAGAGGCGCTGGCCGAGATACGCCTGCACGCGGACCAGATTATAGATACTTCAGAGCACACGGTTCATACGCTGCGCCAGCTTCTCGTAGAGCGTTTCAGCCCGGACATGCAGGGCCAGCGGATGCGCGTAGAGGTCATGAGCTTCGGTCACAAGTACGGGAATCCCGGCGAGATAGAGCTGCTCTTTGATGTTCGCCATCTGCCGAACCCGCATTTCGTGCCGGAGCTAAAACGCCTCTCGGGTCATGACAAAAGGGTGGTCCAGTTTCTCAAGGCCAGCACGGAGGTAGAGGAAACCCTGCGCCGCTTCTATGATTTGCTTGAATACCTGCTGCCCCTTTATAAACGTGAAGGGAAATCTTATGTCACGGTCGGGATAGGCTGTACGGGCGGACGCCATCGCTCAGTGATGATCGCTAACTCCCTCGCGCGCCGTCTGCGCAGCGCGGGCTTCGAGGCGCACGCCGTCCATCGTGATGTACAGAAGGGCAAGCGCCCGCGTAAAAACAGCTAGAAAAGAGTCGCGCGCGCTCAAGATTTATCTTTCGTGTTTCCAGCGCATCAGGATAAATAAGCTTTGCGCTCTGCGCGTCTTTGCGTGAAAATCGAGTGATGAGAAGCGCGCGACGGTAAAAAAGTCAAAAAAGCGGAGTCGAGCCGAGGATGATGGATACTTCCCAAAAGGAGAGCGGGCCGCGCGGCGCTGGTCCAAAAGTTTCGGGCGTCATCGTGACGCACGGGCATCTCGCCAACGAGCTGTTGGCCGCAGCCGAGATGATTGTCGGTAATCTTCCGCACATCACAGCAGTCTCCATCGGCTGGCATGATGACGTGGAGGCCGCCAGCGACGAGATCGAGCGTGCGATTAAAAGAGTCTCGAAGGGGCGCGGCGTGCTCATTCTGACCGACATGTTCGGCGGGACGCCGACCAACATCGCTTCGATGTTTCTGGCCGAGGGCGAGGTCGAGATCGTGACGGGCGTTAATCTGCCGATGGTCATCAAGCTGGCCGGGCAGACGGAAGAGGAATCGCTGCTGGAAGTCGCGCGCCGCGTGCGCGAGCAGGGGCGCGAGGGCATCTATTTGGCGGGCGAGCTGCTGGCCCCGCAGAGAAAAGGCTGAATGATCGAGCGACGGGTCATTATCAAGAACAGGCTGGGGTTGCATGCGCGCGCGGCGGCGCAGGTCGTGCGCACGGCGAGTAGCTTTCAGAGCGTCATGCGGCTTGAGCGTGTGGACGGCAGCGCGGCGGCGGATGCCAAGTCAATCTTGAGCGTCCTGATGCTCGCCGCTTCGCGCGGGACGGAGCTGCGTGCGACAGCCGAAGGGGTTGACGAAGGGGAAGCTATGGAGGCTCTGTGCGGGCTGATTAGCCAGGGATTTGGAGAGTCCGAGCAGTGAACAAGTTGTCAAAGAGCCAGGCCGGGGAAACGCGTTGGAAGGGTCTCAGCGTCTCGGACGGCTTCGTCATCGGACGCGTCCTGAGAATTCATTCGGGCACGCGCCGCGTCTATCGTGCGACGCTCGCCGAGACGGATGTCGAGAAGGAGGTCAGGCGTTTTCGCGCCGCCATACGCCTCTCTCGCCGCCAACTTCTCGCCGTCAAGGAACGCGCGCAGCAGGAACTCGGACTTGAACACGCCTACATCTTCGATGCTCATCTCTTGATGCTCGAAGACCGCAAGCTCCTCGATGATGTCGAAGATTATATGCGGCGCGACCGCGTTAACGCCGAGTGGGCCGTCAAGGTCGCCGCCGATAGGATTCTTGCCATCTACGACGAGATTAAGGACGACTACCTGCGCGAGCGCGGCTCTGATATAGAAGATGTCACGCAGCGCATCCTCGGCGCGCTCAGCGGCGAACCGCCGCGCGATAGGAATTTGACAGAGGATGCCGTCATCGTCGCAGAAGACCTGCTGCCTTCGGCGGTCGCCGAGCTGGATTTCGAGTACGCGCGCGCCATCGCTACAGATAGCGGCGGCTGGACCTCGCACACGGCCATCATCTCGCGCGGTCTGGGCATTCCAGCCGTCGTCGGTCTGCGTGACCTGCACAGGCACGCGCGCACGGGCGACGAGATTATCGTTGATGCCGTCAAGGGCGAGGTCATTCTTCATCCTTCGGAAGAGACTGTCGGTGAGTATCAAAGACTGACGCGAGATAGCAAGGGCGAGCGCAACGGCACGGGCGAGAGCGGGCGCGGGCCTCTGCGCACGCTTGATGAGACGGAAATCTTTCTGCGCGCCAATGTCGAGCTGCCCGCAGAGTATGAGGCCGTGCGCAAGTACGGCGCGAGAGGCATAGGGCTTTATCGCTCTGAATTCCTGCTCACGCAGCACGGCGTCATCCCGGGTGAAGACGAACAGTGCGCCGCTTATGAAAAAATCGTGGAGCTGGCGGGCGAGGATGGCGCGACGGTGCGCCTCTTTGATCTGGGCGGCGATAAGATGGGCGGCACAAATGAAGTCGAGCGCAACCCCGCGCTGGGCCTGCGCGCGATTCGCTTTGGACTACGCCGCGAGGAAATCCTGCGTACACAGGTCCGCGCCCTCCTGCGAGCTTCAGCACGCGGCTCGCTCAAGGTAGTGCTCCCGATGGTCTCGGATGTGCTGGACGTGCGCCGCGCGAAGGCCATTATCGATGAGGAACGCGTGAGGCTGAAAGAAGAGGGAAGGCAGGCCGCGGAGTTCGAGATAGGGGCGATGATCGAAGTGCCTTCGGCTGTCATCACGGCTGACAAGATCGCGCGCGAAGTCTCTTTCTTCAGCCTGGGGACAAACGATCTGGTCCAGTATCTACTGGCTGTGGACAGAGGCAACGAGGATGTCTCCGAATGGTTTCGCTCGCTCCACCCGGCGGTCCTGCAAAGCATCAAGCGCACGCTCGATGCCGCCGGCGCAGCCCGTATCCCTGCGGTCATCTGCGGCGAGATGGCCGCGACGCCCGCTTACGCAGTGATACTGCTCGGCCTCGGCGCAACCGATTTCAGCATGACGGCCACCTCCATCCCGCGTGTCAGACGCGCTCTCTCAGGCGTGAGGGTCATGGAGGCCGCCGAGATTGCCGCGCTGTGTCTTGAAGGCGAGACCGCAGACATGGTGGAAGAACTGGTCCGCGAAGAATTCCTTAAACGTTGGCCGCATCTTTTCTCGGAAACAAACCTTCCGGCCTCTAAAAATCTTGCCAGCGCGTAAACACAGAGAGTAGAATTCGGCACACGAGTTAGCTCAGCTTGCCCCGGAGTTCAACTTGTCGCCAGCAGGCCGCAGCTTTGGACCAAAGACATGAGTCTTCATGAGACTTCGTGAGTCTCGCCGTCCTGGTTTTCCTGCCTGGCGTTTATGGACCAGTGCCTTCGCGGTCTGCGCCCGCTTTTTGTGCGCGGGCTAATCCGATCAATCTTCTCGATCATGCTTTGGTACTATTATGTATAGACGCACGTTTGCGATGAGCACTGGTCTTAGAGGCCTACGCCAGGCAGCCGGTCTGTTAATCGTCTTCGCCCTGCTGGCCCTCTGCCTACAGGATTCCTTCCGGCCTTCAAACTCTATGCGCGCTTCGGCGGCAGCCGCGCCGGTCCAGCTTGTGCGCCTGAGCATCAGCAACGAGACGGGGATGGTGCGGTTGGAGGTGACGGCGGACGGCTCGCTCGGCGAGGCGACCATCGAACAATTCTCGCGCGGCAGGGAAACGGTCGTGCGCATACGCGGCGCGCGTTCGCTCCTTCGTCCGAGCTATGAGATTAGCGACGAGCTGGCGCGCAGCGTGCGCACAATCGCGGGCGAGCGCGATGGCGAACCCTTTGTCGATGTCATCATCGCGCTCGGCGATGGCGCGACCGTCGCGCAGCGAAAAATCTTTAACCGTCTGGTGATTGGCATCGCCTCAGACTTTGCGCGACTGCGCCGCCGCTCGCCTTCTGCCGGCAACGCGGAAGTGGCGCGCGCCGCTCAGCCTCAAACGAAACAGACTGCGGCGCCATCAACCATCAATCGCGTTAATCCTGAGAACAACTCTCGCGCCGCAACGCAAGTTGCCGCAAGTGAGACGGTGGTTGAGAGCCAGGCTGTTAACAGCATCGCGATGCGTCCCGCCGGGACGAGTTTGATAGCCACTGCCGCGTCGCAGCCAGTCTTTCGCGGCAGGACGATCTGGGGCGAGCTGCCCGAGGCTCAATACTCTTTTCAGAAGATAAACCCTTACGCGATGGCGTTCTTCTTCCAGACTCCGCAGAACGCGATTATTCCGCCCTTCATCGCAAGCACCAGGTTTGCGCCCTTTACACTGGCCGCGCCGGGAGCGCCGCAGGGCGTCTGGATTCCGGGAACGACCACTGCGGCGACGGATGAGGTCGGCGGGAAGGCTCTGGGGCCTGGCGTCCTGCGCCCCTCTTTCCAGTTCGGCGGAACTTTCGACGATAACTTCTTTTATCGCTCGCAGACTGGCCGCGACATAGGAGTCTTTGGCGTCACACCTCGCCTTGAATACGAGATACCGGGCGAGCTGCGTGCGATGCGTATCGCGTATGACGCGCAGATTAGAAGGCTGAGCAACGGGCAGTGGGCCAACGGCCACAAGCTCGACTTCGATTCGCGCGTAGAGCTCTCGCGCTTCCTGACGCTCTCTGTGCGCGACCACTTCGTGCGCTCGCCTTTAGACCCGCGTGAATACGACCCGGCGGGCGAAGTCTACATCGTCGGTGATACCTTCTGGCGCAATGACGGAGGCGTGCGGCTCGAATACCAGTTCGACGAGCGCAACCGGATTGCCACTACCGGCAGCTATAACATCGTCCGCTGGAGCGAAGACCACATTGCCGCCGCGCCGCTCTTTATCAACTACGACGAGCTGACGCTGGATGCAGCTTATGAAAGAGAGCTGTCGGAGCAGACGACGGGAACGGCCACGGTGACCTACGGGCAGACGGATACGAGCGTGCCCTTCCGCTCGCTGCTCGAAAACCTGAACAATCGCCGTCGCTATGCTCTTGAGTTTGGCCTGCGCCGACGTATGTCGCAGACGAGCGGGCTGGCCGCGCAGGTCGGCTACGAACGCAGCCTCTTTTACAATGCGCCGAGGGAGAACAACTTTAGCGGCCTGATTTTCAACCTGCTTTTCAGACAGGAATTGTCAGCCGGAACAAATTTTGAGCTGGCGGCTCTGCGAAAAACGCAGGTTTCGGCGTTTAATTTAGAAGGAGGCAATGTGCGGCTCGTTTCGACGGGCGGCGCGGCGCGCCTCGAACAAGCCTTGAGAGGTAGCCTGAAAGTGGCGTTGGGCCTTAATTATCAACAGTTAGGCTTCCCCGTCGCGGTCGTCGCAGATTCAACCGCGAGCGGCGGCGTGGCGGTCGGCAACTTCGCCGGCGAGCGGCGCAAGGACCATCTCTACGGCTTCTGCGTCGAAACTTCTTACGGATGGAATGAATACTTACGCTCGCGTTTCGTGTATAATTTCTCCCGTAGGGATTCGACCATCCCTGTTTTTACGTTCAACCGCCACAGCCTCTCACTGGTCTTCGACCTCGGGCGGCGCAACGATGTCAGAGGTCGCCCGTTCTAACTCAGAGCAGCTATTGAAACGCGATGCTACCGCTTCCTGCCCCGAGGCGCTCGCATCGCTCCAAATGAGACAAGGGAAGTAGAGTGCTTATGAAGAAAGTTTTAGCCCTGTTGGTTTTGGCGCTGGTCCTGGCCGCGCCATCGGCGCTTGCCAGCGCGCAAACGAAGGAAGGCAGCGGCGACGAGGCTCAAAAAGCCGTCGCCTCGGACCACGCGGGAGCGGCGACAAAAGAGCAACCCGCGGCGAATCCTGCCAGCAGCTCCGCCAAACCCGAAAAAAAGGCCGCCGAGCAAACCAGAAAAGATGAAGGCAAGGCTTCCAATCTTTCATCTTCCACAGCATCCGTCACGCGTGCAGGCGTCGCCGCCACAGGCAACGCTGCGACAACCGATGCTCCGGCGAAAACGAGTCCCGCCGTCGCTTCTGCGCCTCCTGCGAAAGATATGGCTTCAAACGCCGGGAGCGCCGCGCGCACTAACGCTGAGAGCGCGCAGCCTTTAACGGACGTTTACCGCGTCGGGATAGGCGATGTGCTAGACATCCGGCTAGCTAATGCTTCTAATAGGGATTCTACGCTCTACACGATTCTCGAAGGCGGGCTGCTTGAATATCCGCTGGCGGGCGAGCCTGTTCGCGTCAGCGGCATGACTGTTGACGAGATTGATGCGCGGCTGACTTCGCTCATCAAGGTCTTTGACAAGCCGGAGCTGGTCATCACGGTGCGCGATTATGCGAGCCACACGGTTATCGTGACGGGACTTGTCAGTAGCCCTGGGGCGAGGGTTTTGCGCCGCGAGGCCGTGCCGCTCTATGTGGTTTTGGCCGAAGCCCTGCCGCGCCCCGAGGCTGCGCGGGCGACTATCTTGCGTCCCGGCACCACGCAAAGCCTCTCTGTGGACCTCTCGGATGCGACGGCGACCTCCGTCTTGGTCATTGCCGGTGATGTCATCAAGGTCTCCGCGGCTCCCGCGCCCGGACCGCAATACTATTTTATCGGTGGACAGATTGTTTCGCCCGGCCAGAAGGATTTTCATGCGGGCCTCACTCTGACACAGGCCGTCCTCGCTTCAGGCGGCATCGCGCGCTTTGCCAGCAGTAAGATCAGAGTCTCGCGGCAGGGCGCGGACGGACGGCTCGTGGCAACCGAATATAATCTGAAAGAGATAGAGGCGGGCAAAGTTCCCGACCCGGCTTTGCAGGCGGGCGACCGGATAGAGGTCGGTCGCGGGCACTGGTAAGAACAGTCCGAGAGTCTGGAGTCTAGGAGTCAAAAGCCAAAGACAAAGAGAATCTTTATGACTTTGACTCTCAGACTCCAGACTCCAGACTCTGAGACTTTTGACTCTTGTTCATGAGTGGCTGAACGAGTATGATGCTGGCCGATAAGTTTTCAATATCTTTGCGAGTTGGCGGCCTGAATCTTTACTAAATCTTTTAATCGCCAAAAGCTTTATTCAATACTACCTGAAAACGGATTGCCCCTACCTGCCGGAGGTCTACAACTGTGAGTACACAGCATAAATTCGGAGCACTTGCACTCGCCGCAACGCTCTTGCTCGCGTCCCCTTCATCCATCCTGGCCTCTACGGCGCTGGCTCGCGCCCTGCAACAGCAAGACTCGGACGTGCCGAGCGACGCGGAGCAGGCCATGTTCACCAAGGGACAGAACCTCTACCTGTCAGGGCGTTATGAGCAGGCCGTCAGCGTGCTTCAGGATTTCCTCAAGACCTATCCGCGCAGCATCATCACGGATTTGACGCTGCTCTGGCTGGGCCGCTCCTACATGCAGATGGGCAGGATTCCGGAGGCCGAGCAGATCGGCCAGCGCTTGCGCAGCATCAAGGACACGCCCTTCGCGGACATCTACGAGAGCGAGCTACAGAGTGCCAGGCGCGAAGCCCCCGCGCGCACGATGACAGGAACGGAAGTCGCGCAGGTGAGGCCGACCGAGACGCGCCCGCCCGCAACGCCGACGCCCACGCCGAACAGGACTGCTGCCAGAAATCTTAACAGCAACACGGCTGCGAGACAGCCGCAGTCTCAGCCCTCCCCCACCCCGAGACCATCTCAAACTGCTAACCGTCCCTCGCTCGTCATCAACAACAATGCTAATACAGGCTCGACCAGAGAAAGAACGACGACGACTACTCCTCCTCCGGTTGCCAGAAGGATTACGTCAAGGCCTCCGGTAATTAATTCGGCAACGAACAGTTCGGCTGCTGCGGGCACTGGAACGGCGCTCGACACAGGCTCGCGTCGTCTCGGAGGAAGACGCAGAGGGAGACGTGCGCCCGTCCCATCCGTCGCGCCCCCGACCGTCATCGCCAATCAGAATACTGCCATCCAGCCGCAGTCAAATATGCCGAGCACGACTGCTGCCAATCAAGGCAGGAATCGCCGTAACCAGACCAATGCGCAGCCCGCCACGAGGCCGCCCGTCACGCAGCCGCGACAGCAGGTGGCGACCAACAATCCGCCGCGCATAATTCCCAGGCCGACACCTACGCCGACGCCTTTTGTGCCGAGCAATACGAACGACAATACGGCTATCGCGCGGGCAGAGACTCCCGTCACGCCGTATAGTCCGCCAGCTGCAACAGAGATGCCCGCCAACACTTCGGGCGCCTCAACGCAGGGCGCGCAGGGAGGCTTGAGCGTGACGGTCAAGCAGATGCCGAGCCTGACGCTGGCGCTCAGGCGCGCTTCGGAATTCGCTTCGCCCGGGCAGGCGGTCCAGATTCCCCTGACCGTTACCAACACGGGCAACAAAGAGGACCAGTTTTATCTTGAGACGGACCTGCCCGCGGAGTATCAACCCTCCTTCAGTCTGGGCCAGGGCGCTTCCGATACTGGGCTTCCCATCCTCGTCACGCCGCAACTTCAGCGCAACGCCTCGCTCGAAGTCATGCTCAACCTGCGAGTGCCCGAGACGGCCTCCGACGGGCAACAGCGACGCTTTATCGTCCGCGCCGCTTCACAGTCCGATTATCAAATCAACCGTTTGACCGACGGCTCGATCAATATCATCGCCGCGACGCTGGCGGCTGATTCGCGTCTCTCGCAGACTTCCGTGATGCCCGGCGAGAGCTTTACGCAGACCATCACAGTGCGCAACAGCGGCAGCGCTCCTGCGCAACGCTCGCGCGCCGATTTCGTTTTCAACCCGAGCTTCGAGCTGGTCAACGCCAGCCCCAGCCCCCTGCTCTATGACCGCGCTTCGCGTACAGCCGTCTGGGATTTGGGCAGCCTGGCCTCGCGTGATTCGAGAGACATCACAGTCACGCTGCGCGCCGTGCCGAACGCACTGGCGGCGACCAGCGCTTTAGGGCGCGGCACAATCCGCACGCAAAGCCTGACGGTCGGCTCAAACTTCGACAGCCCCAGTATTACTGTCGGCAAAGTTCCGCGCGCGCGGATTGATGCCGTCTCCGTCGGGTTGACGGCGACGCCCGGCGATTCCATCTACATCCCCTTCGTTGTGCGTAATCCGGGTAATACTCCCGATTCTTACGAGCTGCGCATCACCGCGCCGGGTGCGCCCGCCGCGACCATTTATGCAGACACCAACGGAGACGGTCAGCATCAGGAGGCAGAGCCTGTCGTCGCGCAGACGGCTTCGCTCGAGCCGCAGGGCGGACAGTATCCGGTGCTCCTGCGCGTCATGATTCCGTCTAATACGCCCGACCGCCAGCAGTATTCCTACAACGTCGTGGCGCGCTCTTTGACCTCGAACCGTGTGGCGAGCGAAGCCAACACTGTGCTGACGGTGGCGACTCCGCGCGTGCGCGTCCGCACGGAGACGAGCGCGGGCGAGGCTGCCGGGGGCGACACTATCTTTTATCGCCTGGTCCTCGTCAACGATGGGAGCGGGCTGGCGAGGAATCTGGTCGTCACCGAAATTTTGCCGGATGCCTTCCAGTTTATCAATTCCGATCCTTCTCTCAATCCGCAGGATGCTCCGGGCAACACGCAGCGTTTTGTCTGGCGCGTGCCGGACCTCGCGCCAGGAGATACAACCGTCCTCCGAGTGACGGTCCGCCTGCGTCCCAACCTGCCAGCCGATGCCGTCTTTACAACGCAACATACGCTCTCGTATCAAGACAGCAACGGTAACAGCTACCGTGGACAATAAAGGCTCTGCGGCGAGAGCAAGAGAAGCGAACAAAGAGGGCGGCAAAGCTGATGCCGCCCTTTTTCTTGTGAGAGTAGCGATTGATGATGAAGAGTGCGGCAGCGTCGGGCAGGTTTGGCAGGCTGGCGCAGTTTCTCGTCGCTAAATCTATCATCGAGGCGTTATTCGTCATCTTCCTTGCCGTCGGCTTTTATCTTGCGGCCTTCCCGCCTTTTGTGCGCGGCGTTCTGGATGAAGCCAACGCCGAGCGCATCAAGGGCTGGGTCGTGGACCAATCCAGACCGCAGGCACGCTTGGAAGTCCAACTCTACATAGACAACCATTTTGTCGCGAGCAGGACGGCGGACTCGCCGCGCCCGGATGTTCTGGCAGCCGGATTGACACGCGACGCGCTCCACGGCTTTAGCTTCGAGACGCCGGAACTGACGCCGGGCGAGCACGAGGCCAGAGTCTATGCCGTTCACGTGAGCGCAGCAGGCGCTCGCCGCACCCTGCAACTCGTGGGCAGGCCCGCGCGCTTTATCGTCAAGCCTTAACAGAGAGCCATCAGCAGCCGGATGTCTGAAATGGGAGAGAGCGATTATCAACAGTCTGAAGCCGAGCGAGCTATTGAACCTCTCTTTGAGCCTCGCTCACGAAAGGCGCTGGCCGCGTGGGAAATAGCTTCGGTCTCAACCTCCTTCCTGATTGCAGCCTGGATGATTCTGCCGTTTGCGGCTAACAACAAACTGGTCGCAGCGATTCCTCTGGGGCTGGCCTTCGCCCTCATGTTTCTTTCTCACAGAGCACAGGGCGAATCGACGCGCGAGATAGGCTGGCGGCTGGACAATTTCGTTCAAGCCGCGCGGCTGCTCATCCTGCCCATGCTCATCGCGGCGATAGTCATACTGCTCATCGCCTGGCTCTACGCCAGCCTGCGCTTCGATGTCCCGCGATTGCTGCTGCGCTCGCTCTGGCTGCCCGTCTGGGGCTTGATGCAGGAGTACGTCATGCAGGGCTATATCAACCGCCGCGCGCAACTCATCTGGGGCAAAGGCTGGCGCAGTATTCTGCTGGTCGCTCTGCTCTTCGCGGTCTTTCATCTGCCTAACCCCTGGCTCACGCTCGCCACCTTCATCGGCGGGCTGCTCTGGGCCTTCGTCTACCAGCGCGTGCCCAATATCCCCGCGCTCGGTCTCTCGCACGGAATCATGGCGCTGCTCATGGTCGCGGAACTTCCGCCGCATCTCCTGAACGGTCTTCGAGTGGGCTTCAAATATTTTGGTTACAATAGTTAAGCCGACCTCCATCTTTTGAGAGGCGGGAAGCCTTGCCTGGGTTTTGTTGGGTCTGTTACTGTAGGGCGGAAAGGAGTTTGTAATCCTCATATCATGATTAGTCCTCGCGCCTGTGTGTCGCCCGAAGCCATCTTATGCCACGGAGTTCTGGTTCATCCCTTCGCTGTGATTGAAGCCGGCGTTATCGTAGAAGATGACGTAGAGATATTCCCAGGGGCCTTCATAGGCAAAGAGCCGAAGGGGGTCGGAGCTACCAATCGGACACCGCAATTTGAGAGGCGTGTCCGAATCGGGCGCGGCAGTTCTATCGGGCCACACGCAGTAATCTTCTATGACGTAGAGATAGGCGAGCAGACACTAATCGGGGACGGGGCCTCTATCCGCGAGCAGTGCCGCATCGGCTCGCAGTGCATCATCAGCCGCTATGTCACACTCAATTACAACTGCATCGTCGGCAACCGTGTGAAGATTATGGACCTCACGCACATCACTGGCAATTCCGTCATTGAAGAGGATTGCTTTATAAGTATCCATGTCTCTACGGTCAACGATAATCAGATGGGTGTTAGCGATTATTCTGAAGAGATGCGTGGGCCTTACATCCGTCGCGGAGCGCATATCGGGGCCAACGCCGTCCTCTTGCCAAACATAGAGATAGGCGAGGGGGCAACCGTCGCCGCCGGCTCCGTCGTGACTAAAGACGTGGCAGCTCACGCCCTGGTGATGGGCACACCCGCCAGACAGAGATGAGAGTCACCGTCGGGATACCATCCTTCAACCACGCCCGCTTCCTACCGCAGACTATAGAGAGCGTCCTGGCCCAGACATATCAGGGCTTCGAGATCATCATCGTGGATGACTGCTCGACTGATGAAAGTCGGGCTGTCATAGAGTCTTTTGCTGCCAGACATCCTTCAATCAGGTCTTTTTTCAATGAGCAAAACGCGGGCACCGCGGCCACTGCCAATCGGACCATCGCTGAAGCGACGGGTGAATTCTGGGCGGGCATGGGATCGGATGACGTGTGGCTGCCGGACAAGCTGGAAAAGCAAATAGCCTATATGGATGCTCACCCACAGACAGGTCTCGTCTATGGCTTAGCCGGGGTTATTGACGAGCACGGGAACAAATCAGATGAAGTGCTGGGCCGAGACATCTCGCATAACCCTGTCGCCGAGCTTATTGAGGCGAATCACATTCCGGCCCTGACCGCAATGGTCAGACGACAGGCTTTCGAGCGCGTTGGCTTGCATTCCAGCATTGCTTACAGTGATTGGGAATTATGGGTCAGACTTGCAAACCATTTTTCGGTCGGGTTCATTGACTCGGTGCTCGGATTTTACCGCGTTCACCAGGCAAATATGAGCCTGGGTAAAAATGGTCAAATAGCAACCAGGCGCGAGATCGAAGTGCTCCGCTCGCTCAGACCGACAATTAACGCGCCCCGCTTGAAGCAGCGGATACGGGAACTTGAGCACAGGCTGGCGAACTTACTCATGGAGGAGTTCGACGTGCACGCCGGCGAGGGTGAGTTGCTCAGGGCGCTCGACTGCTTCGGGCGTGCGTTGAGGCTGGACCCATCGCGAATCTCGAACGTGCGTCGGCTATTCTTCGCGTTGAGAAAAGGAATCAGCTAAAACGTTTTAGCCGGAGGAGGGTCAGGCGGGCTGTAAAATTAGTGGCTATCCAACACGTCTAAGTGTCCGTGATTAACACATTTACTAGACGTGTTGAACATTGATTTGCTATACTCTGCGAAGCCTTGCAGGAGAGCAGGTCGGGTGGTCGCTGCCGCACTCTTTAAGAGTTGCGGGAGAGGAAAGTCCGAACACTATAGGGCAACGAGCCAGCTAACGGCTGGGCGTCGGGCGCGGAAGGGGTGATGCCCAGGCATCCACCTTGAGCGCCGGGCGACGACAAGTGCAACAGAGAAGAGACCAGCCAGCGGGCTGCGGTCGCCTCGAAAGGGGTGACGCAGTTGCGGGTGATGGGTGAAACGGTGCGGCCCGCGAGCCGGGCTTAATGTAAGAGCGCACCGGCGCGTGTGGTAACACATGCGGCCAGGCAAACTCCTCGTAGTGCAAGACCAAATAGGGAGGCGTCAAAGGGCTGCCCGCCCGAAAGCTTTGAGGGCCGCAAGGCCAGCGAAGGCTTACGACCTCCGGGTAGGTCGCTTGAGCCAAACGGCGACGTTTGGCCTAGATGAATGATCACCGCTTCGGTCCCCTTACGGGTCCGAAGAACAGAATTCGGCTTACAGACCTGCTCTCATTTTGCATGGCGCCAGACACAACTCAGCTTTCATCAAACAGAAGTCAAAGCATATAACGGCAATCTGGATTCAATACCTGTCAATTTCATTTCAAAGGAGAGGCGTAGGAAAGATGGCAAACCGAAAAGGGGTTTTCATCGGTGCTTATGTCCCGAACGAACTGAAAGAGTCTTTGCGTCGTCGCGCGGCATCGGAACATCGCACGCTCTCACAGGAAATCACACGTATTCTGACAGAAGCCGTACACGGGCGCACGCTCCCGCCCGGAAGCATTGACCGCAGACAAACGGAATCCGTCCCGCGTCGTCGTGCGACGGACCCCATGCCGCGCAGACGCGTTGGCGACGTGCCTTTCGTCCCGCACGACCCGCAAAACGGCAGCGACTAATTGAGAGCCTTCTTCCGCCACAGGGCAAGAGGGAAAGGGCGCACCTGACGGCAACGGGCGGTGCGCTCTTTCTCTTCATGCTGCCACGCCCCGGCAAGCGTGCGTTTCACGGCCCGCGACCCTCGCCAGATGTTTAGCCTTTTGAAAGCTCTTTTGCTAAACTCGCCACATCAAACTTAGTCTGCAAAGCGTTTACAACCTGTGCTCAAGAGCAACATTCTTTACGGCGGCATCGGATTATTGGCGGGCCTCTTAATCGGCTTCTTCTTTGCCAATACTTTTCATCAGGGCAATCCGTCTCAAACGTCCACACAGTCGCAACAACCCCAACAGCAAAGGCTCGGCTCGAACGCTGCGAGCGCGCCCGCCATGCCGTCCAATCAACAAAGAGGGGTTGAGACAGGCTCGCAGCCGACAGGCACGGCGGCTGCTCCCAACAGTTCCGAGCCGCGTCTGACGGCGGATGAGATACGCGAAGCGATTGCCAGGGCTGATGCCAAATCCGACGATGCCGCTCTACAGAGAAACATGGGGATGGCGCTTTACCGCTACGCCTCGCAAACTCAGGATGCTTCCTTGCTGCCGCACGCCGCGCGTATGTTGGAGCGCGCACACAAGGCCGACCCGAAGGATTACGATTTAATCGTGCAACTGGCGAACATCTTTTTCGATGTAGGCCAGACCTCAGACCCTGCCCGCTTCGGCGAGGCGCGCAAATACTATTTGAAGGCGCTGGAAATCAAACCCGAAGAGGCAAGCGTGCGCACGGACCTGGGATTGACTTACTATCTGGGTAAGCCGTCCGACCCGCAACGCGCTATCGCGGAATATCGCAAGTCCATCAAGCTCAACTCGCGTGACGAGCGAACGCTGCAAAGCCTCGCCTCCGCGCTTATCTCTACGGGCAATCTGGGCGAAGCAGAGCAGAGGATTAAGGAGCTACAAAACATCAATCCGCAAAACCCCGAACTGCCCAACCTGCAAGCTCAGCTTGCGCAGAGCCGCAATGCAGCCGGACGGGAGTAAAGCTTGAAGTACCTGCTCGTTTTAATCATCCTGGCGCTCTTGCTGTTCTTTATCTACAGGCGGCTCAGGCCATACCTGGCGACCGCGCGCCACGTCCTCGGCATCCTCCGCAGCTTTAAAAACATGGGCGCGGGAGCAGCCAATTCAGAGCCTTTACGCACGGCTTCGAGAGGCGGCGAGCGATTGGTCCGCTGCGCTTCCTGCGAGACCTGGATACCCGCCGCACAGGCCGTCAGGCTGCGCTCATCCAAAGCCTACTATTGCTCGCACACCTGCCTCGAAAACGCCGCCGAAAAGCAGGTCCGAAGGCAAAAGAAAACGATGAGCTAGAAACGCTGGCGATGATGAAGGAAAAGCTATTCAGGCTTTTCTTCATTATCTCAACCGGACGATGAGGCTCTCGCCTTATCGCTTATCATCCAGCGTTGCTCTTTCATCATTTCTTCTCATCTCTGTTTTTGCTCCCCAGAAAAAGAAGAAGGTGGAGACGAGCAGCGCGCAGGGTGCCAGGAGCAGGGCTGCGGAGAGGTGCTGGCGGTTGGCGTCAATCCCCATCACACGGGCGAGCATGACGAGAGGGATGAGATGTCCGGCTTTGAGCGAGTCGGAGATGACGCCGACGGCGGCGCGCGAGATGGCATCTCCGAAGGTGTGTATAAAGACGATGTTGAGTGCGACGGCTGTCGCGCGTACCATCGTCGGCACGCTGTTGATGAGAATCGCGTGAAACGGCGCGTTGCTGATAAAGAGCAGCATGACTGCAAAAAAGATTGCCGGTAGATAGACAAAAGCGTTGTCGGAGACGAGCGCGAGCAGCGTGGGGAAGATGCCGAGCAAGGTGGCGACGGCGCAGACCAGAAAATAAGCATTGCGTCTGCGCGCCACGAGGCGGTCAGCCAGCCAGCCCCCGCCGAATGTTCCGACAGCGCCTCCGAGCAGCGTCACCAACCCTAGAGTGATGGCAGCGTTTCTGGCCGTCATACTTTTATCTTCAACCAGCAGCACTGTAGCCCAGGTAGCGAAAGCGCCGAGCGCGAAGGTCAACGCAGTGTAGCCCGCCGTAGAGAGTATCCAATCGCGTGTGCTCAGGATACGCCAGGCCGTCCGCATGAATGGCTCCCTAGCATCATCATGTCCGAGAGCCTTTGAAGTCTCAGCGGGGCTTTCGGCAATCTCTTCAAGCGCAGTCTCTATCACGGGCGCATCCGTCGCCCCGCGCCGAGGCTCTTCCAAACGCCATACCAGTAGGGCCGTCAGCACGCCGGGCACGCCGACAATCATAAAGGCCAGTCGCCAGCCGAAAAAGTATGCGAGCAGCCCGCCGATGACAAAGCCGAGCGCAAAGCCGAGCGGGATAGCCGCCTGAAAAACGCCGAGCGCGGTGGCCCTGCGCTGCGGCGGAAAGTAGTCCGCGATAAGGCTCGGTGTAATGGTCGAGTAGGAGGATTCGCCGATGCCTACAATGGCGCGGACGAAGCAGAGCGCGAGGGCCGCTCCCGACATCTGGAGCGTAAACTGGACCAGAGGAATCTGAAGCTGTACGGCAGCGGGAAGAAATGGAATCCTGTCCACGACGCCCGTCAGCGCCGTCGCCACGCTCCAGATGACGGCGGCGCTCGCCATCAATTTAGTGCGCGAGCGGCGGTCTCCGAGTCGCCCGAAGAGCGGCGCGAGCACCGTGAACGAGAGCAAGAGCGCCGCTTCTATATAGCCGAGTTCCGCGTGCGTCAGCCTTAGCTCAGGGTCTTCGAGCATGAGAGGCGCGACGGCAGGCAGCACCTGTCGGTCTATGTAGTTGAGGAAATTGACGAGCGAGAGAATAATCAGCGCGTAGTAAGAGTAACGCGGGACGGCTTTTGATGCGACCGGCAGAAGAGGACGCGCGCCCTCTTCATCGTTTGTTGGAGAAGTGTTCGGTGCTCCCATCAGGATGCGTCCTCTTTTTCTGCCAGCAGCCGGACGATGGCAGGCGTGATGTCGGCGAGCGTGCGCACGCTGCGAGCAATCCTCTCATGTTGCACGCCCCAGACGAGCGTCGGCACTGGATTGAGCGTGTGGTTGCGTGTTGACAAATCCTCTATGTTGCCGTGATCGCTGGTCAGGATAACGGTGCTGCGCTCAAGGTCCAGCCGCGAGAGAAGCGTGCGCACGAAGCGCGCCAGGTTCGAGAGCACCATGCGAGCCGAATCCATATCCTGCGCGTGGCCGAGCTTGTCCGTGATGAAATATTCGTAGAGCGTAAAGCTATGCTCTTGTGCAATACGCGCCAGCGTCCGACCGGCCTCTTCGGGCGTGCAGGGCGAAAGATTCTCGCCCCTCGTGATGAGCATGCCGTTGGTAAAATCCTGGAAGACAGCCTTCCCGGCGCGCAAATCTTCGAGCGTGCGAAAGCGCAGCCCGCCCGCTTCGACCGCGACGGTGGTGGCAGAAATGCGGCGCGGCCTGTTGGAAAAAAAGCTGCTCGTATAAGCGTTGGCGAAAGTGTTTGGACCAACGCCCGCGCGTCTGAGCTGGCGAAAGATGGAATGCTCCGCGAGAATTTCGCGCAGGGCCTCGTTAGGAAATCCCTGCTTGTGATAGCCGAGCAGGGCCGGAGCATTGACGCCCGTGAGGATGGTCGTCTGGCCTGAAGCGCTCTGTGGCCGTCCTTCCACGCCGAGGCAGGCGTCTGTCGGCGCAAGCCGCCCGTCGAAAATCGGCTCATACTCCTGGTCCTCAAAAACCGCCAGCGGTGCGGCGGCTTCCAGCCCGTCAAAAGGATTATCCGGACCACGCGCGCCGATGCCCAGCCCGTCAATAAAGAAGAGAAGAACAGACATGCAGGGAAATCAATAACACCCGATGAGGTTGAGCGCAATGCCGGACAGGCTATGTTCCCAGGCTTTTCCGGTCCGCGGATTCATCGCGCTCGGCCTTAAATTCTTCATCGGTTTTATTGGTGGCGGGACGGCCTGGACCAGTTTGCGGCTCTGCCTCTGAGAGCAGGCCCTGCTCCCTGTAGAGACGAAGCTTGTTGTGTAGCGTCTTGAGGCTGATGCCGAGCAGCTCGGCGGCGCGAGTCTTGTTATTGCCGGTCTTTTGCAGCGTGCGCAGGAGCATCTGTCGCTCGACCTCGTCAATCGGCGTGCCGACGGGAAAGCTGATGGTGTCTTCATGGCGCACGCGCGCTCTCTGGTCCAGCGGATAAGGGGCCAGGTGATGCCTTTCGATCTCTTCGCCGGAGCAGATGATGACGGCGCGCTCGATGACGTTACGCAGCTCGCGTACATTGCCGGGCCATTGATGAGAGCGCAGCACATCGAGCGCCGCCGGATTGATGCGACGCGCGGGCCTGTGATGCCTCTCGGACAGTTGGGTGACGAGATGCTGGGCCAGCAGCGGCAGGTCGTCTTTACGCTGGCGCAAGGGCGGCATCTCGATGGTGATGACGTTGAGGCGATAGAGCAGGTCTTCGCGGAGCTGCCCGTTTTGAATGGCCGTGTGAGGGTCTTTGTTGGTGGCCGCCAGCAGCCTGACATCAACCGGCATCTCCTGCGTGCTGCCGAGGCGTCGCACCTTACGCTCTTCGAGCACGCGCAGGAGCTTGGCCTGTAACAAAGGAGGCATCTCGGCAATCTCGTCGAGCAGGAGCGTGCCGCCGTGGGCTAGCTCGAAACAGCCCTGCCGCCGCGAAGCCGCGCCCGTAAAAGCTCCCTTCTCATGCCCGAACAGCTCCGACTCCATCAGGGTTTCGGGTATCGCGGAGCAGTTGATGGCGACGAACGGACCATGCTTGCGCGGACTCAGGTTGTGTATCGTGCGCGCGACCATCTCCTTGCCCGTGCCGCTTTCGCCAGTCAGGAGGACGGAGGCTGAGGAGGGTGCGACCTGTTCGATAAGAGCGTAGATTTCCTGCATGACGGGCGCGCTGCCGACCATCTCGCCGAAAGAACCCTGGTCGCGCAGTCGTCGCCGGAGCAACTCGTTCTCGCGCCGCGTCGCGCAGTATTCGACGGCGCGCTCGACGTAGATACGCAGCTTGTCCAGGTCCAGAGGCTTTTCAAAGTAATGATAAGCGCCCTCTTCCTGTATGGCTTGCAGCGCCATCTCGACGGAGCCTTGGCCCGTCAGGAGGATGACGGCCATTTCGGGATAGCTGGCGCGAATCTCTCGCAGCAGCCCGTAGCCGTCGAGCCGCGGCATGTGTATGTCTGCGAGGATAACCGATGGACGAAACTCGCGTGCGCGCTTGAGCGCGGCCAACCCGTCCGGCTCTATGACAGACTCGTAATCCCAGGAGGCCAACGCTTCATGCAGAAACATAGCGACCGCCGGTTCGTCTTCAGCAATGAGAATCCGTCCCTTAGACATCAATCAAGAGTTTATCACACTGAATAAAGAGAGGACGGGCGCGCGGGATAAAATCACTTTGCCTGCTCCTGGAAATAAAGAGCAATCGCGCGGGCCAACGCGGGGATAGTGTACTCATTGGGTTGAATGTCTGCGCGCAGCCCGTATTCTGCGGCGGTGCTGGTCGTGATGTCCCCGATGCACGCGACCCTCACGCCTTCGAGCAACTGGCGCAAATCAGTCGTATCGAAAAGCTGAGCAAAGTTGGCGACCGTGGAAGAGCTGGTGAAGGTGATACAGTCCACGCCTCCGCCGTTGAGGAGTGCGCTGAGACGCGCCACATCGGAAGACTGCGGGGCGATGGTGCGATAGGCCGCGATGACGTCAACACGCGCGCCAGCCTCTTCCAGCGCGCGCGGCAGATAATCGCGCGCCACAGCCGCGCGTGGAATCAGTATATTCAGAGAGTGCAGGCCCTCTTCGCCGCCGACGTATCTTTGCAGCGCGTCGAAGACACCTTCAGCCTTAAACTGTTCGGGGACGACGTTGACGTGGACCTGTGCATCCCTCAGGCGAACAGCCGTCGCATCGCCGATAGCACAGACGCTCAGTTCATCAAGCTCGCTCACCTCTCGGCCCATCGCTTCCAGTCGGCGCAGAAAATGGTCCACCCCGTTGACGCTCGTAAAGATAATCCAGTCGTAGCCGTAAAGGTTCACGATGGCTTCATCAAGCGGCGCGTAAGTCTCAGGCTCGACAATCTCTATGGTCGGGCAGGCAATGACACGCGCCCCGTAAAGCTCAAGCTCTGCGATAAACTCTGCGGCCTGAGCGAGCGCGCGTGTAATCAAGACGGTACGCCCCGCGAGCGGCTGCGACTGCTTGAGAAAATCTGCGGTTTTGGTGGGCATCATGACTCAAGGAGCGCGCGGTCTGATGGCGAGACGCGCAGGTCCAGAAGCGAGGCGGCCCCGCGTTCGAGCAGACGCTGGCCCAGGGTTTCGCCAAGCCGGACGGCATCAAGAGCCTGACCTTCAATCTTATCGCGGACAATCGTCTCGCCTGAGAGTCCGGCGACCAGACCATCAAGCTCTAAACGCTCTTGATGGACAACAGCGTGTGCCGCGATGGGCAACTGGCAGCCGCCGCCGAGCGAGCGCAGGAAAGCGCGTTCAGCCATGCAAGCCTCGCGCGTAGGATAGTGGACCAGAGCGGCGAGAAGCGAGATAGTCTCCTCGTCGTCGGCCCGCGTCTCTATCCCGAGCGCGCCCTGACCAACCGCCGGAAGCATCTCCTCAAGAGAGATGGCGGCGCTGATGCGATTGGTGAAGCCGAGCCGCCTGAGACCCGCCGCCGCCAGCAGCACAGCGTCATACTCGCCCGCGTCGAGCTTACGCAGCCGCGTGTCAACATTGCCGCGCAAATCCTTGATGCCGATGTCGGGTCGCAGCCGCTTTAACTGGGCCAGTCGCCGCAGGCTGGAGGTCCCGACGATGGAGCCTTGCGGCAGCGTGGCGATTGAAGGATGCCGGACGTGAAAATCCGGTCTGAGGACGAGGGCATCGCGTGCATCCTCGCGCTCTGTAATGGCGGCGATAACGAGTCCTTCAGGAAGAATCGTCGGCAGGTCTTTAAGCGAATGGACGGCCAGGTCTATACGTTTCGCGAGCAGCGCATCCTCAAGCTCTTTGGTAAAGACGCCCTTGCCGCCGATGAGGGCAAGCGGCGAATGTGTATCAGCATCGCCGGTGGTCTTGATAACCTCTATGCGGATTTCGATTTGAGGATAGAGCGCGCGCAGCTTCGCGCTGGTCCACTCAGCCTGCCAGAGCGCGAGCTTAGAGCCGCGCGAGCCGATAATCAGATGCGTTTTCATTCGGTCCGGATTCTTTCAAGCCGGAATGCTACACGGCTCTCTACTCTTCTCCTTCTTCCAGCCCGAAGATGTCGCGCCAGGCTTTGACGTTGACCTCTTCGCCCATGTCATAAGAGTTGCGCAGCCTGTGTATGACCGGATGCGCGATTTTATTGACGGTCGAGAGGAGCAGGTTTTCGATGGCACGCTCCTGTTCGGGCGTCAGCTCGCCCAGACGCTTGCGCTGGCGCGCCATCTCTGCACGCGCTATCTCTTGCATCTTCTCGCGCAGCGCGCCGATGGTCGGACCGAGATCGAGAGAGCGCAAAGCCTGCTGAAACTGCATCGCTTCGGAGTCAATAATCAGCTCCGCGCGCTCCGCCTCACGCTCGCGCTCGCGTATATTCGAGGTGACGACGGCTTCGAGGTCGTCAATGTCGAAGACGAAAAGGTTATTGATGTTGCCGACCGCCGGGTCTATATTGCGCGGCACGGAGATGTCTATGAAGAAGGACGGGCGATTGCGGCGCAGCTCCAAAGCAGAGCGTGCAATCGCCGGAGTGATGACGTAATCGGGCGCGGCGGTCGAGCAGATGACGATGTCCGCCTCGGACAGATGCTTGCTGAGACGTTGGAAATCAACAGCCTCGCCGCCGAATTCCGCCGCCAGCTCACGCGCTTTCGATTCCGTGCGGTTGGCTATGAGCACGCGCGCGCAGCCGGCGTTGATGAGATGGCGTGCGGAAAGCTCTGCCATCTCGCCCGCGCCGATGAGGAGCACCGTGCGGCCCTTGAGCGAGTTGAAAATCTTGCGTCCCAGCTCGACGGCCATGTAACTGATGGAGACTGCGCTGGCCGCGATGCCCGTTTCCGTGCGGACGCGCTTGGCGACGCGAAAGGTGTGGTGGACCAGCCGGTTGAGGACGCGCCCGGTCGTGCCAGCGTTGACGGCCAGAGAATAAGCGTGGCGGACCTGGCCCAGAATCTGCGGCTCGCCGACGACCATCGAATCCAGAGAAGCAGCGACACGAAACATGTGCCGGACGGCATTATCGTCCGAGTGAGAATAGAGATGCTTGCTAAACTGCTCGGGCGGAATCGAGCGTGTCTCGCTGAGAAATTGCGCAATACGCCGTCTACCATCCTCTTCGCCCGCGGGGTCCGTTTCGGCCAGGACTTCAACGCGATTGCAGGTAGAGACAATCAGCCCCTCTCGAATAACCTGCCCGTCAACGAGCAGGCGCAAGCCTTCCGCGCAGGCCTCGTCCGTAAAGGACAGCCGCTCGCGCACTTCAACCGGCGCGGTTTTGTGATTAAGCCCGACAATCAGAATGGACATAAAAGCGTTTTTCAGTTTCCGGTTCTCAGTTCTCAGTTTTCGGGTTGTTGCTGAAGGCTGATGAGCGAAGACTGTTTAGTAGTTATCAAGCCGAAAACGTGATAGCTGCCCATTAGACGCGCGCCGAAAAAGGTGAAGAGGACGAGGGCAAAGCCCGCGACGCCCATCCAGGCCGCGCGTCGTCCGCGCCAGTAGGCGGAGGAGCGATAGATAATCAGGAAAAGATAGAGCAGCCACGTGAGCGCCGCGAAAATCTCTTTCGGGTCGTTGTGCCAGAGACGGCCATCGCGCGATGAAGACCAGACCATGCCGGTCGTGATGCCGAGCGTGAGCAGCGTAAAGCCGATGGCCGCCGCGTGCGAAGCGATCTCGTTGACGGTCGTCAGCGACGGCAGACGATGAAAGATGGCGCTAAAGGTCTTGAGCCTCAATTCGCGCTCTTGCAGCAGATACATGATGCTCGCGATAAAGACGACGAAAAAGGCTGCGTAGGCGAAGAGAAGCAGCGTCGTGTGGACCGGAAAGAGCCAGACCGCCCCCGGATTAGCCATCGCGCCGGGGGTCGCACCCGCCTTGCTTCTGACGACGCTCGCCATAAAGGTCAGCAGAGAGACCAGCGGGATGGTAAAGCTGCCTAAGGCCGGCGTGCGATAGTGATAGAGCGTCAGGCCGTAGGCCGCGACGATGGTCCACGCTAGAAACGAGAGCGTCTCGCCCAAACCGAAAAGCGGGTAGTGCCCGTCCTGCGCCCAGTCAACAATCAGCGCAGCCGTGTGGAGCGCAAAACCGAGCGCGAGCGCATAGAGCGAGATACGCTCCAGCGCCAGGCGCTTATTAACGAAGGCCAGGACTGAATGGACCGCCGCCACAAGGTAGGCCGCGAGAGCCGCTAATAAAAGAGGTTTCATCGTCGAATAAAAAGCTTGACGAACAAGAGAGCCATTCTAAGTGATGCCGAAAACGGACGGCAAGCCGCGTCTCAAAGTATCAAAGTCCGCTGGTCCGGCTGTGTCCACAAACGGCGACCGGCCCGCCCGGTCCAGAACTTCAAATCACCGTCGCCCGCTCGAAGAAACACGAAAGACGAGCCTTTATCCAAACATTCAGATTGTACAGCGCGCGTTCCTCAAAGAGGAAATTACGCGGCCATCTTGCGCGCCAGGCAAACCCTTTCCGGCGCTCGAATCATCGTAGCTGCACTTGCCGTACTAACAGATAGCCTGCATGATGCTATCAAGCTTTGAGCGAAGAGGGCCAGCCGCGTCCCTTTTCAACCAGCCGCCCTGTGATCGGTTTACAAAAAGGAGCATCCCTTTATGCGTTCAACGCGCCTCCTGCTGTTTGGCTCGCTGATTCTCCTGTTCGCACTCTTCGCCACCGCCGCAGCACAAAACAGACCCGCTTCGCCAAAGACGGACGAGCCGCCAAAGAGCGGAGCGCAGCCAGATGAAGACCGCGACGAGAGGGGGCAGGACATCGAGACGGTCAGGATAAATACTAATCTTGTGACCGTCCCCGTCATCGCCAGCGACCGTGGCGGGCTTTATGTCTCGGACCTGCGCAAGGAAGAGTTCAGCATCTTCGAGGATGGAGTCAAACAGGAAGTCTCATTTTTTGCGACCGTGAGCGAGCCGTTTCACGTCGTCCTGCTGCTTGATACGAGCGCGAGCACGAAGTATAAGCTCAAGCAGATACAGGACGCGGCCATCAGGTTTACGGAAGAATTACAATCTGCGGACCGCGTCAAGGTCATCTCTTTCGATGCCAAAGTCAGCGATCTCTGCGACTTTAGCAACGACCGCTCGACCCTCAGAAGCGCCATCAAGCGAACACTGCCGGGCACCGGCACAAGGCTCTATGACGCGATGCGGCTGGCCTTCGAGAGCCTCAAGCCCATCAAGGGCCGCAAAGCCATAGTGCTCTTTACGGACGGCGTGGACTGGCACAGCGACTCGGCCACTTATGCGGAGAATCGTCGCACCGTAGAGGAATCCGGCGTTATAGTCTATCCGATTCGCTACAACACGCGCGCAGACACGGAGCGCATCGCGCGCCAGCAATCCGAGAGCGGCGAGCCTCTGGACCTCGGCGTGATCTTTGGCGGACAGCGCACGCCTCGCGGCACGACTCCCCCGACCTTTCCCGGCGAAGAGCCCTCCTCTTACCCGACCGGGACCGGAAAGAACACCAGCCGCCTGCCAAGCCCCGACGTCATCTTTGGAGGAAGCAGGCCCACAGACCCCAGGTCCGACCCTGGTCCAGACCCCAGGGGTGATCCGAAGTCAGACCCCCGGACCGACCGCAGGCGTGACCCCAGAGGCCCGCGTCGCGGCGAGCCGATTCCGACTGGAGACACGACGGCGGAAGAGAACGGTTATCCGGACCGCCGTCGAGAACCGGATACAATCAGCGAGATGCTCGATGCGGCCTTTAAGCTGGCCGACGATTATCTGAACGAGATGGCGGACAAGTCCGGCGGCAAGCTGGTCCGGGCCGACACGCTCTACAACCTCCCCGAAGCCTTCGCGGAGATTGCCGCAGAGCTACGCACACAATATTCGCTCGGCTACTATCCGGCGAACGCTGCGCGCGACGGCAAGTATCACAAGATTCAGGTCAAGACCAATCGCAAAGACATAGCCGTGCGCGCACGCCCCGGTTATCGCACCCCGAGCTTTGAACCCAGAAGGCCCAGACGATAAAGAGCTTGCCTCTCATCATCATTCAAAACATAGCCGTCGTCGGCCCTCAGATACTGGCGGCGGCTACTTGTTTCAAAATAATCTCTCGTGCTAGTTTCAACTCCACACAAAGGAGCAGACCGAAGTGGATTTAGAGCTAACGGAAGAGCAGCGTATGGTCCAGTCGTCCGTGCGCGAGTTCGTGGCGGCGGAGATTGCTCCGCGCGCGCATCAATACGATGAGGAGGCGCGTTTTCCGCGCGAGCAGTTAAAGGGGCTGGCGGAGCTGGGGCTGCTCGGGATGATTATCCCTGAAGAGTGGGGCGGCGCTGGCTTCGATACGGTCGCCTATGCGCTCGCGCTCGAAGAGATTGCGCGCGCAGACGCTTCCGTCTGCGTCATTGTCGGCGTGACGAACTCCGTGTGCTGTTATCCGATCTTGAGTTTTGGGACAGAAGAACAGAAGCGCGAATATCTGATTCCGATGGCGAAGGGCGAAAGGCTCGGCGCGTTCTGTCTCTCGGAGCCGCAGGCCGGCTCGGATGCTAGAAACCTGCGCACACGCGCCGTCCGCGATGGCGACTCCTTTATCATCAACGGCACGAAATCTTGGGTCACAAGCGGCGGCGAGGCCGGAGTCTACATCGTCATGGCCGTGACGGGCAGCAAAGAGCAGGGCAATCCCGTGACGACCTTTATCGTGGACGGTGACACGCCGGGCCTGACCGTCTCCGCCATCGAGCACAAGATGGGCCAGCGCGCCTCGCAGACAGCCGAGATGAGCTTTGTGGACGTGCGCGTCCCTGCCAGGAATGTTCTCGGCGGCGAGGGCAACGGGCTGCGCGTGGCTTTTAACAGCCTCGACAACGGTCGGATAGGCATCGGCGCTCTTTCAACAGGCATCGCGCAGGGCGCGCTCACGGAATCCTTGAAGTATGCCAAGGAGAGACAGGCTTTTGGACAGGCGATTGCGGAGTTTCAGGCGATTCAGTTCAAGCTCTCCAACATGGCGACGGAGACGGAGGCCGCGCGCCTGCTCACGCTTCGCGCCGCCACGATGAAGGACAGAGGCCACAGGCAGACAGGATACTACGCCGCGATAGCCAAGCTCTTCGCCTCGGAAACGGCCAATCGCGTCTGCGCAGACGCCGTCCAGATTCACGGCGGCAACGGTTATTCGCGCGATTACGCGGTCGAAAGAATGTACCGCGACGCGCGCGTCACGACCATCTACGAAGGCACGAGCGAGATTCAACGCATAGTCATCTCAAGAGAAATACTGAAAGGATGAAGCGGGAATGATGAAGGATGAAGGACAACATATTGAGCCGTTGATTTGATGGACCAATAAAGTAACGGCTCAGGAGCTTTCCCTTTATAGCTCGTCATTCATCGTTTATTTCTATGTTGAAGAGAGAAGATGCCTGGGAGTTGTTGTGCGAGTACACGCAGGGCGATAGCTTGCGCAAACATGCGCTGGCGGTCGAGGCCGCGATGCGCGCCTGCGCTCCGAGGTACGGCGGGCCGGATGCGGACGTCGAGGAGTGGGGCATCACGGGGATGCTGCATGACTTTGATTACGAGATGTTTCCCACAATGGACCAGCATCCCTACACGGGCGCAAACATCCTCTGCGGTCGCGGCTATCCGGAACATTTGATTCGCGCCATCATGGGCCACGCGACCTATACGGGCGTCCCGCGAGACACGCAGATGGCGAAGACGCTCTTTGCGACAGACGAGCTGTGCGGTTTTCTGGTCGCCTGCTCGCTGGTCCGCCCTTCGCGCAGCCTGGATGATCTGGAAGTCTCTTCAGTCAAAAAGAAGTTGAAGGACAAGGCTTTCGCGCGAACCGTCAATCGAGAAGACATCAGGCAGGGAGTTTTGGAGTTGGGCGTTGACCTCGACGAGCATATACGTTTTGTGATTGACGCGCTCAAGCCGCACCAGCAGGCGATAGGTCTGGGCCAGCGCGAAGAGGGCTAAGGGAATCTGTGTTGATGTTTGCGCGCAGAGCTTTCATCACTTATGCTGAGGTCAATCTTTATCCGATATTGCGCTGGACGGGCGGCGGGGTTGGCGCGAGCACCGGCCTGGAGAGAAAAATCGAGCTGGCTAAAAGGGCTGTCAACGTCAGGAATGTAGAGAGCAGGGCCGTCAGGAGAGCTTGAAGCGGACGCCTGCGCGCCGTGTGCCGATAGACGAAGAAGCCCGCAAAGGTAATGGCCGCCACGGGAAAAATGAGCGTGCCCATGACGTAGAGGTCTGATGTGCGCAGGCTCTGCTCAGAGCCGAAGAGGGTTGTGATAATAATCAGCGTCGCGCCCGCGCCGACCACAGCCGCGAGCAGCGAAACGATGAGTATCAGCTTCCAGCGCATAAATTAGGCTTCGACCCTCCGGGCGGACGCTTGAATCTGTCGGCTCCTGTGATGGATTGAAATTGCAAAACGAGATGCTGAAGTGCTCCGCTAAGCATACCACAGCAATGATGAGTGACAAGCTGTAAGCGCCGAGGAAAATGTTGAAAGGGGTGGATGGTGAAAAGACTCGAAATCGTCAGACGCTCAACCGTGAAGAGAAAAAGCGGCTTTGATTCACGATTCAAGCGTTAAGGATTTCGAGTCCTCTCGCCCGAACAATGGTTGCCAGAAGCACGCTGCTCTACCTTGCTCGCCAGGAAGGGTTGAAAGACTTCGCCTCGCGCTTTCGTCCCTTTAAAAAGATGACGACGCGCTTTGTCGCGGGCGAAGATATAGAGGAAGCCATCCGCGCCATACGCGAGATTAACGCGCGCGGGTGTACGGCCTCGTTCGACCATCTCAACGAATCGGTGACGAGCCGCGAAGAGACTGAAGAGGAAGTGCGCGAATACAGAAAGATTCTGGCGCGCATTGACGAGACGGGGATTCGCTCGAACATCTCGATCAAGCTGACGCAGTTCGGCCTTGAGATTGACCCTGAGCTGGCTTACAGGAATGCGCGGGCCGTGGTGGAAGATGCCGCGCGTCGCGGCAACTTCGTCCGCATAGACATGGAAGGCTCGAACGTCACGCAGGTCACGATTGACATCTTCAAACGCCTGCGCAGCGAGTTCGGCCTGAACGATGTCGGGATAGTCCTACAGGCTTATCTGCGGCGCACGCTGGCGGATGTCGAGGAGATGCTGAAAATTCCCGCGCGCATACGCATCTGCAAGGGCGCGTACAACGAGCCGCCGGAGGTCGCTTTCCCGGATAAAAAAGATGTGGACCAGAACTACGTGCGCGTCATGAAGCTGCTGCTCAAGAGCGGCATCTATCACGGCATCGCGACGCACGACCCGAAGATGATTAACGCGACGATGGCTTTCTGCAAACAAGAAGGCATCGGCAAGGACTCGTTCGAGTTCCAGATGCTCTACGGCGTGCGGCGCGACCTACAGGAGCAGCTCGTGCGCAAGGCTTACAAGATGCGCGTCTATGTGCCATACGGCAAGCACTGGTATCCTTATTTTATGCGGCGACTGGCCGAGCGTCCGGCCAACGTCTGGTTTGTCATGAAGAATCTTTTCAAAGGCTGATGAAGTACGGGCAGAAGCGTTTGCGCGGGCGCGAGAATTGAGATGGACAACTCTCTGACATGGATTATCTGGGCCATCCTCGGCATCATCCTGATTATTGCCGAAGTCTTTACGCCGGGGTTTGTCCTGCTGTGGTTCGGCGTCGGCGCGCTCGCCGCTGCGCTCGCCGGAATCCTCGGCCTCGAAAGCCTGCCGCTGCAATTCCTCATCTTCGCTTTTGTCTCCATCGCGCTGACAGCCGCTTCGCGCACCATCTTCGTCAACTATTTTTCGCGCGAGAAAACGGGCGACAGCCTCAAGACGGGAGTCGAATCGCTGCCTGGAAAGGTCGGGCTAGTCGTCTCTTCAAGCAGAGGCGCTTTGCACGAAGGCGCGGTCAAGGTTTACGGCTCGACGTGGACAGCCTATCCGGTCGAAGGCGAAGAGCCTCTGGAGGCCGGAGACCGCGTAGAGGTTGAGAGAGTGCAGGGTGCATCCATCTACGTGCGCCGCCTGGGGCAGGGCAGGGATTGGCGCGAAGCGCAGCTCCCTGAAAGGTCAGACGGAAGTTAAAGGCAAGGCTGTCAAGATAAAGAAAAAGCCTCCGGCGCGTGAACCAATTTGATGGACACGCGCCGGAGGCTTTTTTCAGCTCAAGCGGAAGCAGCAGGTTTGGGATGGCTTGTTTATGGTGTGGCCGAGAGCGTGAAACGCGCAGCCGGAACTTCAGACGTCAGATCGTAGCTCTCAAGCGCGAGGTCCGCGACGCGCTGGCCCTGCAATCTGGTGACGACGTGAAAGGGCAACATCATGCAGCCCGCGCGCCTGTAGTCGCTCCGCTCTTCCTCGATCATCACCTTGCTGTTATAGCGCGTGACGACCTTGTCAATCAGGAAACTCTGCTTGTTAATCCAGTAGCGCACGGTATCCTGCGGACTGAACTTGACCTCGACGACATAATCGCTGCCCTCGTCCTTCTGACGCGCCGTCGCCAGTTGGCCTTCGATGGCGCGGTTGAGCGTGTCAAAACCCATCATCGCCCAGTGGCGCGAGGCGGCGATTTCGGCCACGCGAAAAGGGTTGCCGGAAAACATCCCGCCGCCTTCCGAGCCTGTGTAGACAAAGTAGGTTGGACCAGCAATCATCGCGCCCGCGGGAGCTATGTCGAGGCGTCTGCGTCCCTGTTTGTCCTGTACGTCCGTCAGGTTCAGCTTGAGTTCGACCGCCGCGCCGAGCGGATTACCGCCGCCACCCGTAAAGGCCGCGATGTTGACAAAGCCGTTGGCCTTGACCGTGACATTCTGAAGCCCCGCGTAGTCAGCGCCGCCGTGCGCGACGCGCGTGACGCTTAAAAGCTCGCGGCCCGTCAGGTCATCTGCGCGTGCGGGAACTGACGCGGCGTTAACTATCAAAGCCAACGCGGCCAGACAGCAGCAGACTAGAGAGAGGGATTTTCTTGTAAACGATGTGCGTAACATTATTCAGCGTATCCTCCGATTTATCTTGGCGCGCGCGAGACGTTCATCCGTTATCCGATTTTTATCGCCAACGGAAAGGGCTGGCGCGCGAGTCTCATGGGTTAGAATTCTTGACCACCGAAAGTAAAGTTTGACTGCACAGGGCAAGACGCGAACGGGCCAAACATTTGCGGGATAAAGATGATGATGAAGAGTTAACCTTTCATCTACAAATTGAAACTGCACAGGGAAGCGGGCCGGATGTTGCGTTTGCCTGCGACCATCGTCAATCGGTTTAATCCATCATGCCGCGAGTGCTTAAACAAAAAGCGCGGTCATCCGAAATTGCCGCGCCTTTTAAACTGCCATCGAGAGCATCAGGTTTTACTGCGTCTCCGTATCATCCTCATTGCCGTAATCGTCCAGCGTGGTGTCCTCTTCGAGCGGCGGAAGCTCTACGGTAACGCGGTCTCTTCCAGGCTCCGGCAGGTCGTCGCCCGTAAAGCGCGCGATGACGACAGTGATGTTATCTTCGCCGCCGCGATTGTTGGCTTCGTCAACCAGCACCTTGCAGGCAGCCGCCAGATCGCCCCCGGACTGCTCCAGAATCTGCTGAATATCTTCCAGCCGCAGCTTGCCTGACAGACCGTCGCTGCACAGCAGGAGAATGTCGCCGCGCCTGATGCGTATGCGGCCAGTGACGGGCGTTATCTCGCTCTGCGCGCCGAGCGCCTGCAAGATAACGTTGCGGAACATGTGCGTCTCGGCCTCTTCCTCGCTAATCTGGCCCACGTCAACAAGCTGCTGGACCAGAGACTGGTCCTTGGTGGCGAGCCGGAGATGGTTGCCGCGCAGGACGTAAGCTCGGCTATCGCCAATCTGGACCAGGTCTAGCATGTCGTCCTTGACGGCTGCGCCCGTGAAGGTCGCACCCATCCCGGAACACTGCGCGTCCTCCTGGCTGCGATGATGAATCGCGAGGTTCGCATAGACGGTCGCATTGCGCAGGCACTCGACCAGGGGAGCCTCTTCAGAGCAGTTGCCGGCTTCGCCGTTATCGCTCCCGACCAGCATCTCGCGCACGCTCTCGACGGCCATCCGGCTCGCCACATCGCCCGCGAGCGCGCCCCCCATCCCGTCCGAGACGACCAGGACCAGCCCTCTTTCGCCCATCTCGAAACGGCGCAGTTCGGGCGGCGACTCTGCGCCGTCAGAGCCGGTCCAGTTTTTGTTGGTCGAGAGATCAAGCAGGAGGAAGTTGTCCTCGTTGCCGCGCCTGACGCGACCCACATCGGTTTTAGCGTATAGCTCTACAATCATAAGTTGGTGACAGGCGACGAGCGACGAGTGACAAGAGCCAGCGAGATTTTATCTTGTCATCCGCCACTTGTCACTTGCTACAGCTTTCCGAGCGCCTGGTCCAGATCGGCGATGATGTCATCCGTATCCTCTACGCCGACGGAGATACGCACCAGCCCGTCTGTAATGCCGAGCCGTTCGCGCGTCTCCGGCAGAACTGAGGCGTGCGTCATCGTCGCCGGATGCGAGATCAGGGTCTCAACCCCGCCGAGGCTTTCCGCCAGCGTGCATAGCTTAACAGATTCGAGCACCGTGCGCGCAGCCGCGAGCGAGCCGACATCGAAAGAGACCATCCCGCCGAAACCCTTTTGCTGGCGTTTGGCAAGCTCGTGCTGGCTGTGCGAGAGAGAGCCGGGATAATAAATTTTCTGCACCTTCGGATGCTCTTCGAGAAAGGCTGCGACGGCGCGGCCAGATTTATCATGCTGCTCCATGCGCAGGGCCAGCGTCTTCGTTCCTCGCAGGACCAGCCAGGAATCGAAAGGCGAAAGAATCGCCCCGACTCCATTCTGCACGAAGCCGAGCCATTCGGCATCCTCTTCATGATTGAGGACGGCGATACCGCCCACCCCGTCCGAATGGCCGTTCAAATATTTAGTCGTCGAATGGACCACTATATCGACGCCAAACTCAAGGGGTCTTTGCAGGTAAGGCGACATAAAGGTGTTGTCGCAGACGACCCGTGCGCCCGCCGCGTGCGCTATCTCGGAGACGGCCTTGAGGTCCGTCAGTATCATCACGGGATTGGTCGGCGTTTCGACAAAGACCATCCGCGTGTTCGGTCTGATGGCCGCTTCTACACTGGAAATATCCGACGTGTCAATATAATCGAACTCGATATTGTAGTTCGAGAGAATACGGCTAAAGAGCCGATAGGTCCCGCCGTATGTGTTATCCGAGACGATGACGTGCTCTCCGGCCTTGATTAAACGGAGCGTGGCATCAATGGCGGCCATCCCGGAAGCGAAGGCAAAGCCGAAGCGCGCGCCTTCGAGCGCGGCGATGTTGCGCTCCAGGGCAGCCCGCGTCGGGTTCTGCGTGCGCGCATACTCGTAGCCCTTATTCCGACCCAGGCCATCCTGCGCGTAGGTCGAAGTTTGATAAATCGGGACCGTGACCGCGCCCGTCGTCGGGTCCGGCTCCTGCCCGCCGTGAACTGCCAATGTTGCGAAACCCATAAAACTCCGTAATAGGCGACAGGCGCGAACAAGTTTTTATCTTATGACCTGTCACCTGTCGCTTGTCACTAATCGAATATTCCCTGGCTCATGTAGCGTTCCGAGCCGTCCGGGAAGAGTGTGACGATGCGTTTGCCCTGGCCCAAACGCTCGGCCACGCGATAGGCTGCGGCTGCCGCCGCGCCGCTCGACCCGCCGCCGAGCACGCCTTCGGTCTCGGCTAACCTGCGGACGTGGGCAAAGGCTTCATCGTCCGTAATCAGGATAATCTCATCCGCGAGCGTCCGGTCCAAGTTCGGCGGAATAAATTGAGCTTGCCCGATGCCCTCAACCTTGTGCTTACCGGGCGGGCCGCCGCCGAAGATAGAGCCTTCCGGCTCGACCAGCACGCAGAGCGTTTTGGGATTCAGCTTCTTGACGACACGCGCGACACCCGTAAAGGTCCCGGCTGTGCCCGCGCCGATGACGACAGCATCAATCTGGCCCTGCATCTGCTCGACAATCTCGCGCGCGGTAGTCTGTTCGTGATAACAGGGATTGGCCGGATTGGCAAACTGCTGCGGGACGAAGCTCTCCTTAATCTCTGCGGCCAACTCTTGAGCGCGTTTGATCGCGCCCTCCATCCCCGCCTCCTCCGAGACATACTCGATTTCGCCGCCGAGAGCCAACATGATCCTCATCTTCTCGCGCGAATAGCCTTCGGGCACGCACAGGATAACGCGATAACCGCGCGCCACGCCAATCAGGGCCAGCCCGATGCCCGTATTGCCAGCGGTCGGCTCGATAATGGTCCAGCCCGGACGCAAGCGCCCGCTCCGTTCCGCATCCAGAATCATACCGAGGGCGGCGCGGTCTTTGACGGAGCCGCCGGGATTACAATATTCCAGTTTGGCGTAGATGTCTGCCAGCGGCGGTCTGGCAAAACGCGCAAGGTGAAGCAGCGGAGTATTCCCGACCAGATCAATAATATTCTCGGTAATCCCAGGCGGCATTCAGTTTCTTAACCAGAATTGCACAGTCTATCAAGAGCTTTCATTACAAAAACTTTGCGGTAACTGCATGGTAAACGCGCACGCGCGGCGCTGTCAAACACGAGAAGTCTGAGAGTCCGGAGTCCGAGAGTCTGAAGAGTCAAAGGCCCGGAGCTTTTGTCTGTTGACTACAGACTCTCAGACTCTCGGACTTTTCATTGACAGCGCCGCGCGTGCGCACTATCCTGTTGTCCCGTGAACCGCACGGACTCAACTCCTCAGCCAAACGCAGTCGCCGTCATTCCCGCACGCTTCTCTTCCACCAGACTCCCGGGCAAGCCTTTACTGGAAATCATGGGTCGTCCGATGATTCTGCATGTCGTTGAGCGCGCCCTATCAGCCATCAACGTCCAACGCGCCATCGTCGCCACGGATGACAGGCGCATCTTCGAGACGGTCGAGCGGGCGGGCTACGAGGTCCTGATGACGAGGAGCGACCACGCGAGCGGCAGCGACCGCCTGGCCGAAGTGGCGGCCCGTCTCGAAGGCTTTGAGATAATCGTCAACGTGCAGGGCGACGAGCCGCTGATCTCGCCGCGGACGATTGAGCGGGCCGTGGAAGAGTTGAAGGCAGCGCAAGAGATCTCGGTCGTGACGACCTGCGAGCCGCTGACGGATGCCGCGGATGTGTTCAACCCGGATGTCGTCAAGGTCGTCGTGGACGGGACGGGCCGCGCTCTCTATTTCTCCCGTTCGCCCATCCCTTATCCGCGCGAGGCGGTGCGCCATCACGGCACGCTCGCCAAGGCGCTCGCGGATGACCCCTCTCTGCTTTCCATTTTTCGCAAACACACTGGGCTTTATGTCTACCGTCGCAGCTTTTTGTTAGAATATGCCTCGTGGCCGCAATCCGAGCTTGAAAGCACTGAATCACTCGAACAACTGCGCGTCCTCGAAAGCCTGGCCGTCATCAAGGTTATCGCCGCGCACAAGCCCTCCATAGGTGTTGATACGGCGGAAGACCTTGAGCGCGTGCGCGCAATTTTTGAAGCAGAGGCTAGAGAACGGTAAAAATCTTTAACTGACCTCAAGCTTCTCATCTCAAGCTGCTGGTGTTTTATGAATGACTGGGTCGGACTGGGACTGATTTTGCTGATCGTGGTCGGCGGGATTTACGCGCTCGTGCGTGCGAATGAAGCGAGCAGCAGGAAGATGACTGAGGCGGAGTATGAGGAGCGCCTGAAGGAGAACAAGGGCCGCAGCATGCTCAGCGCGGGCGTGATGGGGTTGCAGACTGTGCTTGAGCCTGCGGCGAAAAGGGGCGTTGAAGTAGTGCAGGATTTTCGCGCGGGCCATTACGACAGCGAGCAGGAATCGGGCGAAGATAAAGATAAGACTAAAGTGAAAGAGTAAGAGTGAGCTTGCCTGAAGCTCTCTGCCTTTTCGCTTTTTCCAAAGTTCATTGCAGCATCTAAATTTCATTGGAGTCTGTCATGCCAAAATACATCTTTGTGACCGGCGGCGTGGTTTCAAGTCTGGGCAAGGGGCTGGCGGCCTCTTCCATCGGCTGCCTGCTCGAAGCGCGCGGCCTGCGCGTCGCGCTCATCAAGCTTGACCCTTACATCAACGTTGACCCGGGCACGATGTCGCCCTTCCAGCACGGCGAAGTCTTCGTCACGGACGACGGCGCGGAGACGGACCTGGACCTCGGCCACTACGAACGCTTTACGCACGCGCATCTCTCGCAGTCGAACAACTGGACCACCGGACGCATTTATCTCTCCGTCATCGAAAAAGAGCGGCGCGGCGATTACCTGGGCAAGACCATCCAGGTCATCCCGCATATTACCAACGAGATTAAGGATGCCGTCCGCGCCGTTTCCGCTGCGGACGGGCCGGATGTCGTCATCGTCGAGATTGGCGGGACGGTCGGCGATATAGAATCGCTCCCGTTTCTGGAAGCGATTCGCCAGATGGGTAATGAAGAGGGCGCTGGCAACACGCTCTTTGTGCACGTCACGCTGGTCCCGTACATCGCCGCCGCCGGTGAGCTGAAGACCAAGCCGACACAGCATTCGGTGCGCGAGCTGATGCAGATGGGCATCTCGCCGGATGTGCTGCTCTGCCGCTCCGAGCACCCTCTGTCGCGCGAGTTGCGCTCGAAGATTGCGCTCTTCTGTAATGTCAAGGAGTCCGCCGTCATCACCGCGCTGGATGTGGACACGATCTACGAAGTGCCGCTCGTCTTTCATGAGCAGGGGCTTGACGAGCTGATCGTCGCGGGTCTTCAGTTGACCGAGAGAGCGCCTCATACAGACCTCGCCAAGTGGCGCGAGCTGGTCTCGACCGTCAGGGAGCCGCTCTCAGGCGAGACGAGCATCGCCATCGTCGGCAAGTATGTAGAGCTTGAGGATTCCTATAAATCTCTGCGCGAAGCGCTGACTCACGGCGGCGTCGCCAACAACCTGCGAGTACAAGTGCGCTGGATCGAATCGGAAGAGTTGATGGCGGAGGATTTTGAAGACCGGCTGCGCGATTTCGATGCCATCCTCGTCCCCGGAGGCTTTGGCAAGCGCGGCGTCGCCGGAATGATCAAGGCGATTTTTTACGCGCGAAAAACAAGGACGCCGTATTTCGGTATCTGCCTCGGCATGCAGACCGCGTGCATAGAGTATGCGCGGCACGTCTGCGGCCTCAAGGACGCGGACTCTACGGAGTTCGACGCGGCCACGCCCTATCCCATCATCTTCAAGCTGCGCGATCTGGTCGGCGTAGAGGAGATGGGCGGCACGATGCGGCTCGGGGCCTGGCCCTGCCAGCTTGCGCCCGACTCTCTGGCGCGCGAAGTCTACGACGGCGCGGAAGAGATTAGCGAGCGGCACAGGCATCGTTATGAGTTCAACCCGGAGTTTCGAGAGATGCTCGAACGCGCTGGCTTGCGCTTTAGCGGGATGTCGCCCGATGGCAAGTTTGTCGAGATGGTCGAGCTGCCGCGCGACGAGCATCCCTGGTTTCTGGGCTGCCAGTTTCATCCCGAATACAAATCGAAACCGCTCCAGGCCCATCCCCTCTTCGCTTCCTTCGTGCGTGCGGCGTACCTTAATCGCCTGCGCAATGAAACCACCGTCGAGCAGGTCCAGGAGACAGAGCTACGCGAAGAGCACGAGCGCGCAGGAGTCGCCGGCGACGACTGAAGAGGGGCGTCCAATCATCAATCGTCGAGTCGTCAGGTGAAACAGCTTTTAATCTATCAGTGATTGACGATTCGAGATTGACTGCCTCATGCTTTTGCCTTTCCCTGGTCTCTGCGCTAAGTTTTAAATGACGCATGGCCGAGGCTCCAACTGAAATCCGTATAGAGACCGAGCGGCTGCTGCTCAGATTGTTTGAGCCGGACGACCTGGAAGAGATGTGCAGCATCTGGGGCGACCCCTTTGTGACGCGCTTTCTTCCGGGAGGCAAGCCCTTTCCGCGTGAAAGGGTGGCGAGCTTTTTGCCGCGCACACTTGAGTTCTGGCGCGAGCATGGCTTCGGCCAGTTGGCTGTGGTCCACAGGGAAACGGGCAGAGTCATCGGTTATTGCGGGTTCAAGTTTTTGGAAGAGACGCCGGACGTGGAGCTTTTGTACGGGCTGGCGAGGGCATACTGGAATCAGGGGTTGACGACGGAGGCCGCCGCGGCGTGTCTCCGTTTTGCTTTTGAAGAGACAGCCCTTGAACGCATCTGTGCGATTGCGCAGCCCGGCAATGTCGGTTCTTATCGCGTGATGGAAAAGCTCGGGATGAAGTTTGAGAAGGCGGCCCGTTTTGATCAGCTCGACGTGCTGTATTATTCGATCACGCGCGCCCGGTTTCAGCCAGGCCGCGCAAAGTATATACTAAGAGCCGGATGACGAGGGCTGCCCCCGACCGCAGCCGCCGCCGAAAGACTTATGCTTCATTGCCCCACATGCGGCCAGTTCTACGCGGACGACCTCAAGACGTGTCCTGACGACGACACGCTCTTGCAGGCCGATTCGACCGTCGCAGTTAATATTCCACTGGACCCGCTGATCGGTCGCACCTTTGACGACAAATATCGTCTGGACGACCGTCTCGGCGTCGGCGGGATGGGCACGGTCTATCGCGCCACGCATCTCCTGATTGATCGCCCCGTCGCCATCAAGGTACTCAACCCGCGCCTGGTCGAAGACGAAGAGGCGAAGGTGCGTTTTCGCAGAGAGGCTAAGGCGGCGGGTCGGCTGCGTCACGCCAACGCTGTGGCCGTCACGGATTTCGGTCAGACTTCGGACGGCTACGTTTATATCGTGATGGAGCTGCTGGAAGGCAAGACGCTGCGCGATGTCCTGGCGCGCGAAGCTCCCCTGGATGTGGCTCGCGCCGTCTTTATCATGCTGCAAACTTCGGCTGCCGTCGCCGCCGCTCACGAATCCGGCATCATCCACAGAGACCTCAAGCCCGCCAACATCTTTATCACGCATCGCCCGCACGCTCCGGCCATCGTCAAAGTCCTGGACTTCGGCATCGCCAAGCTGGCCGCAGACGCCATTGACGACGAAGACCCGCAGACGCTGACGCAGGTCGGCGTGATGATCGGCACGCCGCGATACATGTCGCCCGAGCAATGCGATGGAGTCAAGCTGACGCCCGCCTCGGATGTCTACAGCCTCGGCGTCATTCTCTACGAGATGCTGACCGGCGCAACGCCCTTCAACGGCACGACGCCGCTCGCCATCGCGCTCAAACATTCGACGGAGCCGCCGCGCCCTCCGCGTCAATTAATACCGACGCTCCCGCCCGCGCTCGAAGAGATTGTCATGCAGGCTCTTCAGAAGAGGCCGGAAGAGAGGCCGACGGACGCCGGAGCATTTCGCAGAGAGCTTTACGATGTGGCGCTGCGGTTGGGCCTTGAGCACGTCGCGGGCTACAACACGCAGACGCTGGAAAACCTGCGCACCGCCGGGACCGAAACGCCTTCGGGCCGCCTCGTGATAGACATCGAGCGACTGCGCCAGGAGCGCGCCGCCAGCACCTCCAACCCCAGAGAGACGACGCTGCTCAGCAGCCGGACGGCGGACGGTGACGGTAATGGAGAGGACCAAAACGCACAGCCAGCATCTTCTTCGCAACCCGTCGCAGCTTACGCCGCACCCGCCGTCGCTTCGGCTCAGGCTGTTGCGACGCCCGCTCTTGCTGGTCCAGCCACCACGCCGTTTGAAGAGCCACAGGTCGCGCGCTTTCATGTTCCGCTCGAACGAAAACCGCTGGCGGGCTGGCGCGCGTGGGTCAGGAATCCGACTGTGCTCCTGGTCGCGGGTCTTTCCGCTCTGACACTAATCTTCGTCATCATCGCGGCCAACTCCGGCAATAAGGCTGCCGCTCCCAACGCTAACCAGACGGCGAGTAATCTTCCGGTCGTCGAGGCTTCGCCTTCGCCCGCGCAAAGTGCTTCGCCTTCACCGACGGAAGACCCCAGGGAAGCGAGCAGGCGCAGGCAGCAGGAGCGTGAGACGCGGCCCGGCCAGCGCCGCGACAACAGAAAAAAAGAGCCTGGCAAGGTCGGCAAGTTCGTCAACAAGGTGAAGAAGATTTTTAAGAATCCATTTTAGTTAAAGAGTTCAGCTCAACGGAGGGCCGAGAGCAGGAACAGGATGAAGGAACAGCGATAAAGGATGAGCTAAAAGGATTTACCAGTTGAATCAATGGACCAGTGGTCCGATGATTCAATAGCTTGTCCTTCATCCTTCATCGTTGCGCGTTCATCGTTTCCTCTCCGTCTCTAAATTGAATCGAATAAAAACCTATGGACCAATCACAGGTTAAATCTTTTAGCGTGGGCGATGCGACGTTTGGCGACGGGCGGTTGACGTTGATCGCGGGGCCGTGTGTTATCGAATCAGCCGAGCATGCTTTGATGATGGCGCGCGAGTGCAGGGAGCGTGCGCGCGCTGCCGGACTGGACTTCGTTTATAAATCATCTTTCGATAAGGCCAATCGCTCGTCCGGCAGCAGTTTTCGCGGGCCGGGGATGCGAGAGGGGTTGGACATCCTGCGCCTCGTCAAAGAGGAAACGGGCGTGCCGGTCCTGACGGATGTTCACGAAATCTCGCAGGTCGGCGCGGTTGCGGAGGTGGTTGACGTGCTGCAAATCCCTGCCTTTCTCTGCCGCCAGACAGACTTGATTACGGAAGCCGTGCGGACGGGCCGCGCCGTCAATGTCAAGAAGGGCCAGTTCCTAGCGCCGCAGGATGTGCGTAATATCGTCTCGAAGGCGCAGGAGGCCGGAAGCGAAAAACTTCTCCTGACCGAGCGCGGGACGAGCTTCGGTTACAACAATCTGGTGGTTGACATGCGCACGTTTCCCATCATGCGCGAGTTCGGCGTGCCTGTCGTCTTCGATGTCACACACTCTTTACAGTTGCCGGGCGGCCTTGGACATGCAACGGGCGGGCAATCGCAGTACATCGAACCGCTGGCGCGCGCAGGGGTGGCCTGCGGCGTTGACGCGGTCTTTATGGAGGTCCACGAAAAGCCCGCAGCAGCTCCCTCGGACGGGCCGAACATGCTGCCGCTCGAACGCCTCGGCGCTCTGCTTGAGATGCTGCGCGACGTTCACGCGCTGGTCCATAAAGGAGCGGCGCGCGCGGCTGTTTAAGTTGGCTTTGAAGTATCATCTCGGTTTCGATCAACCATGAAACTCTTTCGTCTCTTATCGCTCCTGCTCCTACTCATCATTGTTTGCTCGCAGCCTGGGCTGGCGCAGGAAGGCGCGGCCTGGCAGGTCACGCGTTTCGACATTACCGCCAACGTGCGCGCGGGCGAGCGTGTGCTTGAGGCGCGTGCGCTGCTCAATGTGCGCAACGTAGGGCGCGGCGCAGGCTCGACCATCACTGTGCGGCTCAACCCGAAGGCGGAAATAAAATCGGTGAGCGTCAATGATGCCGCGGCGACTTTTAGCGTGCAGCCCGAATCGCGCGGCAATCTTCAGCGCGTGCTCATCAGAATCCCCGCGCAGATTGCGCCGGATTCGACCGCAAAGGTGCTGGTCGAATATCGCCTGCCCCTGGCGGAGAACACAGGGCTGGCCTCCATCTCGCCCGTCGAGACGCAATTCCTACCGCTCTCCTTCTGGTATCCGGCGCCCAACACGATCTACTCTCTGCGCGGCGCGGATGCTGCGCCCTTCCGCCTTGAGGTCAACGGCGCGCAGGCTCTCTCATCGGGCACGGCGAGCACGCCGCGGGGCGCGAGCGTAGTCTACGAACAGAGTTTGAACGGACAGCCCTTCTTTCTCTCGGGCGATTGGGATGCGACGAGCGGGACGGGCGAGGCGCGCAACGTCAACGCTCTTTTGCCGAAGGGCGCGAGCATTGATGAGAAGAAGCAGGCGGAGGCGCTCGTCAATCTGGCCGCCGCCGCGCGCAGCTTCTACGCTTCCATTCTTGGACCAGCGCCGAATGCGCCTCTCAATCTCGTCGCCGTCGCGCGCGGCGCGGGCCTCAACGATGCGGGCACGGTGCTGCTCAGCCCGGCTGCTTTCCGGCGCGGCAAGATTGATTCGGCTTCGGCCCTTCTCGTCGCTGAGGCCGTGGCGCGTTTATGGCTTGGCGGCGAGACCTCCTTGCGCGGCGAAGGCTCAGGCGTGATACGCGAGGGGCTGGCGCGGCATCTGGCGAACCTTTTTCTGGAAAAGCAGTTTGGGAGAGAGGCCGCCGAAGCCGAGCGCATCAGGCAGCGCGCTTCTTACGCGGCTGTCGCCAGGCGCGATGCACCGCTGGCCCAGACGACGCCGCTCGATGATACTTACTTTAATTCGGTGAGCAACAAGGGCGCTTTAATCTGGCGGCTCGTGGAGCGTGCGATGGGCCGAGAAGCTTTCCTCGAGGTGGTTCGTGCATCCCTGCAAGGCGCAAAGACAAGCGCGGGCGGACTCGGACTGGCCGCACTGCGATCTCAGTTCTCGGCCAGAGGCGGCGAGGGCGTGAGGGCGATTCTGGACCAGGGGCTTGATAAGCCTACGGACATGGATTTGCTCATCGGCGTGCCGCAGCAGAAAGGCGGAAATTGGGTTGCCGCTTTGCGTAACTTAGGGTCATTCGATGCGGCTGTGACGGTCGCGGCCTACACGGATCGCGGCGAGCGCCTGACGGTGGAAACCACAATCCCCGCGCGCAGCTTCGGCGAAGCGGTCTTTAAGACGGCCTCCCGGCTGGTGCGCGCAGAGATTGACCCGGATAAGCTCTACCCGCAACTGGATTATTCCAACGACGTCGCGCCGCGTGCGCGTCTTGGCGAAGATGCTTTAGCGGAAGCGACGCGCCTCTTTGCCGCACAGCAGTACGCGCAGGCCGAGAGCCTCCTGCGCGAACAGCTCGCCCTGACGCCGCGCATGCAGGAGGCGCGCGTGCTGCTGGCGCGCATGCTACTGGCGGGGGGCAAGCTGGACGAAGCGGAAAAAGAGTTTCGCGCGGCGCTGGATGAACGCCTGCCTGCGCCCTCGACGCTCGCCTGGGCCAACATAGGGCTTGGCGAGCTGGCCTTGCGTAAAGGCCAGGCCGCCGAAGCCGTCCGCCGCTTTAACGACGCGGTCCGCGCGGACGCAGAGTATGCTTCGACGCTGGCCGCGCGTGCCGGTCGGATTAACGCCGAGTCGAAGGCCGGGATAGCTTCGCCCGTTGACGAATCCGCGCGCAATTTTATCTCGCAACTGGACCAGGCCATCAAGGGAGGCAATAAGGCAGGGCTTGAGGCTCTGGTCGTGCCGGGCGAGCTGGCGAGGTTTATACAGGGGATTGTCGGCAGCCAGCCTGAGCTATGGCAGACACGCGTCCTGCGCACAGAGCAGTTGGACGCAAATCGCATCGCGGCGGATGTGAGCATCAACGCCAGGCAGTTTGGCCGCGACCAGACGGGGACGGCTCTTCTAGTGCTGGCGCGCGTCGGCGGCAGTTGGCGGCTCGCGGCGATTGAGTTCTTCGAGGTGCGCTAGAAAGCGATGAGCGACCCTCATGAAATCGAGAAGCGTGCCGCGCGCATCAAGCTACTGCTGATGGATTGCGACGGCGTGCTAACGGACGGGCGCATCACGATGACTACCGGCGGCGACGAGCAGAAGACCTTTCACACGCGCGACGGTCACGGCCTGGTGCTGCTCCATCGCGCGGGCTTGCGTTCGGGCATTATCTCTGGCCGCACTTCGAGCGCAGTCGAAAAGCGAGCGCGCGAGCTGGGCGTAGAATTTCTGCATCAAGGCTCTTGGGATAAGACAAAAGAGTTCGAGCAGGTGCTGGCCGAAGCCGGAGTCGAAGCGGCGGAGGTCGCTTTCATCGGCGACGACGTGGTTGACATTCCGTTGATGGAGCGTAGCGGGCTGGCGGTCGCGGTCGCGGATGCGGTCTATGAGACACGCGCCGCCGCTCATTATGTGACCAGGCTTCCGGGCGGCTACGGCGCTGTCCGCGAAGTCACGGACCTGATCTTAAAAGCGCAGGGACACTGGACCGAATTAATGAAGCGATACATCAAAAAGCAAAGATGAAAGAGGGCCGCGCAGCAATTCGCGTGAAAAGCCCTGCGCCTTGTTGATTCGTCGAATCAATGGTTCAATGATTCAATCTCTTTAGTTCATCTTTCATCGTTTTTATCTAGGGGGATAAGTTGATGAGCGAGATGCGCCGTGTACTTCTGGTCGAGGATACATCCGACACGCGCCAACTGGTTGAATTCAGCCTCGCGCAGGAAGGCTTTGCGGTCGTGAGTGCCCAGACAGCCGCCGACGGCCTGGTGCTGGCGCGCGCCGAATCCTTCGCTTTAATTATTCTGGACATCGGTCTGCCGGACCAGGACGGCCTTGAGTTGTGCCGCGAGATACGCCGCTTTGACCGGACCACTCCGATTATCTTCTACACGGCTTACGGCGATCTGCTGGACCACGAAGAGGCCAAAAAGGCCGGCGCGCAAGGAAGCCTGCGCAAGCCTGAAGACACTGCGCGGCTGGGCGAAGTGGCCCGCGCGCTGATTGAAAAATCAGGTTGAAGCCCGACTCGCGAGAGAGCCTTTCAAGGGTTTGACAGCCTGCCGCGATGTTGATTATCTTTCAAGCATTAAAGGGAGCGAAGGCACAGCGAGCAAGAGAGAGAGTGCGTGTCGCCTGCGCTTCAATCTTTTGCACGAGTAGCTCAATGGTAGAGCATCGGCTTCCCAAGCCGGGGGTTGCGGGTTCGATCCCCGTCTCGTGCTTTTAATTATTCACAACTTATCTCGCGCGGGGCGTATCGTTAAAAAACAAGGGCGCACAAAGACTGTATGCTTTGTGGCCCAGAAGTCCTGATAATTGACCCCGAATGACGCTCTTTGTGGTCCGCGCCTCTGGCACAACGGTTGCCAATTCTCTTTGTGTCAAAACAACTTAGGAGGAACAACAACGTGCGCAACAGGCTTTTGATAACTTTATGTGTGCTCGCGCTCTCGGCCTTGGCCGCGTCCTGCTCGGGCGCTAATGAGAACACCGCGAACACTAACACCAATACCAACACGGTAGCCACAACGACAACAAACACGACCAACACCAACACGCAGACGGCGACGACCGATGGCCGCGAGTACGAGGTGACGAACACGGAGAACAACGGGGTCAAGACAGAGACTCGTACCTACAAGAACAACCCGCGCATCTCGAAGGTCGTCATCACAACCCGCAACGGCAAGCGCACGGCTCGCGCCGTCTCTCCTTCGGGTGAAGAGAAAGAGCTGCGCACGGATGACCTGGACGACGTGCTGAGCTGGACCGGCGATAAGATTGCGGACGCCGCCGGATTCGTCGCGGATAAAAGCAAGACCGTAGCTTCGGAGGTCAAGGATAAAGCCGGGACGGCTGCCGAGAAGACTGGCGAAGGCATCAAGAAGGGCGCTGAAAAGACTAAGGATGTCGGCAAGACTGTCGGAGAAAAGACTGTCGAAGGCGCGAA
>DASWMI010000146.1:0-51501 GCA_036399835.1 Pyrinomonadaceae bacterium | reverse complement strand
CTTTATGCCGCGCGGCATCGAATTCACGCTCGCACTGCTGGCGATGGCTATCGCGCTCATCATCTCGGGCGGCGGGCGACTTTCCATAGACGAGCTTTTGATGCGCGGCAGAAAAAGATAGAAAAGCTAGAATTTTAGATTTGCGATTTTAGATTTTAGATTTGAAGAGCAAGGGTCGCCGCTCGATAATCGCAAACCAGCAATCGCAAATCTAAAATCTAAAATCGCAAATTCGTAATGAAACGCTCTCCGCTGCTGGTTATCTTCATCACGATCTTCATAGACCTCGTAGGCTTCGGCATAGTCATTCCGGTGCTTCCCTTTTATGTTGAAGGGTCCAGGTTCAACGCGTCTGCGCGCTCGGTCGGACTGCTTTTCGCTTCCTACTCGATTATGCAGCTTATTTTTACGCCAATCCTGGGAAGGCTCTCGGACCGTTACGGCAGGCGGCCCATACTATTCTTCAGCATCATCGGCACGGGTCTCGGATTTCTCATCATGGGGCTGGCCCAGACGCTCTGGATGCTTTTCGCCGGACGCATCCTGGACGGCATCACGGGCGGCAACATCTCCACGGCTCAAGCCTACATCGCCGACATCACGACGCCCGAAAACCGCGCGAAGGGGATGGGGCTGGTCGGCGCGGCCTTCGGGATGGGATTCATTTTTGGACCAGCCATCGGCGGCGTGCTCAGCCGCTGGGGAATCAACGTGCCCTTCCTCTTCGCCTCTGCGCTGGCCTTCGCCAATGCCGTCCTGCTCTATTTTACGCTGCCCGAGACCGTCACGAAGGACCACCCGGCGCGCGTCTCAGCCGCGACCGGCAGGTGGTCTCAGCTCGCGCAGGCACTCAAGCAATCGCGCCTCGCCTTTATCCTTATCATCTATTTTCTATTCATCGTTGCCTTCTCGATCATGACCACCTCCTTCGGACTCTTCACCATGTATCGCTTCGGATACGACGCGCATCACACGGGTTGGCTCTTCGTCTTTGTCGGTGTCGTCGGCGCGATTATACAGGGAGGGCTAATCGGGCGGCTGGTCCAGATGTTCGGCGAAACACGGCTCGTCGTGTTGGGCGCGCTGCTCTTTACAGCGAGCCTCTTTTTCATGCCGCTGGTCGGCGCGCACACGGGGCTGGCGACGCTCCTCCTGGTCGGCGCGACCTTTGCCATCGGCAACGGCCTCTCGACCCCTTCGCTGACGGGCCTCGCTTCAAAGAGCGTCGGGCGCGGAGAGCAGGGCGGCGTGCTCGGCATCACACAATCTGTCGCCAGCCTCGCGCGCACAGTTGGACCACTAATCTCATCCCTGCTTATCTACAGCGCCGTGGCGACTCCAGGCATGGACCAGAAGATGCACCACATGAGCGACCATTCTTTGCGCCTCACCTTCTGGACCGCCGCCGTCATCATGTTCGTGGCCTTCCTGCTCGCCATCTACTTCGCACGCGGCTATGCCACGCGCTATGCTGACTCGGAGGCCGCCATCCTTAGCGGCTAAGCTGACGGCAACTTCGGACCATACCCCTTGGCTTGAAAGGTTTGAGAGATAAAAACATTAAGAACTATTTCAATCATGCTTTTCGCGCTCGTTTCCGCGTTGTTCATCTTTGGCCTAGACGGCAATCCTGCGGCGCGCGCATCGAAAGCGCGGATGAGCAAAATCACTGGCACTGTGCTTGATGCCAATCAAGCACGCGTCACCGATGCCACCATCAAAATCGAGAATGCGCGGTTTAGTCTGAAGCTACAATCGAATGATGAAGGCAAGTTCGAGGCTGAGTTGCCCGCGGGCACGTACAGGATTATAGTCAGGAAGGATGGCTTCCGCAGATTCGAGCTATCGCCCTTTCGCGCCAGGGCTAACTCGTCCGAGCAGGTCAGCATACGCCTGGAGGTCGAGCCTCCGCAGACGCCGCTCAAAGTTGAGTAAAGGCTATCTAACATAAAATTGGAGAGGGCTGATTGAATGAGCAGCACGGACGCAGAATCTTTGAACGCAGAGACGCGCGAAGAGCCTTTTATCTTTTCCGATCTCAATCTTTCGCGCAGGCTGGAGCGCGTCGAAGCGAGAAGCAACGCGGAGTTTGTAGAGGCCAGGGCCAGGCTCTTTCCTGAGAGCGGCGCCGAGTGGGTCGAGGTGGCTGGCGCTTATGCCATGTACGACGGGCCTTCGTCGCCGCTGACGCAGACCTTCGGGCTGGGATTGTTTGAGGAGGCGACGGGCGCTGTCCTGGACCAGATTGAGAATTTCTTTAGAGAGCGCGGCGCAGAGGTCTTTCATGAAGTCAGCCCGCTCGCAGACCCGGCTTTGCCCGCTCTATTGAATGAGCGCGGTTATCAACCGATTGAGTTTACCAGTGTGATGTTTCGTCCTATTCGTCGCGGCGCGAGCTTTGCTGTTTTAAGCAACGAGAAGATTCGTGTGCGGCTGATGCGCCAGGGCGAAGAGGAGATGTGGGCGCAACTGGCCGCCAGAGGGTGGAGCGAGTTTGCGGAGCTGGCCGACTTTATGCGGGAGATTGGGCGTATCAGCGCGAACAAGGCGAACGCGCTCTCTTTCCTGGCAGAGCTTGACGGGCAGCCTCTGGCGACCGGAGCCTTGAGTATCTGTGAAGGAGTGGCGCTGCTCGCGGGGGCCAGCACCGTTCCTGAAGGACGCAAGCAGGGCGCGCAGTTGGCGTTGCTCGATAGCCGCCTGCGTTACGCCGTCGAAGAGGGCTGCGACATCGCTATGATGTGTACGCAGCCGGGCAGCGCCTCGCAACGCAACGCTGAGCGACAGGGATTCCGCATCGCCTATACACGCATCAAGTGGAAACTGGTCCAGCCTGCATGATAATGATTCCCGTTTGCACGCCTTGATATTCGTCTTCACAGGCAACACGCATCACAGCATCGCTCTTCGGACAAAGAGCAAGGCTCTGCCCGGACTACGTTTCAGCGAAAACATCTGACCCTTCATCACCAGATGGAAGGCAGGCTCGCTTCATCAACTTCTAGAATCGCGCCATCTGGCAGGATGTGTTTGATGAGAGCGCCGCGTGCGCGAAGCGGTGGACCAAGCAGCCCGACGCGATGACAGTTGGCGCGCGGCTCTCTATGCTCCGTCAGTGGTTTTGATTCGGAGCAGAGCAGCGCGACGCGCATCTCCGCTGCCAGCTCCATGATGCGTTCAAGACCGCGCCCCAATTCTTCGGGCGGCGCGATGACCTTGCCTCCACATTCCGGCAAATGCTCGTAACCGATGCCCTGCTCGCGCAAAGCCTCTGCGAGCACGCGCCCGTTGTACTGCGGCCAGCGCGAGCGGGCCGCGCTCCGCACGTCGCAGACGAAAGCAATCTCGTGCTCGCCGAGCAGCTCTAGAAAGTAGGCGAGTGCGTGGCGACCGTGGCCGATGGTGTAGATGGTTGGAGCGAAAGACAAACCCAAGTTAAGCCCGCTTGAGAAAGAGATTGAAAGATTGGTCCGGCTCAAAACAAACCCGTCCAGCCTCCTCTACTTCATCAAAGGAGCGACAGGCCCGTTGGGGTCCAGTATGTCCCTCAGCGCGGAATAAGGGATGATGACTCTTTGTGGTCCAGCGGCGTATGGCCCGACCTGGTAAGGGTCAAAGGTAATCATCAGACCTTTGGCTGTGATATTCCAGTTCTGATAATTGTCCTCTGTGGGGGTCGCGCCCTCCTCTATGCTTTCATCCGTCAGAAGCGAATCATCGGGTTTAACTTTCGCGGCCTGCCGCTTCAAATCTTTGATGCTGTAGGCGGAGATGCTTTGCAGGTAGCTCGCGCCCGGCTTGAAGAGGTTGGCGAGCTTGAGCGTGCGGCCTTGCTTGAGGTCGTAGTTGATGACGGACGAATAGCTGCTCGGGTGCGCCGCGCCGTGCTCATAGACGGAGACATAAAAGATAATGCTGACGAGATCATTGTTGGCAAGCCTGACATCATAGCTCTCATCGAAAGAGTCCTCCGGCGCATCGTAGCTTAAATCCTCTTCGCCAGCCTCCAGCCCCGCGCCGGATTTCCACTCGTTAATCTCCTTCGTAATACGGGAGCTGACTTCATGGTTGAACGCTTCGGCGCTGCCGCCCGCAGCACCCTGAAGCTGCGGATACTCCACATCAAGCCTGTACCTGGCTTTCTTGTTCTCCTCCTTTATCTCTTTGCTCACGACGCTCAGCCCGTTGCTAAACTCCACGTGCTGCTCCGTGACATAAAAGGTAGCCTCTTTGCTGCCGTCCGGTTTGGACCAGTTGCCTTCGATGAAGACGCCGCCCTCGGTCTCGGAATCGGTCCACTTGCCTTTGAAGAGTCCTGTCTGCGTGCCGCTCGCGTCAAACTCTTTGAGCATCAGGTTGCCCTGCTTGTCAATCGTCCCCCTGACCTCCAGGTTGCTCCCGACTTTGGAATAAAAGTAGGTGCCGGAAAGGCGCTCGCCGTCGCGCACCAGCTTCATCTCGATTTTGTTTTCGCCGCCGATGTTGCCGCGAAAGTTTATGGCCGTGCCCGCGGGGAGAGTGCCTCCGGCAGGCATACTCTCGCCGCCCTGCCCATTATTGCCTTTGGCCTGCGAGCCGTCGCCGGATTGCTGCGAGGCATCATCCTTGCGCTGGCAAGACTGCAAGGAAAAAATGAGCGTCAGCAGCAGAAAGAAGTGTGTCAGCTTTTTAAGCATCATCCGTTTTGTACCCGTTCCGATCTGTCTTGAAATGAATTTGAACTACCTTGCGCACGCCTCTCAAGCTCCGCCCTTATCTCATCGAATGAAAGATAGGCCAGCTTCCCGCCCGTGAACAGCTCGTCGTTCGTCACATCCAGACGGGCAAAGCCTGGCAAGGCGAAGCCGTCCATCTCTTCATCCGAATCAAAGCTCGTCTCCGCGAGGATTAAGCCCCAGAGCGGGCCGAGAAAAACATCTATCCCGAAGGCGCGCCCTTGATGCTCGAAGGGATAGCGATTCTTGCGAATCTCGTTACCCGCGAAGACCTCCATGACTTCGTACTCATAGCGGCTGAGATAAATGTTGGTAATTATCGTGCGCGAGAAATCCTGCGGCGCGGGCGCAAATTTCTGCGTCAGCTTCCAGGTATATTCTTTGGTCCGGGGGACGCGTATCTGTCTGAGACGCAAGCGAGTGTTCGTGATGTAGTTGTCCCAGATTTGCAGGTGCTCGCTGGCCCGCGTCAAGCCTTCGGGCAGGTCTGCGAGCAGAAACCTGCGCTCGCGCTCAAGGCGCGCATACTTGCCAAAGCCTGCGTCCGAATTCTCGCTTAAAGTCATCCCTGAATATTAACCAACTCCCCGCGAAAGACTAAGAGAGTATTTCAAAACCGGAGGATGAGCCACCGCAGGCACGGAGGCACAGAGAAGATAAATTAGAGAGCAGATAAAAGAGGCTATGAGAAGAGTCTTTAACACCTCTTTCTTGTTCCCTGCTTATTCTCTGTCTCTCTCTGTGTCTCCGTGCCTGCGGTGGCTAGTTCTGAAACCTGTTCTAAACGCGAAGATGCCGAACGCGTTGAAATCTCCTGCTCAAAATCATACCCCGACGAGCTCTTCTGCGCGCTCACGCAAGAATTCTTCAGGCGCGACGATGTGGCCGGCGATGGCAGAGGCCGCGACGACATAAGGCGACGCCAGGTAGAGCTGGCCTGGTCCACTGCGGCCCGGGAAGTTGCGATTCTGCGCGCTGATGGTGACGGTCTCCTCTGTTTTTGAAGCGCCCGGCCCGGCGTTGATGCAAGCTCCGCAGCTCGGGTCAATCAATTCAGCGCCCGCGCGCTCGAAGATTTCCATGTACCCGCGCTCGTGCGCATACTGCTTAATCTTCTGCGAGCCGAATTGCAGATAGAGATGGACGCCCGGCGCGACGCGCCTTCCCTGTTCGAGCGCGCTCTGCAAGACGGCTGCATACATATCCATGTCGGCCATCTTGCCGCCCGTGCAAGAGCCTCCGTAAGCCGCGTCAATCCTGATCTCTTCTTTAAGCTCGTCAATCGGAATCCCGTTGCGCGGGTCTCCAGGCGTCGCCACCATGGGGCGTATCCGGTCCAGCTCAATCTCGAAAACGGCAGCGTACTCGGCGTCCGGGTCGCTCTGCAAAAATCCTTTGCGGACCTCTTCCGCATCCAGCCCGCGCGTCCGCACCAGATATTCGAGCGTCACTTCATCCGGCTCTATGATGCCGGTCGTGCCGCCCGCTTCGACGGCCATGTTGGTCAGCGTCGCGCGCTCGTCCAGAGACATCCCCTTGAGACCTTCGCCAGCAAATTCAAGCACCTGCCCTATGCCCTGACCCTGTTTCATATAATCTGTGGAGAGGATATAGAGCATCACGTCTTTGGCTGCGACATCTTTGCGGCGCTGGCCTTTGAGGACGAAGCGGACTGTGCGAGGAACGCGTATGCGTATATCTTTTGTGTACCAGGCGTTTGCCATGTCGGTCGAGCCGACACCGAAGGCAAAGCAGCCGAGCACGCCCGCCATGCAGGTATGCGAGTCTGTACCGATGACGAGTTGGCCCGGCAGCGCCAGGTCTTCCACGACGGCGTTGTGGCAGATAGCTTCCGACCCCTGCTCGACGTTTCCGCCGTAGAGCTTGATGCCCTGCTCTTCCGTAAAGCTCGCCTGCGTCACGGCCAGGCCTTCGGCACGTTCAAGCAGTCCCATCTTGCGTTTCTCATCCGACATCACGCGGCCCAAAAATGTCAGGTGGTCGCGGAAGGCGAAGACGGACTCAGGCTCCGTGACGCGCGCATCCTGGCCTAGTGCCTGTTTGAAGAGCGACTCCGCCATGGGCGTCACGTATTCGTGAGAGAAGCGCACGTCCGCGACGGCAAAGAGCGCATCGCCCGGTTTGACTGCTTCCACGCCGACCTGCCCGGCCCTGACAAAAGCATGCCGCGCGATAATCTTTTCGACAATCGTCATAGGTCTCGGCGCGGTGTCCACGGGCGGCGGCGCAACCAGGCCGTGAAGCCGCGCCTTGTTGTAATTAAAGAGTCCGCCATATTCAACAATCGCCCGCGAAATGCCGTCGAGGCCGCGCGTGAACTCTTCAAGCGGAATCTCTTCGCCGCGCTCTATGCGCTCGATGAGTCCGAAATCCGTGGAGGTCAGCAGACCTATATTCTGCGCGTTCTGCCCGTAAATCTTCTCTATGGTTTTCGCTATGACAAGCTCTACGCCCGCGGCCTTCTCGGCGTAAGGCGCTGTCTCGCGCGAAGAGCCGCAGCCCTTTGATAGCCCTGAGACGACGACGGAGAACCCGCCATTCTTAACCTCGTCCTTCTGCACGGCGTTCTCGCGCATCCCGACATAGACATACTGGCCCAGCGTCTCGTCATAATAGAAGCAGACCCAACCGGGCGTAATCTCGTCCGTAGAGATATTGTTCATCAAAGCTCGCTCGGCGTCCGGCTCTAATTCCTCGCCCGCAAGCTGCCTGCGAATCAAAGCTGTCTCTTCGGTTAAATAGAGAATACGCCCTTTAAACTTGATGCGGTCCGGTCGCTTCGCAATCTTCTCGACACTCATAATAAGCTCCCTGATAAGAGAAATGATTGAATAAATTTCGGATAACAATATTATAACCGAAGCGGCGCGAAAGTCTTAAACGGGACGACGATAAAAGTTAAGCCTGCGGTTGACTCGCGGCCTGCTCCGAGAGGTCAACCGCAGGCCCAAAGGCTCGGATAGCATGGCTCTCATCCGGCTTGTGCTTGCGCGTTGCCCTTTCCGGCGGAAGATGGTAGTCATTAAATGCCGGCAAAACGTTTCAGCGTCCGGCAGATTCGGGATCAAATAAGATGAGTCAGAATATTCTTCTGCGTAATAACGTCAAGGTCTTCGGCAAGGGCACGCAGCCGATGCTCTTCGCGCATGGTTTCGGGTGCGACCAGAACATGTGGCGTTTCGTCACACCTGCCTTCGAGGACGACTACCGGATAGTGCTCTTCGATTATGTCGGGTCGGGTAAGTCAGACCTCAATGCTTACAACGCGGAGAGGTACGGCGAGATGGATGGCTACGTGCAGGACGTGCTCGATATTTGCGCGGCGCTGGAATTGACGGATGTCATCTTCGTCGGGCATTCCGTCAGTAGCGTGGTCGGCCTGCTGGCCTCCATACGCGAGCCTCTGCGCTTCGAGAGACTCATCCTGGTCGGCCCTTCGCCGCGCTATATTAACGACCCGCCCGTTTATGTCGGAGGCTTCGAGCGCGCAGACATAGAGGGGCTGCTTGATCTGATGGAGAAAAACTATATCGGCTGGGCCAGCTTTCTCGCGCCCGCCGTGATGCAGAATCCGGAGCGGCCAGAATTAACGCGCGAGCTTGAGGAAAGCTTCTGCTCGACAGACCCACGAATCGCGCGCCGTTTCGCTGAAGTCACTTTCTTTTCCGACAACCGCAGCGATCTGCCAAAGGTCGAGCTGCCGTCGCTCATCCTACAGTGCTCGGAGGATGCCATCGCACCGCTTTCTGTCGGCCAATATCTGGAACAGCACCTGCCGCACAGCACGCTACGCGTGATGAAGGCGACGGGCCATTGCCCGCACATGAGCCACCCGGAGGAGACCATCGGTGTGATTAAGGACTACCTGAGCATTGCTCGTCCAGATAGAAGTCAGGCCGCCAGCAGACCCTGAGCTGAGCCACATGGATGACCTGCTTAACAACGCGCCCTGCGGCTTTCTGGCGTTCGCGGACGACGGCAAGATTATGCTGGTCAATGCCACGCTGCTCGGCCTTTTGGAGCGCGAGGCTGAAGAACTCTCTGGCCGCCACATCGAATCCATACTCTCTATCGGCGGGCGCGTCTTTTATCAAACACACTTCTTTCCTCTACTGAAAATGCACGGCAAGGCAGAGGAGATTTATTTCTCGCTGCGGTCCGCGAGCGGCGGCGACGTGCCCGTCCTCGCCTCAGCCGTCCGTCTTGAGCGTGACGGAACAATGGTCAACGAATGCGTCTTTATTCCGATACGCCAGCGCAGCCGTTACGAGGACGAGATACTGCTGGCGAAGAAGGCTGCGGAGGCCGCCAACCTCGCCAAAGATGAGTTCCTCGCCGTCGTCTCGCATGAATTGCGCACACCTCTCAATGCCATACTCGGTTGGGCGCGTATGCTCGGCGAGGGGAAACTGGACCAGGCCATGACCGCGCGCGCTCTGGAGATTATCGAGCGCAACGCAAAGTCGCAATCGCAGCTCATCGAAGACCTGCTCGATTTTTCGCGTATCATCTCGGGCAAGCTACGCCTTGACGTTGGCCGGGTCGAACTCGCGTCTGTCATAGAGGCGGCCCTTGACGTGGTGCGTCCCGCCGCAGACGCGCGCGCGATTCGTCTGCAAGCAATTCTGGACCCGAAGGCTGGTCCAGTCTCCGGCGATGCCAGCCGCTTGCAACAGGTCGTCTGGAATCTGCTCTCGAACGCCATCAAGTTTACGCCGAAGGGAGGCCGCGTACAGGTTCGGCTAGAGCGCGTTAACTCGCATGTCGAGATGACGGTCAGCGACAGCGGCCAGGGTATTGACGCGGAGTTTCTACCGCAAGTTTTTGAGCGCTTTCGTCAGGCCGATACCTCTACGACCAGAAGGCATGGCGGGCTTGGATTGGGGCTGGCAATCACGCGTCATCTAGTCGAGCTGCATGGCGGAACGATCACCGCCGAGAGCCGTGGAGAGGGGCAGGGCGCGACCTTTACAGTGAGATTGCCGCTCATGGTCTTGTCTGGCTTGGACCAATTCTCGACGGCTGAGACGGAGCAGAGCGTGCTGGCCGCTGAAGACAGTTTGCGGCTCAAGGATTTGCCGAGGCTCGACGGGCTGCACGTGCTGGTCGTGGACGACGAGCGCGATGCGCGTGAGTTGTTGACGATGGTCCTGACGCAGAGCGGAGCAGAAGTGACGGCTGTCGCGACCGTGGCTGACGCATTGGAAAAATTGCAACGCTCGAAACCGGACCTGCTCGTCAGCGACATAGAGATGCCGGACGAAGACGGTTACGCTTTGATTAGCAAGGTGCGCTCGCTGGAAAAGACTGGGGGAGGCAGGCTGCCCGCCATCGCGCTGACGGCGCATGCCAGATTTTCCGACCGCATGCGCGCGCTCTCGGCTGGCTATCAGATGCACGTCCCAAAGCCCGTAGAGCCTGCCGAGCTGCTCATCGTCATCGCAAATCTGAGCAATCGTAGTTAAAGACTTCGGACGACAGCTCTTCTCATCAACCTTCCGGACCAATCGCTTGAGGCTCAATCGCTTCGCTTGCGGCTGCGCTTCTGTTTGGCGGGCTGCTCGTAAGCATCCGTCTCGTTGGTCTTGATGATGCGATAGACCTTCCCGTCCCTCTCCATCTGCTTGACGCCCTCTATGGAGTCCTGCGCGGGCATCCCTGCGCGTAAAGGGTTCAGGCGTTGGCTGGCCGTAGCATCCTTTGGCTTTGACGCGCGTTTTCTCTTTTTGCCTGTCGGTCCTGGCATGGCTTTCTCTTTGTGATGCGACGGGCCGCCTTATGGATGAAAGACGATCTTTGTAATCGGGTGGATTTCCCAGATGGTCGGCATGCGACTCTTCAAGCTCTTAGGACCTGGCCGCTGGCCCGCGCTGTGGCTCATGTCAAAGAAGAGCGAGCCTTCAATCTGGACCGGAATCGGCGGGTCGTAGAAATCATATTTCTCGCCCGGCAGTTCGTCGCCGAAAAAAGCCTTGTAAGCATCGCGCGCCGCCTTCAGTTTCTTGAAAGCAGCGCTCGTCGAAGGCGGCAGGCCCGATAGCTCCATCGTCATGTACATCTCAGGCGCAACGCTCGGGTCGCGGCCCAGAATCAAATGGAAGTCGTTATCATCTTCCCTGCTCGCGGCGTAGAGAAAGACCTTGACGCGCACGTTCCGCTGCTCTTCCTCGACGCGCTCGGAGGTCGCGGTGGTCTTAATCTTCGGCACGTGAGCTATCATCTTATCGTCCGCTGGAAGAGATTTGATGAGATTCTTGAGGTCTTTAAAGACTCCCACGTGTCCGTCACCGATGGACAACTTGGCCGTCTTGCGCGCAGTGCCCTCGAAATTATCACTATGTACAGCCGCGGCCTTCTTCGCCGCGAACTTCGGAGACAGAGTGCCATCGGCGGTCGCGCCCTTCTCATAGGCATCGACCTCGTTGGTTTTGATGATGCGATAAGCGGTCAGTTTCATGGCCGCAGCCCTGCGCAGGGCCGCAGCCGCCGGGATGGTTAAGGGCTTGACCTCGATAATAGAATCCTGCGCGGGCATGCCTGCGCGCAAAGGGTTCAAGGTCTGCTCGGTCGAGCCATTTTTCTTTGAGGCGGCGGCCCTCTTTTTGCTTGATGGTCTTGGCATCTGTGGAATCACTCCTTTCGAGTCGGGCTGAGAGCCAGCAGATTTTCGCTGGCGTACACGAAGGCTCAAGTCTCTTTTGTAAAGCTGCCGTGCGAGGCCGGGCAGAGATTGAAGTGTCGGGCGATGCTTACTATACGCCAACCCTCGCCGCCTTTAAAGCCGCAGTGGATACTCCGGACCAGAGGCGAGCATCAAGAGAGATAAATTCGTTCGCTTTATTTAATGCCTTACAGTAAATTGTATCAACTATCTTTAATCCAACCGGGAGACTTTCAGAGATGAGAAAGCTATTAACGATAAACCTGACGCTCGCGCTCCTACTTTTTTCATCCGTCCTGGTCCAATCCCAGACCGTCACGGGCGCGGGTGCGAGCCGCGAGCGCTACGGCATCGAGCGTTATCTGAACATACGCTCGGCGGGTTCGGCCACGCTCTCGCCGCAGGCAGACCGCATGGCCTTCCTGACGAACATCACGGGCACGCCGCAGGTCTGGATGATCTCAACCGAGGGCGGTTGGCCCGACCAGGCGACCTTTTATCCGGACCGCGTAGATTTCGTCCGCTGGTCGCCCGATGGCAGCGGCCTCATCTTCGCCAAATCAATCGGCGGTAACGAGAACGCGCAGCTCTACTGGCTCTCGCCCGATGGCTCAGAGATTAAGGCGCTGACCAACAATCCGAAAATTCGCCACAACTTCGGCTCCTGGTCGCATGACGGCAAGCGCATCAGCTATGCTTCAAACAAGCGCAACCCGAATTTCTTCGATGTCTACGTGATGGAGGTCTCCAGCGGCAAAGAAGAGCTGGTCTACCAGCAGGACGGCTCGAATGGTCCAGCCGCCTGGTCATTCGATGACCGCCAGCTCGTCGTCTCGCACGAGAGCGACCAGTTGAGCCTCGATAACGACCTCTATCTGGTTGACCTTTCGACCAGACAGGCGACGCATCTCACGCCTCACCAGGGCGCTTCGCAATTCGGCCACGTCAACTTCACACGCGACGGTCGCTTTCTACTGATAGGCACAGACGAGGGGCGCGAGTTTTATTCGCTCACGCGGCTGGACCTACAGACAAAGCAGAGAGAGGTTCTGGATGAGACGCCATGGGAGCTGGCCTCTACGGAAATCTCCGATGACGGACGACTCTTCGCCTACACTATCAACCGCGACGGCTATAGCGACCTTTACGTGCGCGAGCTGAGCGCCGACGGCAAGCTCGGCTCGAAGGCTGCGCCCGTCACGCTTCCGGCGCGCGGGCTGGTCGGCAGTCTCGTATTCTCCAAAGACAAACGCAAACTGGCGCTCACAATCAACAGCCCGCGCTTTAACCCGGATGTCTGGCTCTACGACCTGAGAGGCCGTTCCTGGCTTCAGGTCACGCACAGCTCGCGCGCGGGCATCCCGCAGGAGACCTTCGTAGAGCCTCAACTGGTCCACTTCAAGAGCTTTGACGGAAGAGAGATTCCGGCCTGGTACTATCGTCCGGCGGCGGCTGCCGGAAGCACTGCGACGGGAAAAGAGACGAGTGCGCGTCTGCCCGTCATCGTCAGCGTGCATGGTGGACCAGAAGGACAGGAGTTGCCCGGCTTCAGCTCCATCTATCAATATTTCTTGCAGCGCGGCTACGCCATCCTCGCGCCGAACGTGCGCGGCTCGACGGGCTACGGCAAGACCTACACGCATCTGGACGATGTGCGCCAGCGCGAGGATTCCGTCAAAGATTTGGCGGCGGCGGTCGAATGGCTCAAGACGGAAGGCGGGGCAGACTCGCGCCGTATAGCCGTCATGGGCGGCTCTTACGGCGGCTACATGACGCTCGCCGCTATCACGCTCTACCCGGAGCTGTGGGCGGCGGCGGTTGACACGGTCGGCATCGCCAACTTCGAGAGCTTTCTGAAGAACACTTCGGGCTATCGCCGCAAGCAGCGCGAAAGAGAGTATGGCTCGCTCGAACGCGACCTGGATTTCCTGCGCTCGGTCTCGCCGCTTCATAAGGTGGACCGCATCAAAGCGCCGCTCATGGTTATTCAGGGCAAGAACGACCCACGCGTGCCCTACACGGAAGCCGAGCAGATCGTCAAAGCCCTGCGCGAACGCAACGCGCCCGTCGAATACAAACTCTTCGATGATGAGGGCCACGGCGTCATCAAACTCTCAAACCGCCTCATAGTCTACCCGCTCGTCGCAGACTTTCTGGACCGACACATGAAATAGCGAGTCCGGAGTCTCCAGAGTCCGAGAGTCAGAAAGTCAAAGGCCAAAAGCTTTTGTCTTCTGACTCTCAGACTCCGGACTCTCGGACTCTCAGACTCTTTTATGCTTGCCGTCATTAATTGCTCGCAGCTTGTGACGCTCAAAAGCTCTGGCGTTGGTCCGCGCGTGGGGCGCGAGATGCGCGAGCTTGCCATCATAGAGGACGGCGCGATGCTGTCGCGCGACGGGCGCATCGAAAGGGTCTGTGCGCGCAGCGAGATTGAGCCTCTTATTGAAGACGGCTGCGAAGTCGTTGACGCTGGACGGCGCGTCGTCATGCCGGGCTTTGTTGATGCGCATACTCATCCGGTCTTCGCCGGAAAGCGCGCGGATGAATACGAGCAGCGCGCGGCGGGCGCGACCTACCAGGAGATAGCCGCGCGCGGAGGCGGCATCAAGTCCACCGTGAGGAGCACGCGCGCAGCCACTCCGGACGAGCTGGTCTCGGCGGGCAGGCGTTACAGCGAGTGGTTTCTACGCACGGGCACAACGACCGTTGAAGCCAAGTCCGGTTACGGGTTGTCTGTCGCGGACGAGCTGAAAATCCTGCGCGCGATTAGACGGCTGGACCAGTTGACGCCGCTCCGTTATGTTCCGACCTTTCTCGGCGCGCACGACGTACCGGCGGAATACAGCGCGTGGCGCGAAGAGTATATCGCGCTCATCATAGAAGAGATGCTGCCGCGTGTTGTAGAAGAAGGGCTGGCCGAATACTGCGATGTCTTCTGCGAAGAGAACGTCTTTAGCATAGATGAATCCCGTCGCATTCTCTCTGCCGCGCGTGCCTTGGGGCTGGGCCTGCGTATACACGCGGACCAACTCAAGCTGAGCGGGGGGGCGCGCCTGGCGGCTGAGCTAAAGACCGCGACGGCGGACCATCTTGAACAGACGGATGCTGAAGGCATCAAGGCTCTGAAAGAGGCTGGCGTCCAGCCAGTGCTCTTGCCAGGCTCTGTTTATGCTCTAGGCTCGCGGCGTTATCCTGCGGCGCGAGAGATGATTGATGCGGGGTTGGCGGTCGTGCTCGCGACCGACTTTAACCCAGGCTCATCTCCGACGCCTTCCATGCAGATGATTCTCTCCCTCGCTTCAACGCAGATGAAGATGTCGCCCGCCGAAGCCCTCACGGCGGCGACCATCAACGCGGCTCACAGTCTGGGGCGAGGCCACCAAACAGGCTCGCTCGAAGCGGGCAAGCTCGCTGATTTCGTCATACACGACTGTCAAGACTATCGTGAAGTGGCTTACTTCTTCGGGGTCGAACACACCTTCGCCACTTACGTTGACGGACGCCTTGCCTTTCAACGCGGATGAGCGGCCTGGCACACTAAGAGAGCGCACGAAAAGAAGACTTGACGCTCCATAAATTGTCATTTATGATGCGGCCAACACTGGAAAGGAGGTGATTCATAAAGTATGAGTTTTAATCACAGTGAGGTGGCTGCGGCCTGACCTCTGGATTGATAATCAGAAATTGTTGAGATTCTCGTCCAGTCGTTTTCCTGCTCGAAAGAGCAGATGCTACAGGCCAATCCCAACAGTTCACCGTAAAAGCCGCTCAGGGCAGACGCCTTGAGCGGCTTTTCTCTTTTGCTTTATCAACCCTCAAGAGATAAGCGCAGTTAAAAGGATTAATAGTCCTTCATCTTGATGAAGAAGCATGAAGAGCTTTTCTTTATTTCCCTGCTCATCCTCGCAGCCTTCATCCAGCGACTTATCCGCCATACTGGTTCTGAGCGATCTTGGTCAGCGCGATAGTGAGGGCCGCCGCGCCGAGCGTCTTGACGAGCGTCGGGTGGGCCGAGTAAAAGTTGCTGACCATATCAATAACGGAAGGATCTTTCTGTTCCGCCTGCGCGGCCAGTTCCTGCACAGCCTGCGGCGAGACCTGGTCCGCTTGCTCCGGCGAGAGCTGCGTCTGCCCGCTGCCGAGCAGTCCGGCGAGACCCGATGCGCCGTGACGCGAAAAGAGTTGGGCCGCAAGCGCCGGGCCTGCCGTCCGGATTAAAGTGTTGAGCAGACCTGCGCGCTGCTGTCCGCTGGCCTGGCTGAAGAGATGCGCCGCCATCTGTCCGAAAGCAGGCGTCTGGTCCGAGCGAAAGGCCGCGGCCAACCCGTCTGCGAGCGCCGATGGTGGAGCGTTCTGCGCAAGCTGGTCGAAGTCGTTGTGAACTGTCTCCGGCGGCTGCCCCTGTCCGGCGCCCGTGTACTGCTGCAAGATTCCACCCAACTGGTCCATCCAATTCATCAGATTACCCTTTCCAAAAGAGACTTGATTTTAAACACACGACCCCGCTGCTTTTGAGCAGAGCAGCCGCGCATCACTTTATCCGGGGGAATTTAATAAAGGCACGGGCAGTTTACTACAAACTGCGCGTCATGGGCTAAGGCGTCGTCGTGCTTGTCGCGTTTCTTTCGGACGGGGCGACGCGCGTTGGCTCAGGCGAATCCGGCGAGGTGTGCAGGTGGACCGCTTTCCAGGCTCCGCCCGTGAAGCGAAAGACAATCGTCATCCTCCCGCTGGCCGTTTCGGGCGTGCCCTTGTAAACCTGCGACTGCGTCCAGAGACAACTGACGAGCGCGCCTTCGCGACCGAGCATCTGCACGCGCAGGTCTCGCACCTCCAGCTTGACATCCTTCATGTTCGGGTAGGAACTGGCGCGGTTCGTGCGCATCTGCTCCCAGCCTCTCGTCACTGTTCCATTGTTGTTAAAGAGGACGAGCTGCGGAGAATTCCAGTAAGCTCCGGCCACTGCTTCGACATCCGCATGGCGAATGCCGTCGAGCAGCGCATTGAAAGCCGCGAGCACGCCCTTCGATGTGGTATCGGTTGCCCCGCGCGCGGTCCGGCCACTGCTCGCGCGTCGCGTCCGCGGCGTGGTCGCGGCGGCAGGCTCCTGTGCGCCCCTGTCCTCAACCGGCGTTGTCTGTGTCCTGCCAGTCGTCGTTCCGTTTGAAGTTCGCGGGCGCGTCTGGGTCGCGGGCGTGTTTGTATTCTGGGCCAGAGCCGCGATAGCGGCCGCCAGCATCAGCGTGATGATCAGAGGCAAGCTCTTTAACATAACAAATGCTCCTTCATTAAGATGAACGCGAGAAAGATTTAGAACAGATTTCAAAACCAGCCACCGCAGGCGCAGAGGCACAGAGCATAAGTAGGGAAGCTGTGTTGAAAAGTCTTATCACATTCTAATTTATCTTCTCTCTGTGTTCTCTGTGCCTCTGTGGCTCATCTTCGGGTTTGGAAATACTCTCTTAGATTTGCCGAAGCTTATTCGAGAAGCTCTTCATGGCATCAAGGCTTGTCGGCTTCGGCCTGAAATTCGGACCAGGGCAACTGGCTGCGCAGCCGCTGCACGGAGCGCCCGCGCCCTATCACTTCAAAGACTTCAAACATCGAGGGGCCGACCGCTTGTCCCGTCAACATCGTGCGCGAAGCGTTGATGAGCAGGCCAGCTTTGACCCCCGCTTCGTCTGCGAAAGCGCGTAGCGCGGCCTCGACCTCTGCGGTCGTAAAAGGCTCGACCCGTTCAAGCCTCTCGGCCAGCGCGGGCAGCAACTCTCGCAGGCGCGGCTCTTTGAGCAGATTCTTTTTGACCGCCGCTTCGTCAAAATCAAAATCATCGGAGAAGTATGCGCGGCCCTGCGCGGAAAAATCCTTGAGCGTGAAGAAGCGCTGGCGAATCAGGTCCAGCGTCTTTTCCAGCCAGTCGCGCTCGTCTTCTTCGTATTCCTCGCGCCAGAGGCGGCCCGCGCGCATCTCTTCCTTGACCAGCGGGAGCAGCTCGGCGAGCGGCATCGCGCGTATGTATTCGGCGTTCATCCAGAGCGCTTTCGCATCGGTCCACTGTCGAGGGTCTTGCTCGCTAAAGTTAAAGATAGCGTTGGAGCGCACGATGCCTTCGAGCGAAAAGCTCTGGACCAGCTCTTCGAGCGTCATCAACTCCCGCTCGGCCTCCGGCGGAGACCAGCCGAGCAGGGCCAGGAAGTTGCGAAAGGCCGCCGCGACAAAGCCTCTATCCCTGTAAGTCGTCAGCGAGACGACCTCGCCGTGCTTGCGCTTGGAGAGCTTGCCCTTGTTCGGCGCGAGTATCAGCGGCAGATGCGCAAAGCGCGGCGGCTTTTGTCCGAGCGCCTCATAAATCAGGATTTGCTTGTGCGTGTTGGTCAGGTGGTCCTGCCCGCGTATGACATCCGTGATGCCCATCTCTATATCGTCGAGGACGACCGAGAGGTTATAGAGAGGATGGCCGTCCGAGCGCAGCAGGACGAGGTCTTCAATCTCCGCGTAGTCGCGCGTCTGCTCGCCGTAGACGGCATCCGTAAAGTGTGTGTGTCCTTCGCGCGCTACTTTCAGGCGCACGGCGAAAGGCTCGCCCGCAGCCGCGCGGCGCTCGGACTCTTCGCTGGAGAGCTCGCGAAAGGGATTGCTGCGGTGGTCCACTCCTTCGCCAGCGTGCGCACGCGCGCGCGCCGCAATATCCTGCTTGATGCCGGCGTCGGAGCGCTGCTCTTTCGGCGTGAAATCCCTGTAAGCCGTGCCCGCTTCGAGCAATCGCAGAGCCGCCGCCCTGTGCTTCGGCGCGTTGTCGGATTGAAAGACTATCTCTTCGTCGTAATCCAGACCCAGCCAACGCAGACCTTCAAGAATCGAGCGCGTAGACTCTTCCGTCGAGCGCTGCAAGTCTGTGTCCTCTATGCGGAGCAGAAACTTGCCGCCATGACGGCGCGCATAGAGCCAGTTAAAGAGCGCTGTGCGCGCCGCGCCAATGTGCAGATAACCCGTCGGCGACGGTGCGAAACGAACACGAACAGACATAATTTTGAAGGGACGAGAGATGAAGGATGAGAGATGAACAATCGAAGCTCTTGATTCGCTGGTTGATCAACCCCGCGGGATTTCCCGAGCGGGAATCCAAAAGAATCAAGAGCTTTTATTCATCCCTTATCCTTTATCCTTCATCCCTTTTTCCCTTCCTCAATTCCTCGATCTGTTTGCTCAATTCATCCAGACGCGAGCGCAGCTCCTCTTGATACCTTTGCGCGACGGGAGGCTCCTTGCCCTTCAGGTAAAAAGTCCCTCCCGGCTCAAGCGTACAGGTTTCGACCTCATCGAGATTGTTAAAGCCCTGGCGATGCGCGACCATCAGCAGCTCGGCCTCGGTCAGCAGCTCCTGAGCCATCTCCTTCGGGCAGAGCTTTCCATTCTGGACCAGAATAGTAGCCTTGCCTTCGATGACCTGATCGAGCCGCCTGTGCTTGAAGAGAAAGCGTACCACAAGGTAGTTGACAAAGAGCAGCCAGAACGCGCCGATGAGTCCGCCCGTGACAGAATTATCATCGCCGATGATGGCATTCTGCACGGTGTTCGAGAGCGAGAGCAAGACGACCAGATCGAACGGATTAAGCTGGGCCAGCTCGCGTTTGCCGAAGATACGCAGCCCGACGACGAGAAAAATATAAACGATGGTCGGGCGCAGCATCTTCTCAAGGATGGGAGGCAGTTGGAGGAACATCCCGCGCAAATCGTTTGCGGAAGGTATCAGCCACTGTAAGGCTTGCAGGTTCAAGCCGGACGGCGCAACAAAATGCAGCATCATTTTTTCTCCTTCAAAGATGGCTGGCGTGCTGGACCATTTCAAGCAGGAGGAGGAGGAGAAGCAGGCGAGACATCTTTTAGCTGAGACCTGGGAGCGTGTGCAAGCATGAGTCGCCTCGCCGCAGTGGTTTATCAAAACAGCAAAAAAGGTTACCTGGCTTTTTATCGTCCAAGTAACCCGTCCGTCGTTGCGAAGCTCGAAAATTTTACTGGCGGAGATGGCAGGATTCGAACCTGCGATAGGCTTTTGACCTATAACGGTTTAGCAAACCGCCGCCTTCAGCCACTCGGCCACATCTCCGCGCTCTCAAGCGCCCTTCACAGGCGAAGGGATATTCTAGCCTCCCAAACGCGAATGTCAAGGCGCGGTGTCCGTCAAGAGAGCAGAAGCTTAAAGGAGCAGAGCAAGGCAGCATCAAGCTCCTCTTGAATCAACCTAATCTTGCAGGAACTGGCCGCGAAACAGGGGTTGACCCGCGAGGCTGGCGTAGAAGCCGTAGACGGCGAGAGCCGTCGCCATGAGCAGCGCGAAAATCGCCCCGCCCGAAGACCAGGCGGAAAAGTTTGAGGTCAGAGGATAGATAAAGCAGAGCGTGTAGAAAAAGAGTGCGGCGATCATCGCCAGCAGCCCGAAGCGCACTAAAGCTCCGACCAGGAGCGCCGCCACCAGCCCGCCGAAGATGAGATCAACCGCCAGATTGTGGCCCTGCAAGACTGTCACCAGCGTGATTAAAAACCAGCCGAGTCCAATCGCCAGCCATTCTCTGCGCAAGATGATGTTGAGCAGGAGAAAGATAAAGAGCGCGATCAGCCCCAGAAAAATCACTACCGTCAGGTGGCTCCAAAAGAAAGCGCCGAAGACATCCTGCATTCCCAAGAGGGTCTCCAAAGCCGGCGTCGGGGGCAGGTCCGGCGGACGACCAAGCCACCTCGGCGCAAGATATGAGAGGTAAACCAGCAGCGCCATCCCCGTTCCAAAGAGCGCGCCGATGAGCACGTCCCTGCCGACCAGCGGGTCATGCCAGCCGCCGACCAGCAGACGACTCCAGGAGATGATGCGCTGCGGCCAGCGTCTTCTAACGTATGGCTCAAGCGAGATGTAGCAGAGCCAGACCAGCCCTGAAACAAACAGCGCCAGCTCCGTAATCTTGATGAAGAGGTTAAATTCTCCCTGCGTCGGAACGTGGCTCGCGCGAAAGAGCCAGGCCAGCATGAAGGCCGCAAAGACTACGAGCGCCAGCCGGAAAGCCCCCTTGCGGTCGCCCCTGCCGAGACGCAAGTTATGCCTGGCGAGCAGGACGCCCGCGATGATGACAGTTAAAAGCAGGACCAGAGAGATATACTGCGAAGCCTGGTCTCTGGCGCTGCTGTGGTCTGCCTGCATCCGAGAAGGTCTGGTCCAGGGTCCGATGATGGAGAAAAAGATTGGCTTGCCGCGAAAGCTGGCCGCCTCTATGCGTATGGGAATCTCTGTCTGACCCGGATAATTTCCCTCCCACGCCGCGCGCGTATCGCTGTTCAGGAGCGGTAGCCACTTCGGAGCAGTCTCTTTAAAACTCTTGATGTCGAACCCCGCCTCTGTAAAGAGAATGGACCAGTCAGGCGGTTGCGGCTGGCCCTGTCCCTCGTCAACCTGCGGCGGAACGGCTGTGAAGCTGAGCAGTTGTCCGGCAGGATTCAAGATGACGTTGACCATCCCGGAGACCTGGACCGGCGGGTCTCCCGGCGAGACGCGTATACTGGTGCCAAAGGCCGGTTCTAGATAACGCGGGCTTTGACGATACCAGAAGTTGAGCGCAGACGGCTGCCCGCTCTTTAATTTATCCCAACGCGTCGGCGACGAGTCGTGGTCCTGCACATAACGCAAATATTCGTCGTTGCGCAAGAACCCGTAAGCTCTATCCGAAGGCGCATCCGTATAGCCCAGTTTTTTAATCAGATCGCTGGCGCGGTCTTTGAGCACGTCGGGTGATTTTTCAAGCTGGACCTGTCGGTGCAGCATCACTTTCCCCGAAAGAAGAACGACAAGCACCAGCCCGACCAGGACGCAGGCGAGCAGGGCGACGGCCACAGCCGGTCTGAGGACGCCTTCTTTGGGCGCGGCGGCGACCATTTCCGGTGAGGGCGTCTCGCCCGCCGCGAGCGCAGCTTGCAGAGGGTCTCCGCCCGGGAGCGCGGCGGCCACCTGTATGGCCGAAGCGGGCCTCTCATCCGGCTCTCTCTCCAGGCAGCGCAGGATGACGCGCTCAACCAGCGGGTCTATATCCTTGTTGAGCGCGGAGAGACTGGTCGGAGTCGTGTTGCTCTTGCGCAACTGGAGCAACTCCGGCAGCGTTCGCGCTTCAAAAGCCTTCTTGCCAGTGAAGATTTCATAGAGCACGAGGCCCAGGCTATAGATGTCGCTGCGGGTCGTCAGCTCCTGCCCTTCGAGCTGCTCTGGAGACATGTAGCCGGGCGTGCCCTCGATCAATTTAACTTCGCTAAAATCTTCGGCCAGCCCCGCCAATCCGAAATCCGTAATCCGCGCATTGCCATTCTCGTCAATCATCACGTTGGCGGGTTTCAGATCGCGATGGAGCACGCCATTGTCATGTGCTGCGGCCAACCCCGCGCAAATCTGTCGCGCAATCTCTATGGCCTTATCCATCGGCAGACGACCGAAGCGTTTGAGGGTCGAAGCGAGTTCTTCGCCCTTGATAAACTCCATGGAGAGAAATTGCTGGCCGTCTACCTGGCCGATGTCGTAGACGCGGCAAACGTTGCGATGCGAAATCTGTCGCGCAATGCGCACTTCGCGGTGAAAGCGCGCCAGGGCGACGCCATCGCTGGCGAGATTCTCAGGCAGAAACTTGAGCGCCACGGGCTGGCCGAGCGTCAGGTCTTCGGCACGGTAAACCTCGCCCATCCCGCCGCGACCGAGCAGGCTCACGATCCTGTAGCGTTCGGCCAGGATCGTGCCGGGAACGAACCTCGCATTGTCTATCGAATCAAACGAGGTGGTTGATTGTGAGAGATGCTGTGAAGCCCTGTGAGTTGAAGAGCCAGCCTTGTTGACGGCGGAGTGGTGCACATCCTTGAGGATGCGAGTCGGCTCGTCTGAGTGGTCCAGAGACGTGCCGCAGGAAGGACAGGAGAGGCTTTCGTCCGGGACCGCTGTCGCGCATGAAGGGCACTTAAACATCGCCGGAGGATTGTATCATTACGACAGTCAATAAGTCGGATAGCAGATCGAGGGCAGGTTTCAAACTGCCCTCAAGATTGATTCGGGTCTCAAACCTGTCGGCAGAGCTTAATGTATTCCGTTGCGCCGAACAGCCATGATGGTCAAATCATCCGGCCTCTGTGTGAGACCGCAGAAATCCCTCAAATCTTTCAGACAATGGCTGACGAAATCCTGCGGCGCAAGGCTGTAGAGCTGGCCCGTGAGCTTTAACAGTCTTTCAGCGCCGTATTCCGTGCCGTTCTCGTCGGGCGCTTCCGTCAGCCCGTCCGTGTAGAGTAAAAGCGTGTCGCCCGCGGAGGCTTGCAGCTTCTCGACCTTAAACTGCTCGCTGCAAAAAACGCCCACGGGCAGGCCCGTCGCATCAATCTGTCTGACCTCGCGTTGATGTATCAAAAGCGGCGGCAGATGGCCCGCGTTACAGATTTCAATCTCGCCCTTGATGTTCGCCTTGCCGCAGACGAGCGTGGCGAAATGCGTCGGGAGGGTGCTTTCGCAAAAGACGCGGCTGGCCCGCTCGACCAGTTGGTCCAGAGGCAGGCCGACGGGAATCAACGCGCGGAACATCGCGTGCAAATGCGCCATCAGCATAGAGGCCGCGACGCCCTTGCCTGAGACATCTCCGAGAAAGAAATAAAGGTCGCCCTCCTGTGTGCGTATGAGGTCACAGTAATCGCCGCTGACAGCCCCCGCAGGGTCATACTGGTAGGCGATCTCCCAACCGTTAAAACTGAAATTCTTCTCCGGCAGCAGCCCTCTCTGAATCTGCGCCGCGAGCACTAAATCCTCTTCCAGTGCGCGTTGCTGAACGGGTGTCAGGTGGTCTATGCAAAATCGGACCAGCGGGTCTGCGATGAGCCTTTCCGTCTCGACAGGGTCATGGCAGACTTCGCACAACCCGTATGTGCCCCTCTGTATACGCTCAAGCGCCGCGTCAACTTCGGTCAGGAGACGCATAAATTCCGCGTTCCCGTCGAAGGCATTGATGGCAATCTCCAGCTTCTGACGACGTTCCAGGAGCTGCTCGTGCATTAAAGAATCCACAGCGATAACCATTGTCATCTTCCTTTGTTGAGACCTCTGATTTACATTGTCAGGCTTGCCGGTCGAGGCGCTCCGCGCAGTTGCACGGGAGGCTGCACAGCGCAACAAACCTTCTTCAGACGTATACGATCTCGCTGCATCTCCGGTTCCTCCGCAAGCCACGCGCGCACCTCACGAAAAACGCTCGCGGCATGCTCATCCGGCGGCTCGACGATGCGATAATGCATCCACTTGCCTTCGCGCCGCGCCGCCACCACCCCGGCCTTTCGCAGGTACGCCAGATGGCGAGAGATTTTCGGCTGGTTCGTCTTCAAGACCTCGACAAAGAAACAGACGCATAATTCGTCGTCGCCCATCAGACTAATCAAGCGCAACCGCGTCCGGTCGGCCAGCGCCCGAAACAATAGCTCCATGTCGAACCCTTCATCCGTCTTGCTCATGGAAATATTTTAGCACGAACTCTCATATATGTCTTGACGTATGTGTTGGGGAAGCATATAGTGCCAACATATTCGCACAGGCGAATATGTAATAGTCAGCCAATCGAAGGAGAAGTGAAGATGGAAAAAGAAGCGAATCGAGAGGTGCAGGTGCTGAAGGCGCATCTGGCGCTCAATGTGAAGGATGTGGAGAAGAGCCTGGAGTTTTACAGGAAGATGCTGGGGCTTGAGCCGAGCAAGGTGCGAACAGGTTATGCGAAATTCGATGTCGCCAACCCGCCGCTCAATCTGACGCTCAACCAGGTGGCTTTCGGCGAGCGCGGCGCGCTCTCGCACATGGGCCTGCAAGTGGGTTCGACAGACGACGTGCTCTTGATGCGCCGCAGGTGGGCCGAGGCCGGACTGCTGACACGCGACGAGATGCAGACCAACTGTTGCTATGCCCTTCAGGACAAAACCTGGGTCCAAGACCCTGACGGCAACGAGTGGGAAGCCTTCGTCGTCCTTGAAGACAATCTGGCGCAAACAAGTTCTTGCTGTACGACCGCCGTCGCGGAGACTGTCTTAACGGAAAGCTCCGATGAGACGGCTACGGCTCTTTCCACGGAGGCGAACTCATGTTGCGGGACGCAACCCGCGCCGCTCTCCATCTCGCGTTAAGTCGCGAGCGAGCCGGATTTGAAGATTAAGATAAGAGCGGCGCTGGTCCAATGCGAGGACCAGCGCCGCTCAAGGGGTTGTATGCTTCTGTTTGTGCTGCAACTTACTGGTCGTTATCCTGCTGGTTGTCGGGTCTGCCGCGTCTCTCCTGCCGACGGGCCTTGTGCTCTGCTTCCAACTGCTCCAGCCTGGCGCGCTGCTCCGGCGTCAGGATCGTGAGCATTTCCGCGTGCATCTGTTTCATGGACTCGCGCACCTCTTTGCGTAAAGCCTCTAAGCGCGCCTGCGCCTCGGGGCTGAGCGCGCCATCTCTACCCTGCTCGTGAAGCCGGCGCAGTTCCTCGTGGCGCACACGGTTGCTGCTCTCGTAGCGTTCGGCGATGGCGCGTGCCTGCTGTTGCTGTGCCTCGGTCAGGTTCAGCTCACGCATGATGCGATGCATGCCGCCTCTGCGATGAGGGCCGCCGCGCCCGCCGTGCCGTCCCATGCCGGGGCCTGGCTGCTGCGCGCCCTGCGGGGCAGGCTGTTGCGCTAGGGCCGCCGTGCCGAAGCCGAGCATCAGGCCGAGCGCGAGGCTGGTCCCGATTAATTTACCTCTTAAAGACATTTCCGATTTACTCCTTATCAGTTGTTTACCAGGATTGCGCGCCCTTAAAGCCGGAGCTTCAAGGGCTGTCGCCGAGAATAGGGAGACTCTTTAGAGAGCCTGAACCGTTAGACGCGAGCGCCGCTCCGTTAGTTTGGATTTTTATCAGGGCCGTCTAATCAGCCGCCGCAACTGCGCGAGAAAGTTGATTGACGCAGCTACGCGTTTGATATATAAATTACTTTGCAATGCAAAGCAAGCTGCCTCAATTAAATTCACAGACACCCGTTGAGCCGGGTTTATCTTTAAGTTTGCGTAAGCTTTGGGGCGCGAATAATGATACTTTTGTGAGATAGCAAAACGCGGCAGCCCGCGTTACAATGTGCGCAATGAAACTTCTACAAACGATTAGCTCACCGGCAGACCTGCGCCGCCTGCGCCCGGACCAGCTCCAGGAAGTCGCAGATGAGATTCGCCAGTACATTCTCGAAACCATGTCGCGTATAGGCGGCCACACGGGGGCGAGCCTCGGCGCGGTAGAGCTGGCCGTGGCTCTCCATTACGCCTTCGAGACGCCGCAGGACCGCCTCGTCTGGGACGTGGGCCACCAGGCTTATGCGCACAAAATCCTGACCGCGCGCCGCGACCTCCTGCCGACCATCAAGCAGTATGGCGGCATCAGCGGTTTTCTGCGGCGGGATGAATCCGAGTATGACACCTTTGGCGCGGGCCATGCTTCGACCTCTCTCTCAGCCGCGCTCGGAATGGCAATCGCGCGTGATCGCCAAAATCAGAACCATCATGTCTGCGCCATCATCGGCGATGCGAGCCTGGCGGGCGGGATGGCTATGGAGGCGGTCAACCAGTCCGGACATTTGAAGACGCGGCTCATCGTGCTCTTAAACGACAACGAGATGTCTATTGCTCCGGCGGTCGGAGCTTTGACTGGTTATCTCAATCGCATACGCGAGGCGCAAGGTTATCATCGCTTTAAGGATGAGGTGGGAGAAACCTTGCGCTCGATTCCGTCTCTGGGCGAGCGGCTGCATCATGCGGCCAAGACCGTCAAGGATGCCATCGCGGCGGCGGTCCTGCCGGGCGCTCTGGTCAACGAGCTTGGCTTTAAGTACATAGGCTATGTTGACGGACACGATACGGGGGCGCTCGTGCGCGCGCTCGAAGAGGCCAAGAAGGTGCAGGACAGCCCCGTTATCGTTCATGCTCTGACGACGAAGGGCAAGGGCTATCCGGCTGGCGAGAAGAACTATTACGCCTGGCACGCGACAGGCCCTTTCGAGCTGGCGACGGGCCAGCCCGTCAAATCTGCCAAGCCTTCTCTTCCGGCTTACACGGCTATCTTCGGCAAGGCGATGTGCGAGTTGATGGCAAGGGACGAAAAGATTGTCGTGCTGACGGCGGCGATGCCTGACGGGACGGGCGTTGATGCTGTGCTGGAAAAGTTTCCCGAGCGTGCCTTTGATGTCGGCATCGCCGAGCAGCATTGCGTGACCTTTGCGGCGGGGATGTCCTGCGAAGGACTCAAACCCTTCGCGGCCATCTACTCTACCTTCCTGCAACGCGCCTTCGACCAGATAGTGCATGATGTCTGCCTGCAAAATTTGAACGTCAAGTTTTGCCTGGACCGCGCGGGGATTGTCGGCGGCGACGGGCCGACGCATCACGGCCTGCTCGACATAGCTTACCTGCGCGGCGTGCCGAATATGGTTCTCATGGCTCCGAAGGACGAAGGCGAGATGCGCGATATGCTCTACACGATGACGGAGCACACGGGGCCTGCGGCGATGCGCTACCCGCGCGGGAGCGGAGTTGGTGCAGACACAGAGCGCGAGCCGCAACTGCTTGAAATAGGCAAGGCCGAAATCCTGCGCGATGGCGGCGATGTCGCGCTCGTCGCCTACGGCTCTATGGTCTACCCGTCGCTCAAGGCGGCTGAGCTACTGGCACAGGAAGGAATCGAGAGCACGGTGGTCAACGCGCGTTTCGTCAAGCCGCTGGATGCGAGCCTGCTGCTCGCGCTGGCCCAGACCAAGCGACTCATCTTGACGGTCGAAGAGGCTTATCTGGCGGGCGGCTTCGGCTCTGCCGTGATGGAGCTTCTGGAAGAGAACGGCTTGCAGGATAAGGTCCGCGTAGTGCGTATGGGCGTGCCCGACCGCCTCGTCACGCACGGCGACCCGAAGCTACTCTTAGCCAAATACGGGCTTGACCCGGACGGCATCTACACGCGCGTCAAAGAGGCCATGGAAGTCTTGGACGGTCGGCGCGCGAAACGACAAAAGGTCAAAAGCTGAAAACCACCGGACCAGGGTCTTTAAGCTCACAATTAGACTGGACTAGGAGCGCCCGTCATCTCTATGAAAGAGTGACGGGCGCTCCTGCTTTGCTCAAACAGAAAAGGTCAAGATTGTGTCAAGAGGGCATACTTAGTCTGCCCGCGTGCATCAAAGCGTCGGCGTAAAGCGCGGGCCAAATCCGGCAGCAGAGCCGAAGACTTTGTTGATTGCTGGCCCAAAAGCCGTTGATTTTTGCTAGCAGAGCATTCAATATTGTGATTAGAGAAAGAGTATTGCCCTTTTATTGCAGATGGCTTGAAGATAATGGAAGAGATCAGAGAAACCGAGATAGACGAAAACGCGCAGAGCGTGGAGATGCCTGAGACTCCGCATTTTGTTGACGATGAGGCGACGCTTTTGGCGCGTCCGGTCGTCCCGCTCAGCGAGCAGGCTGCTCAGCGCGAGCTGCCATATTCGGTTTCCGGCGCAGGGCCGCATGATGGAGCGGGGGCCAGGTTTTCGCCCTGGCTGCTGGTGCTGGTCATCGCGGCGGCCATCAGCGTCGGCGCGGCTGGCGCACTGGCGCTCGATTATTTCCGTCATCACAAATCAAGCGAGCAGGAGGCGACGACCACCACGCAGCCTTCAAACCCGAGCGTCGCCGCGCGCGAGACGCGCCCTGCCGAGCAAGAGCCTCTCGCGGAAGTCAAGCCTGCGGAGTCGCAGGTTGTGCCGACAGCGGTTGGGCAGGACAAACAGGCCGAGCAGTCGCCCGCAGAGTCTGCCCCTGATGCGGTTGATGCCAGGCATCAGCCCGCGGAGAAGCCTAAGGTCAACGCTCCGGCGGCGAGCGAGACGGCTCGCGCCAGACAGAAAAGAGAAGATCAGTCAGCCGTTCAGGATGAGGATGAGAGACCGCAGGCACGTAAAGTTGATGAGATTGTCATCCCTTCGGAGAGGCGAGAGCGCAGAGAAAGACGCAGGCGCGAGCGCGATGTTGAGTTTCCAGAACCTGTCAGGCGTGCCAACCAGGAGCTAAACAGGATCAGAGAAATCTTCGAGGGTAAACAACCCTGAACTAAGACCGAACTCAAAAAGCCAAAAGGCAAAGATGAAGCATGAGAGGCAAGCTCCTCCAATCTTTATCTTTGCCTTTTGACTTTGGCTCTTAACTTACGCGGGCTGCGCCCTTGTTGGTCCACGTCCCAGATCGAAAAGCTTGACGAGGAGAAATCCCGCGATAAACCCGCCGATGTGCGCGGCATAGGCGACGCCGCCTTTCTGCGAGCCACCGCCGAGGATGCCCAGACCGCTGATTAACTGGAAGACGAACCAGAGTCCGACGGCGACCCAGGCCGGAACAGTCGTCAGAAAATTGAAGACGATGGCCCTCACCTGCCTGTGCGGGTAGAGCAGTATGTAGCCGCCGAGCACGCCCGAGATGGCACCGGATGCGCCGAGGCTGGGGATTAAGAGTCCGCTCGCCTCGGTGCTAAAGACGACGGTCGTGAGGACGTGCGCCAGAGAAGCGAGGATTCCTGTCAGCAGGTAGAAGATTGTGTATCTCAAATGGCCCAGACGGTCCTCCAGGTTGTCTCCGAAAATCCAGAGGAAGAGCATATTGCCCAGCAGGTGCGCCCATCCGCCGTGCATGAACATGGAAGTTATCAGCGTCAGGTAAACCGTCAAGGGTGTCGGTTGCAGCCCCGGCACTTCTATACGCTGGCCAGTCACGGGATGCTCAAGCGTGCGGTCGGGCGTCGTCACATCCTTGCCGCTCACAATCTCGTAGGGCACTGTCGAGAAAGCATAAGTGAACCTGTCATTTGTGCCCATGCCTTGCAGAAAGACGAAGACCAGCACGTTGATGGCGATGAGCAGGTAGTTGACGATGGGCGTCGTGGTCCGGTCTGTGTTGTCATCGGCTAAGGGAAAGATCATCTCGCAAGTCTCCTCTAAAACTGTTCGACACGGCAAAGCGGCTGAGTTTCAATCGGCCTTCTTGATGGGAAAGTCTACGCCCGCATGTATGATGGCAGGCTCGTGCATCTTCAAAAGCTCGTAGCCTTCCGAGCGTGCGACGAAGGTTGCCGCGGTAATATCGCCCGCGACGTTCAAGGTCGTGCGGCACATATCCAGGATGCGGTCCACGCCGAGGATAATGGCAATCAAAGCGGGGTTGACATTGATGGTCGCCAGCACACCGATAATGAACGGAATCGAGCCGGAAGGCACGCCCGCAGTCCCTATCCCTCCGAGGATTGCCAGGTAGACCACCATCAACTGTTGCCCGAGCGAGAGGTCCACCCCCGCGAGCTGCGCCAGAAAGAGCACCGTCACGCCTTCATAAAGCGCCGTGCCGTTCTGGTTGGCGGTCGCGCCGACCGTCAGCACGAAGCTGTTAATCTCCTGCGGCACGCCTAGATTCTCTTCCGAGACGCGAAGCGCCGTCGGGAGCGTCGCGTTCGATGAAGAGGTCGAGAAGGCCGTCAGGATAACGGTCTTGATGCGGCGGAAAAAATCGAGCGGAGAGATACGCGAAAGAAAGTAGACCGAGAGCGAATACACGCCGAACATGTGGAGCGAGAGGCCGAGCAAGACCGTCAGGACGAACCAGGCCAGAGCCTGAAGCAGGTCCAGACCGAACCGCGCAGTGTTGTTGAAGAGCAGGCAGGCCACAGCATAGGGCGCAAACTTCATGATGATGTCTATAATCTTCGCCGTTATCTCGTAGAGCGCCTCCAGCCCGCGCAGCAGCGGCGCGGCCACCTCCACCGGAATCAGCGTGATGGCGATGCCGATGATGAGCGCGAAGAACATCAGGTGGAGCATATCGGGCGTATCGCTCTGCGAGGTCGCGCCCGGCTTGATGCCGGCAATCGAGGCCAGAGGATTAGTCGGGACGATGGTCTTGACCACCTGCATGAGCGCGGAATCCTGTGCGGTGGCGCTCTTTTTGGCCTCGTCAACGCGCTTCGTCGCGTCGGTGCTATAGCGTTGTTTGAGCATCTCTGCGGTCGAGGGGTCTATGCGTTTGCCGGGCCTGATGGTGTTGGCGAGAGTCAGGCCGATGATGACGGAAATGGCCGAGACGACCAGGCAGTAGCCAAAGGACTTGAGACCGACGCGGCCCAGCTTGCGTATGTCTCCGATACCCGCGACGCCGACAATCAGCGAAGAGAAGACCAGAGGCACGACGATCATCAAGAGCAGCCTCAGGAACAACTGTCCGACAGGCTCCGTGATATTGCTGATGACCCATGCGACGCGCGGGTGCTCGCCCCCGAAAATCATGTTGACGGCGACGCCCGCCAACACTCCTATGCCAAGCCCTATGAGAATGCGCGTGTGCAGCGGCATCCCCTTCGGGCGATCCGGCGTCTCGTCATCGAGGTCCGTCGTCAACTCGCGCTCAAAAGCGCTCGGATCAACCTCGCCGCGCTTCGACTTGGCTCTCTTTTTCTCATCGGCCATGATCGCTCTTGTCACCTCCCCCAGCGTAGTTTGTCGCGCAAGACATCAAAGTAGTTTCTATTGGTCGGCGTGACGATGTTGAAGGTCGTCAGGCTTTTGCTGATGAGCACGCGGTCGTCCGTGTGCAGCGGACATCCGACCTGCCCGTCCAAAGTGAGGGCCACTTCCTCGTCCTCCGTCCTTAGATAAAGCTCTATCACTGCGTCGTCCGGCACGACGATGGGGCGATTCGAGAGCGTAAAGGGACAGATCGGCGTAATCACTATCGCGTTCATCGAAGGATAGACGACTGGACCACCTGCGGAGAGGTTGTAGGCGGTCGAGCCTGTCGGGGTTGAGACGATGAGGCCGTCTGCGCGAAACGAGTTGACGAATTGCTGGTTGAGATAGGTTTCAATCTCGATGATGCGCGCCAGCGCAGACTTGTTGATGACGACATCGTTGAGCACCAGGCTCCGGACGATCAACTCTTCGCCGCGATACAGCTCAGCCGAGAGCATCACGCGGCGGTCCAGCCGATAATCTCCGGCGAGGATGGCTTCGAGCGCGGGGAACATCTCTTCGATGCGAAACTCTGCGAGATACCCCAGGCTCCCGTAGTTGATGCCGAGCACGGGCGTTTGATTGTCTCCGACCAGCCGCGCCGTAGAGATCATCGTCCCGTCGCCGCCGAGCACGAGGATAAGGTCAACGCTTTCGGCCAACTGGTCCTGCGGCAGAGCCTCTACGACGCAGCCCGTTTCGTGCTCTATGCGCTCGCGCTCTATCTCTGGACCACCGCAGAGCGCGATGTCGCGTGCGGCAAGCCACGCGGCAAGCTCGCAGAGCGTCTTTAACGCATCGGCCTGATGCGGTTTGACGACGACACCGATACGGCGTATGGCTCGCTCGACCATCAGTCAACAGTGCTGGCTCGAAATAACGATCACACGCCTTTGGTCTCAAACTACCCGCGTCTCTCGCGTGCGTCGTTCCGGCGGGTCTGAAATCTCGTCTTTACTTTAAGGGAACGGCTTGGATGATACCCGCGCGGGCTTTGGAGTGTCAACGAAATGAAAAGCCGTTAAGATTAACAGGCAAGCGGGAAGAACAGGTTAAAGGGTCTGCGCGCTTTACATGCTTCGGCTGAAACCTTATCCTTCCCTGCTGGAAACAGGATTCTCATCCCTGGCGAACTTTCTTACCCCTTTTGCTCTGACCGAAACCTGATGAAAACTCACACTATTTCTTATTGTTGCGCGCTTCTCATACTGCTCGGCGGTCTCTCGGCCTCGCGGCTTGCGGCCCAGGAGAACTGCCAGCCTCCGGTCGCGCTGCCCAGGACGGCAGAGCCGAACATTTTTAACGAAGAGCAAGAGTATTATCTGGGAGAAGCCATCGCCGGGCGCATACAGAAAGACTATCGCGTCATAGAGGATACGGAAGTAACAGGCTATCTGGCGCGCATAGGCGAGCGGCTCGGCAAACATTTGCCGCTCAAGCTTAAATTACAGTTCTTCCTGGTGGACCTGCCGAATGCTAACGCCTTTGTCTTACCCGGCGGGCGCGTTTATGTCTCGCGCAAATTGGTGGCGCTGGCCCAAAGCGAAGACGAGCTGGCGGGAGTCGTCGCGCATGAGCTGGGCCATCTGGTCACACACCAGAGCGCCATTGACGTGACGCGCTGGCTCAAAGAGGTCCTGGGCGTCGCGGAGGTTGCGGACCAACGCGATATTTTCGAGAAGTACAACCGGCTGATGGATAATTACAGGCGTAAGCCTGAAGCCTTCAAGTCTCGTGAGAGCGAGAAGGGGGAGCTGATAGCCGATCAGGTCAGCGCTTATGCTGTGGTCAGGGCGGGCTATGACCCTGCGGCCATGTCCAGATTGTGGGAGCGGCTGACTGAAAACAAGGGCAAAACGGGAAGCTGGTTCTCGGACCTCTTCGGGACTACCAAGCCCGAAGAACGTCGCCTGCGAGAGATGTTAAAGTCTGTCTCCGCTTTGCCCGCCGCCTGCGTCGAAGCCCGCGCCGCCACACGGAGCGAAGAGTTTAAAGCCTGGCAGTCAAACGTCATCAGCTACACAGGGCTTGGACGGCGCGAATCCCTGCACGGCGTTCTCTCAAAGCAGCAGCTTTCGCCCCCCTTGCGCAGCGACATCACGCACATACGCTTTAGCCCGGATGGAAAATATGTCCTGGCCCAGGACGAATCGGGCATTAGCGTTCTCTCGCGCGAGCCTTTCGTGCCCCTCTTTCGTATCGAAGCGCCGGATGCGCGCCCGGCCAACTTCACGCCCGATTCGCAAAGCATAGTCTTTTATACAAACAACCTGCGGGTCGAATACTGGAGCGTGGCCGAACAGAAAATGAAGGACGCCAAAGAGATCGTGCTGCGCAAAGGATGTATGCAAAGCACGCTCTCGCCCGATGGCAAGCTCCTCGCCTGTCTGACTCCTGATTTCAACCTCGACGTGCTGGAAGTAGCGACGGGGACGGTTGTGGTCCAGAAGAAGGAGTTCTACGAGCCTGCTTACTATGAACTCTTCTGGCTGCTCGAACTCCTTGTCGCTCGCAGCAACAGCGAAACGAGCTTTGGCGATTTACAGTGGATCAAGATGGGATTTTCGCCCGATGGCCGTTATCTACTGGCGGGCTATGTGGGCCGCGACAACGTCAACCGCTCGCGCACCCGAAATATCGCCGAAGTCATAGACCTCACGACGCGCGCCAAAGTTCCTCTCAACGATATGCTCGAAAGACTCATCGCGGGCGGATTCGCGTTTCTGAGCAATGACAGGCTCGCGGGCGTCAACAGAGAGGATTTTAAAAAGTCCGCCATCCTGAGCTTCCCCGAAGGCAAGGTCCTCTCGGAGCTTTCAATGGGACGGGCGGAGCTGGCCGCGCCGACCCGCGGGAATTATCTCTTCCTCAGACCCATCAAGGATTACGCGCTCGGCGTGATGGACTTGAACAGCAAAGTTATCACCAAGGCCAGCGAGCGAGCGGCGCTGGATATTTTCGATCAATTCTTTGTCTCCGAACGACGTAACGGCGAATTGGGACTGTACCGCATGGAGAAGGATGAAGTGGTCGCAATAGCTTTGCTCTCAAATTTCAACCTGGGTCGCCTGAACGTCGCGGAGTTATCACGCGATATGAAATGGCTGGCCCTCTCGGGGCGCGAGCGCGGCGGCGTCTGGAAGTTGACGGACGGCGAGGCCGTGCTTTATCTGCGCGGCTTTCGCGGCGGCCACCTCAGCGATGACGGATTCTTTTACGGGGACTTTCCGAAATTCGAGACCGCCGAAAGAAATATCGCCAGGTTTAACCTGAAGACGGGTGAGGTGACGCCGGGCCAGCAGATCGAAGCCAAGAACGCGCGCCAGATTGGACCATACCTGGTCGTGACCAAATCCGCCAAAACGAATGTCAAGGAGGACGAGCGCGTACAGTATGACAAGAACGTGCTGGTCGAGATGCTGGATGCGCGCTCGATGACGCGTCTGTGGACCAAAACATTTCCGAAGGAGGCCCCGCGCGTCTGGGTCTCGCCGCAGTGGGAAACGGTCGTGCTTTTGTGGAACGTGACGGACGAGGCCGCGAAAGCGGAGATTAAGAGCGACCCTAGGTTGAGCCAGCAGCTCTCCGGGATGAAAGAGAAGGAGGGCGATTACTTCATCCAAATCCTAGATGCACGCGACGGCAACGCGCTCGGCAGGCTTTTGATTGAGACAGGCAAAGGCTCTTTCCGTCTCTCAAACATTTACGCGGCGGGTGATTGGGTGATCGTCGCGGATACGCTCAACCGCGTGCTGGTCTATTCGCTCAAGACGGGCGAGCAGAAAGGCAGAGTCTTCGGCGGCTATGCTGCGGTTTCGCGCCAGAGCGGCCTCCTGTGCGTCGAAAACGAGATCGGGAAACTGGCTATCTACAGCCTTGAGACGCTGGAAAAGCGCGACCAGTTTACCTTCTCCAGCCCTATCTCGCTGATTCGTTTCAGCGAAGACGGCCAGCGTCTGTTCGTCCTGACAGGCAATCAGATTGTCTATCTGCTGGATGTCTCTGCCAAGTCCCAACCCTCCGCGCGAAACTAGCCACCGCAGGCACGAAGGCACAGAGAGAGAAAGAGAATAAGTAGACCAGATGAGTTGAAGAGTCTTATCGCATCCTGCTTTATCTACTCTCCGTGTCCCTGTGTCTGCGGTGGCTCATCTGCGGGTTTTGAAATACTCTCTAAATTATCAACGCGCTAAAAAGAGATTGCGCCGCTTCCAACAAGTGAAAGCGGCGCAATCCCGATATTCCCTTTGAGAGCGCCGAAGCGTTCTGTAGGGGAAGTGGCAACCCCGCATGTACACGCAGGGACTGCCGGTTTGTATCCCGAAGTCAAGCGCTGGCGGTCAGCGTCCTCCGGGCGATGCCCGAACTGTTTTCACAATCCGTTGCGCTTCTTGTGAAAGCGCGGCATCAGTTGGTTTTTGTTTCGGTTGCTGTCCTCAACCACCGGTTACGTTCCCGGCAACGAGGCTCAAAGTTCCGAAAAACTTCGAGCGACTACAGCACTCTTCAGCGGTTCCTTTCCAAAGAGCGTGACTCGTTTTTATCCGAGCCACTCGAAAAAGTCTTGCGACTCTTTCTAGCCAAGCCTTTCGGCTTCAACGAGTGGCGTAGTAGCAACTGCAATCCGCCTGCCGCTGCTCTCAAACGAAGCGTCACCGCCTCGCCGCCTATCCTCTCGTTGGTCACGAAGCCCTTGAGCCTCGCAACGTGTGGGGTTTATACACTCCGCCCGAAGGCGAGTCAAGAAGAAAGCACTTTAAGTTTTCGCATCTTTGAGTCCGAAGGGCTGTGGAAAAATCTGTGGAAAACCTTCTAATTGATGACAGGCAAGCTCATTCGTTTGTGAATAACTTTTCGGGATGCTTGTCGCTCTCGATAAAAAAAATTTCCGCGTTGTCTGACGCTCTGCGTGCTCCACTCCGCGGCCAGTTTTTCCAGTTGCGCGCCGGAGCCTTCAGGGTCAACCAGGCAGAGCCAGACGGGCAGCGGCAGCCAGGCCCAGGCCGCGCCGTAAACCTCCGTGTTCAACTGCTCGATGCGATGCTCTGCGCGTGTTTGCAACCTCGTTGGAGGCAAATCTTCCCAGTTTTGATAACAGGCGTGCTGGATGCAGGGGGCCGGTTTGGCGCGCCGGTGGACGAGGCATCCGGATTGCGGCTCGTAGAGCGGGCAGGCGAAGGTCTGTTTGAAGGTTTCACCCGTAGCGCGCAGGCCGTAAAGTTTGACGGCCTGGCGTGCGCGCTGGTAAACGGCGCGTCTGGCCTCTTCGGTCAGGCGGGGCGAGCGCGAGAGGGTTTCGCGTATGGCGCAGGCTTCAAGACGCGTGATGTGTACGTTGACGAAATGCGCGTCCGTGCAGCAGAGACCCCGCGTCGGGCACGTCCGGCAATCTTCGGCGGCCTGCTCGTAGTTGAGCTTGATAAAGCTCTGGTAGGCAGACTTGAGACGCTGAAGACGCGCCAGCGCGCCGCTTTCAGTTGCCCTTTCCGTGATTTTGCTCATGGCTTGTCATTCCAAATTTAGCCACAGAGGCACAAAGGCACAGAGAAAAATAAAAAGATGGCGATAAGACATTTTTCAATCAGCTCTCCGTGCCTCCGTGCCTCCGTGGCTATTTTCCGGGTTTGAGCTTTTAGTCTTTTCGTACCAGGCGAGGAACTCTCTATTCCCGTCCGCGCCCTTGATGGGCGACTCGATTAGCCCGCGCACGCTCAGACCAAGCGCGAGTGCCGCCGCGTTGACTTCTGCGATGACGCGCTCGTGCTTTGCGGGGTCTGTGACGATGCCGCCGCGCCCGACTTCGCCGCGCCCGACCTCGAACTGCGGTTTGATGAGCGTCAAAAGGGGCGCGCCCTCGGCCAGGAGCGGGACAATCGCGGGCATGACCTTCGTCGCCGAGATAAAAGAGACATCCATCACGGCCAGCTCAAACTGCTCTGCGAAATCTTCCGGCTTTAGATAGCGCGCGTTGACTCCCTCTCTGACCTCCACGCGCGCGTCCGTGCGCAAGCGCCAGTCCATCTGATTGTGCCCGACATCGAGCGCCACGACGCGGCGCGCGCCGTGCTGCAAGAGGCAGTCCGTAAACCCGCCCGTCGAAGCGCCGACATCCAGGCAGAGCAGACCCTTGACGTCAAGACGAAACTCTCTCAGCGCGGCTTCCATCTTCAACCCGCCGCGCCCGACATAGCGCGAGGCCGGGTCGCCAGCGCCCTTGACGCGAACATCCGCGTCCGGGCTGAACAGCTCCGAAGCCTTCTCGACGCGCTGCTCGCCGACCAGCACGACGCCCGCCATGACCAGAGCCTGCGCACGTGTGCGCGAAGGCGCAAGTCCGCGCTCGACCAGAATCCTGTCTATACGCTCACGCCCAGGCTTCTCCTGCCCATTCTTCATCGGCTCACACTTTACTCAAGAGCGGAGCTAAAAGTAAAAAGGTCAAAGCGCCGCCCCGAAGCATTTTATGAAGATGGTCGCCGGACGCGCTTTCGACTTTTTACTTTTGCCTTACTCTTTACTGGTCGGGTAAGATTACGATTTTGAGCGAGGAGTAATTCAGGATGTCTATTGCCGAAGAGAGTTTGCCGCCAGCCAACCAGCAGGGCCTCGATATACGCTCGACGCCGCGCGAGGAGATGAATCTTTATCCGCTCGATACTTTCGCTTACGAGTTTGTCGGGCGCGAAGTGCGCATCAATTTTGAGATTCCGGAATTTACGGCCATCTGTCCCTTCTCAGACTTTCCGGACTTCGCCGTCATACGCATCGAATATGTCCCGCACGAGCGCTGCGTAGAGCTCAAGAGCCTCAAGCTCTATATCAACTCTTTCCGCGAGGTCAAGATTTTCCACGAGCACGTCATCAACGTTATTCTGGAAGACTTCGTGCGCGCCTGCGACCCGCTGCGCCTGGAGATCGAAGGCGACTTTCACATACGCGGCAATATCAAGACCATCGTCCGCGCAAGCTATAAAAAGCAGTAAACAGTTTTCAGTTTTCAGTTTTCAGTTTTTAGTTAAGAACTGAATTGCCTGTGCTCAAAACTGAAAACTGAGAACTCAAAACTGAAAACCGTCTTATGACTCTGGCAATCATTATCGGTGCGGTTGTCTTTATCTTCGGCGTCTGGTTGTTTCTGGCGCTGGCGAAGAGGGCCGTGCGGCTGGCTGTACGTTTGGCGCTGGCGGCTGTGGTCTTTCTGGCGCTCCTCTGTGGCGCTCTGGCCTGGTGGTGGTACGGGTTGGGCACGACGACTGCGCCCGCGAACAGACCCGCCACGCGGCGCGCTAACAATCGTTGATTGAAAAGGCCTGAAGCGATGGGGGAGACAGAGACCGAAGCGGGCGAGCTGCTTGAGGTTTCGGCGAGCCTGAAGCGGAACATGAGGGGAATTGTGCCGCTCTGGCGGCGCTACCTGAACCTTCCGCGCAACGTTATCGTCATCGGCATCGTGAGCCTGCTCAACGATGCCTCAAGCGAGATTGTCTATCCCCTCTTGCCCTTCTTCCTCCCGGCCATCCTCGGCGCATCGCCCGCCGCCATCGGCGTCATAGAGGGCGCAGCCGAATGCGTCTCGAGCCTGCTCAAACTCTTCGCAGGTTACTTCTCGGACAGGCGCGGAAGACGCAAAGGGCTGGTCGTCTACGGCTACGCGCAGTCGAGCTTCGTGCGCCCTCTGCTGGCGTTTGCGGGAAGCTGGTATCAAGTGCTGGCGATACGCCTGACGGACCGTCTCGGCAAGGGCATTCGCAGCGCGCCGCGCGATGCCATGATCGCCGATGCCGCATCCGTCGAAGAGCGCGGGCTGGCCTTCGGCTTTCATCGCGCGATGGACCACGCGGGCGCTGTCGCGGGCCCGCTCCTCGGGCTGCTGATTCTCTTTTTGATTGCCACCAACGTTGAAGCGCCGCGGGCCGCAGATTATACGAAGCTCTTTCTGCTGGCTTCTCTTCCGGCGATAGCATCCGTCGCGGTCGCCCTCTTTTTTCTGCGAGAGATGCCCGGGGAGCTACGCGCCGACGCGAAGAACCTGGAGCCGCCGCGTCTCTCTCTAAGCGGTTTCGACAGCAACTTCAAACGCTTTCTGCTCATCGTCTCGCTCTTTACGCTCTCAAATTTTTCTGACATGTTTCTGCTCATCCGCGCGCAGAACGCCGGGAGCGGACTCGCCACCATCCTCTTGATGTGGGCCGCGCTTCATACGGTCAAGGTTTTAAGCTCTCTCGTTGGCGGAGACCTATCAGATAGGGTCGGGCGCAAAGGCTTGATTGCTTCGGGATGGCTGCTGCGAGTCAGCGTCTACGTGGGCTTTGCGTTCGTCTCGTCCAGCGGTATGGTGTGGCTGCTGTTTCTCATCTACGGCCTCTATTTCGGGCTGGCCGAAGGCGCGGAAAAGGCCATGGTCGCGGACCTCGTCCGCGCAGAGCAGCGCGGTACGGCTTACGGGCTGTATAATCTCGCCTTCAGCTTGACGGTCTTTCCGGCTTCGCTCCTGATGGGGCTGGTCTGGAACTGGCGCGGCGCGCGCGATGCCTTTATCCTCAACGCGCTCATCGGCCTCCTGGCGGCGCTGCTCCTGCTCTCTTTAGTCAAGGCCAGACCGCCAGCCGAGAGGCTCGATGTCGAAGAAGCTCTTGATGGTTGACCTGATTAACGCGTGAAGGATTAAATGGATGCAAACGATTACAGGCTGATTACCACACCCGAAGCGCTGCGCACGGCGTTTGAAGAGCTGTCCGGCCAGCCCGTCATCGGACTGGATACGGAGACTACCTCGCTCGACCCTTATCAGGGCCGCATGCGACTGGTCCAGTTGGCCGCGCCCGACGGCGTGCGCGTGATAGACCTCGACCGCTTCAATAGCGTAGACCTCAAGCAGAACGAGGCGCTGAGGCCGCTCAAGGATTTGCTCACGGCGCAGCGTCCGGTCAAGATCGCGCACAACGCCAAGTTTGACGCCAAGTGGATCAAGCATACGCTGGATGTCGAGGTCGCCCCCATCTTCGATACGCTCCTCGCCAGCCAGATTATCAGCGCGGGCGACTCGGACGACCGGCAGGGGCTGGATGCCGTCGTCACGCGCTATCTGAATCAGACTGTGGATAAGGCAGAGCGTTTGAGCGATTGGAGCGCAGAGCTTTCGGAATCGCAGCTCGAATACGCCGCGCGCGACGCCGCCGTCCTTCCGCCCTTGCGCGAGAAGATGATCGAGCGGCTCAAATCCGACGCGCTCCTCAAATGCGCGCAGCTTGAGTTTGAATGCGTCATGCCAGTCGCCGCTTTAGAGCTGGCGGGGATTTATCTGGACCAGCATCGCTGGCGTGAACAACTCGTCAACGTCGAGCGCAGGCGCGAAGCTCTCGCCAAAGAGCTGCAAGACATCCTCTCCGTGGAATCCATGCAAGGCTCGCTCTTTGGTCCACCGACGCGTGAAGAGATTAATATTGACTCGCATACGCAGTTGACCAAAGCCTTGAAGCGGCTCGGCGTGCCCGTCCCCGACTCGACGCGCAACTGGAAGCTGCAACCGCTCGCCAATGATTACCCGGTCGTCGCCACGCTGCTCGAATACCGCACCGTGCAGAAGGCTCTGACCAGCTACGGCGAGAACATTCTGGACGAGATTAGCCCCGTGACGGGCCGCATCCACGCGGACTTTCGCCAGATAGGAGCGCCCACAGGCCGCTTCGCCTGTACCAACCCGAACATCCAGCAAGTCCCGCACGCCATCGAGTACCGCCGCTGCTTTCGCGCGCCCGAAGGCAGAAAGCTCGTCATCTCGGATTACTCGCAGATTGAGCTGCGTATCCTCGCGGACTTTAGCGGCGACGATGGATTCATCAAGGCTTTCAACTCGGGCGCGGACCTCCATCGTGTGACAGCCGCGCAGGTCTTCAACGTCCCGCTGGACCAGGTCACACAGGACCAGCGCTCCTTCGCCAAGCGTCTCAACTTCGGCGTCGTCTACGGCATCGGCGCGCAACGCTTTGCCATGCTCACGGGCCTCTCGCAAACCGAAGCCGAAAATATCATACGCCGTTATTTCGAGACTTATCGCGGCCTTGACACATGGCTGCGCGACGCCGCACAGCGCGCCGTCCGCGAGCGCGCCGCCCGCACCATCTCAGGCCGCCTCGCACGCTTTCGCTTCGACCCCGAAGACAAACAGGCTCTCTCCTTGGCCCAGCGCAACGGCAAAAACACACCCATCCAGGGATGCGTTCATGGAGAGACACGCATTTTTGAAGAAAGACACGGCTATATACGGATTAAAGATTTAGCCGGACAGGCGGCTTCCGTCTGGGACGGCACGCGATTCTCCAGAGCCTTTGTGGCCTACAGCGGCCAGAAGCGGAAGGTGAAGGTCAAGCTGTGGGGCGGCTATCACATCGAATGCAGCCCGGACCATAAATTTTTAGTTATTGATGCCAATGGGCGGAAGTCTTGGAGAACGCCTCTTGAGTTTAAGAAGCTGAATTGGATTGTCCTGACAGAAGAGATCAAGAACTGGACCAGCGATTTGCTCATCCCTCCAACAGAATCCGGCAAAGCGTGGAACTCAAGCAAAGCATCGCTCGCAGACATCAGCGATAGGTTCGAGCTTGGAATTTTTATGGGGCGCACGGCTTCCGACGGCAGTGTCTCGCAACGGCAGATAAAGAATCTGGTGGCCGAACATGAAAAGGAGATATTGCCTTATCTACAGAAGATTGCCGGGCAGTTGGGCCATGTCTCGGTCCAATCTGCAAAAAGAGAGCCGGGGCGCAAGCCTCTCTATCAGTTGACGAATTCGTCTTTGGGTGTTGCCCGGCAGCTTGTTCAAATCGGAATTAAAGAGCGCATTCCGGCTCCCGCCTGGAGAGATAGAAAAGTGCTCGCGGGCTATCTAAGAGGTATGTTTGATGGAGATGGCACGGTCAATCGGGACGGAGCCATCCTAACCTTCGGCAAAGGCCCGGATTTTCATTTAGAGTGGGCGAGAGAGATTCAGCAGGCCCTTCTGCTCTTCGGTATTCGTAGCCGAATAAATCAGTGCGCCGATAGAATTAATGTCTGTGTGCTGAAACGTGACATGTCGAAATTCTGCCAGCGCATCGGCTTTATCAATTCCGTTAAGCAAGGCAAGGCGCTCCGTATAGATGACCAGACCAATTATCAAAACAGGATTTACGGACGAGCCGTGAGAATAAAGTCTATAGAAATTACAGATGAATCGGTTGATATGTATGATGTCTTGGATAGCGAGACCGGACAATACATGGCTAACGGGCTGGTTGTTCATAATTCTTCCGCCGACATCTTCAAGCGCGCTCTGCGTCTGCTTCATGACAAGCTGAAAGGGACGACGGCCTGTCTCGTCAACATCGTGCACGATGAGATAGTCGTCGAGGCAGATGCTCAAGATGCGACAGAGATTGCCAAGATTGTCGAAGATGCGATGTGCGCGGCGGGCGAGGAATATATCAAGCGCGTGCCCATCAACGTCGAGACGGAAGTCGCGGACGAGTGGGTCAAATAGCTTGTCACGGATGCTTGATTGCTGATTCCTTGTCGAGCTGTCTTCGTAAATAAATCTCTCTTCGGCGCTTCCCTTGCCGGCTTTAATCTTCTGCCTTCACTATCGCCTTTTGCGTCGCGGCTTGCCGCCGCCAGATGAGATAAACGGGGATGCCTGTGAGGACGAGCAGGTAGCCTATGCCGGAGGTCCAGGGCGTGAGGTAGGCGAGGTCGAAGACGAGGATGAGCGCGAGTAGAATGTAGAGGACGGGGACGAAGGGATAGCCTGGCGTGCGGTAGGGGCGCTCGACCTGCGGCGCTCTGTAGCGCAGGATGATGACCGCCGCAATCATCAATGCATAGAAGATGAGGTCTGCTGAGACGATGTATTCCAGAAGCTGCGTGTAGACATCGCCGAAGGGGTCTTCGCCCGGACGCGGGGCGGCCTTGACCGTGCGCGGTAGCGTTAGCAGAGAGGCCCAGATGCCCTGCGCGATAAGTGCTGTGGAGGGAACGTGTCTGGCGTTGACCTGCGAGACGCGTCGGAAAAAGAGACCGTCGCGCGCCATCGCATAGTAGACGCGCGCGCCCGCCAGGATCAGCCCGTTGTTGCAGCCGAAGGTGGAAATCATAATCGCAAAAGCCATCAGGATAGTGCCCGGCCCGCCGAGTATGGCCTGCATCGTCGCGGTTGCCACGCGGTCCTGCGGCGCGCCCTGAATCGAAGCGAGCGGAAGCGTCAGGATGTAAGCGAGATTGGCTAAGAGATAGAGCGCGACGACGAGGCCGCAGCCGATGAGTAGGGCGCGCGGAAGATTTCTGCCGGGGTCGCGTACCTCGCTGCCCGTGAAGGTCACGTTGTTCCAGGCCGACTGCGCGAAAAGTGGTCCAACCATCGCGCGCCCGAGGAGCATCAGGAGGGCCAGCCCGCCAAGAGCTCCGAGGTCCGCCTGCGCCTGCTGCGGACTCCAGCCGTTGGACCAGGAATTCCACCAGGAAGAGGTAAAGGCCGCGCCCCCGTTTCTCAGTCCGACCTTCCAGCCGAGGGTGAGGCCGACAAGAATCAGGCAGATGAGCGCGGCGGTCTTGGTAAAGGTGAAGGTGTTCTGGATGAGCTTGCCTGTCTTGAGGCCGCGCGTGTTGCTGAAAGTCAATAAGAGAATGACTATCACGGCGACCAGTTGCTGCGTCGAAAGGCTCAGAGCATAGCGGTTCAGAAAGCCTGGCAGGATGACGGGCGCGACGATGTAGTCGGTCGCGGAGACCTGCTCAAAGAGCACGCCCATGAACTTGGCGAAGCCGACGGCGACCGCCGCAATCGTCCCGGTCTGAATAATCAGAAAGAGCGACCAGCCGAAGAGAAAGCCGACCGCAGGGCTGTAGGCTTCGCGCAGGAAAACATACTGCCCGCCAGCTCTCGGCATCATCGTTGCCAACTCCGCGCAACAGAGCGCGCCCGTGATCGTCAGCACGCCGGCCAAAGCCCAGGCCAGCAGCAGCCAACCGGGCGCTCCGACCATCCTCGCGGAGGCCGCCGAGGTGATGAAGATGCCGGAGCCGATCATCGAGCCGACGACGATCATCGTCGCGTCGAGCAGGCCCAGGCCGCGGACCAGCTCTTCAGCCTGATTGTTCTTCTTCTTCTTCCCGCTCATGCTTTGCGCTCTCGCATCAAACGCGATTCACAACCGCAGAAGAATTTAAGACCACAGCGCGATGAGATTATCTTTTTAGCTTGTGTTTGAGAAGGAAATTATCAGAGCATGCGCCGGACGCGCTTGTTAAAGGCGCGGCTATTCGCCGTAGGCTTCCGTGAGCTTGCGAAAGTGATAGCCCATCGCGGCCAGCGTCATCGCGTGCGCGAAATTCTGGCGATGCGATGTGATGGCGCGGCTCATATAACGCCAGAACTCTACGCGCGCGGGGTCGCGGACTCCGAGCGCGAGGACGACGCGTATAAAGGCTATCACATCGCTGGTCCAATGGTTGCGGCGCGGCTCAGGCTCTTCCGTCAGGCGCGACAAACAATCCAGAGCGCGCCGGTAGTATTCGGCAGGGCTGTAGATGGTGCGCAGGATTCTCTGGTAGCCTTCGATGAGCCGCTCCGTCTCCATGCGCGGGACGAAGTTCAAAGAGCCGTCCGTGTTATTTCCAGTGCTCTCCTGCAACAGCCTGCCCTCGCGCTCAAGCCTGCGCCAGAGCTGTGTGTCGGGGAGCGCCGTGAGCAGTCCGACCATCGCCAGAGGGATGCCGCTCTCGCGTATAAAGTTGATCTGGCGCTCGAAGATGTCTTCGGGGTCGTTGTCGAAGCCGACGATAAAACCGGCCATCACTTCCATCCCGTAAGACTGAATCTTCTTGACGGACTCCAGCAGATCGCGCCTGGTGTTCTGTCCCTTCTGAGCTTCCCTGAGACTCTCTTCGACGGGCGTCTCGATGCCTAGAAAGACGCGGCGGAAATTTGCGCGCCGCATCATCTCAAGCAGCGCGTCGTCTTCGGCCAGATTCAGGCTCGCCTCAGTGATAAATGAGAAGGGGCGTTTGTGCCGGTTGGACCACTCGGCCAGCGCGGGGAGCAGGAGCTTGACGTTGCGCTTATTGCCGATGAAATTGTCGTCCACGATAAAGACCAAGCCGCGCCAGCCCAATTCGCGCAGCGCGTCCAGCTCGGCCAGCATCTGCTCGTTGGTCTTGGTCCGTGGGACGCGCCCGTAAATCTCTATGATGTCGCAGAACTCACACTGAAACGGGCAGCCGCGCGAATACTGCACGCTCATCGCGCTATAGCTTTTGAGATCGGCGAGGCTGAAATGAGGGACGGGCGTACTGGTCAGGGCCGGGCGTTCGGCGGCCTGGTAGGTGCGCTCCGGAATTCCAAGCTCAAGGTCGCGCAGGAATTCTGGGAGGGTGGTTTCGGCTTCGCCTATAAAGATGTGGTCGGCTTCGGGGAGATGTTCGGCACTGGTCGAGACGTAAGGTCCGCCGACGACGACGCGCTTGCCCATCCTCTTTGCCAATTCCACGACGCGCCGCAGCGATTCTTTCTGGACCAGCATCGCGCTCGCCATAACTATATCGGCCCACTCGATGTCGGATTCCTTGAGCGGGCGGACGTTCATATCCACCAGCCGCCGCTCCCAATCATCTGGCAGCATCGCGGAGACTGTCAGGAGTCCGAGCGGCGGGAAGGCTGAACGCTTGCCCTCCATCAAGAGCGCATGACGAAAGCTCCAGTAGGTGTCGGGAAATTCCGGGTAAACGAGTAATACCTTCATCGCGTTCGGCCTCATCGCGTGGACCAGTTACCGCTCGGGCGCGTGGCATCAAATCAGTGCGCTTCGCTCCGACTAAAGACGGCGCGAAGCCGGGAGCGCACGCATCAGTTAGGACGCGCGGGCGGCGACCCTCACCTCAGACCTCTTGCGGCGCGCCTCGCGCCACTTGCCGACGCCTTCCTTGACCAGCGGGTAAATCGTCCGGCGGTTATCGAAAATCAGCTTGAGCCATGCGCGCTTGGTCATCTGCGGAAAGTAGATGCCTCTGAAGAAGAGGCGCGCGACGAGATGGCTGATGCGATACCCGACGGGCGCATCGCTGATCGCGTTGATGGCGGCGGCGTTGCGCTCAGGGCTATAGGAAGCGCTCCAGGCCTGGTTGACTTCCGTTCGCGCTTCCTGAATCGTCATCTTCAAAGGCTTGTGCGCCATCACGAAGGGCGCAAAGTCCATCCAGTGTTTCGGACGCGCGAGACGCCCGGCAGCCGCCAGCCGGTCGTACAAAGGCGTCGCGGGAAAGGGCGTCAGTTGGCCGAAGACGGGGAGGCCCGGCGGCCAGCTATGAATCTCTTTGAGGGTTCGTTCGGCCACGCCCGTCGTATCATTGTCCATCCCGAAGATGAATGATGTAATCGCATAGACGTTGCGCTGGGCCAGCCTTTGAAGGACTGCTCCGTATTCGCCCGGCTTGCTGAAATTCTTGTTGACATCAGCCATGTTGGCGGGGTCTATGGATTCCATCCCGATAAAGACCCAACGGCCCCCGGATTCTGCGATGAGGTCAACCAGCTCTTCGTCGCGCAGCAGATTGGCGCTGATTTGCGCGACCCAGGGCAACTGCGCGTTGGCCGCGATGATGTCGCGCAGGAGCGACTTGACGCGCTTAATGTTGATAGCCAGGTTATCGTCAATAAAGAAGACGGCGATCTGTCCTCCGTCGCGGCGCGCTCGTGCCTTGAGCCTGAGCAGCTCGTCAACCACGCTCTCGTTCGTGCGAAAGCGTATGGAGTCGCCGAAGAATCCCGTCACGGTGCAGAACTCGCACCCGTAAGGGCAGCCGCGCCCGGTCTCAATCGGGACCACGTGAAATGTGCCCCAGCCGCCACCCAAGCGCCGCATCAAGGGGCGCACGACCGAGGGCACCAGGTTGAACTGGCCGAGGTCGAGCGATTCCCAGGGGATCGAAGGATAAGGCTGTAAGCTCGGCTTGAGGTCATTGCCTTTGGCATCCCGCTCGGGTTGATAGATTTCCTTTAGCTCGCCGCGCGCCGCGTCCTCCACAATCAGCGGCCAGGTTTCGTCGGCTTCGCCTAAGGCCACAGCGTCCGCGTGGCGCGACCCGCCATCGCGCCCTAAGGCTTCATCCGGGACTTCCGTCACGTGCGGCCCGCCCATCACGACAGGGACGCCCGCGGCGCGCAGCGCATCCGCGACGCGGTATGCCTTCGCCACCATCCTCGTCATCGCGCCGATGCCGACCAGACCTATCTTCTGCTCAAGCGCAAACTCTACGATCTCGTCGTCATTCATCGCGCGCGCGTTGCCGTCAATCAGTATGACCTCGTGGCCGGGAGGAGTAATCGCCTGAAGCAGAAACATCCAGAGATGAGGCATGAAGTTGCGCGTCACGCCGTTGTCAGGGTTGTAAAGTAAGATTTTCATGTGCTCTCCTGAGCGGCTTGACCATCATTAAAAGTTTAAAGAGTTAAGCGCCTCGATGGCGCGGTCGCTATGGGAACAAACAACAGTTGGCATAGAAAGGAGCGGGGGAACTCGATCCAAATGTCGAGAGGTAAGTTGTTCGCCGGGCAATATACCATATATGCACGCCAGCGTACATAATGGAGATTGGATTTTTGTTCGGACGGGGCGTATAACAGCATCTATAGATTCTTCCCCCTCATAGATTTCCCCGTCCGCAGCCTGTCAAAGCCAAGGATACTGTGTCTCAACCGATAAAAACTTTCTTCGAGCAAAGTGCTCCTCTGGTCCTGGTCGTAGACGACTCGGAGGACATTCGTGAGCTGGTTAAAATCGTGCTCGACACATGCGGCTACAGAGTTTCGGAAGCTGTCAACGGGCAGGAAGCCTTGAAGATTGCGGGCAGAGAACATCCTGACCTGATTCTGATGGATTTGAGCATGCCCGTCCTCGATGGCTTTGACGCTGCCAGGGCCTTGCGTCAGGTCGAAGAGACCCGCGCCGTCCCGCTGGTCGCGGTCTCAGCTCATACTTCATCCACACATCGCGCCCGCGCTCTGGCCGTCGGCTTCAACGATTATCTCACCAAACCGATTGATTTTATCAAGATGGTCAAGCTCATTCATAGCCTACTCCACGCGGCCCAGCCCCTTTAATCACTCTCTGCTCAAGCCCAGGATGCCTGATGGCTGCTCTGCCCGTCCTCGACCGCGCGATAACATTCGCAGGCAAACTCTTCCAATCGCTCTCTCTGCAAGATGCTGATGTGGCCTCTCGAATAGCGTATCAACCCTTCGGTTTGTAGCCCCGTCGCGGCGCTCCCGACGCTCGCGCGTCGCGTCCCTAGCATGTTGGAAATAAACTCCTGCGTGAGCAGCAATTCGTCAGTCTCTATCCGGTCGTGGCACATCAAGAGCCAGCGCGAGAGCCGCTCTTCGACCGTGTGCAGGCGATTGCAGGCGGCAGTCTGCCCGACCTGCCTCATCAGCGTGCGCGTGTAGAGGAGCAGTCCTGTGAGCAGCGGGCTATGGCCCCTCTTGAGCGCCTCCTTGAGCGCCCCGGACTTCATACGCAGCGCGTCGCCTGCGATCTGCACGATGGCCTGCTCGAAGGCAATATCGTCTCCGAGCAGGACGGGGATACCGACCATCCCGTCTCTTCCGATGAGGCCCACTTCAATCGTCGGCCCGTCTTTCATGTGTGTGACCAGTGAGACGAGCGCGTTGCCGGGAAAGTAAACATGCTCGATGATGTCGCCGGACTTATAAAGAATCTTGCCGAGGGGCAGCGAGACAAACTCAAGCTCAGGCAAAAGGCGCTCATACTCTCTGCGAGGCAGCGCCGCGAGAATCCGATTCCGAATGGGTGAAAGCTCTTTGGACATCAGCTTGTTTTCTTCTTTCCAAAATGCTTGCCCGTCGGCGGCTCTCGCGGCATCTCTCTCGGTGCGCGGCTCTCAAAGCATTTATTCCAGGTAGTGTTGATTGAGGCTCTCCTGCAAGGCTGTCGGGACGTTCATCCAGTTCGCCACGCAGAGCGCCCTCAACGCGAAGACAGAGAGATGCACGCGCGCAAAGCGCCATTGGCCCTTCGCCTCTTCGTAACGCCAGCGATAAAATGGTCCATCCGCGCGCCTGCTGTAGAACATCAACTGGCCCTCGTCACGCGCATCCGTGCTTGAAGGATTGATATAGACTCTTAGTTCTTTCATCTCAAAAGCTTCTGAAGACTAAAATTTTTTCCGCTTCAGTTTGACAAAAAGTTTGGCATCGAAGCTGGTCCACTTTGGACTCTCCGACGAATTAACAATCTCAACGGCTCGGCTCGGCTTCATCCCTGTACTGTCGTATCAATTTTTTCAGGAGGGGCGCGCAGCCCGCGCTGCTTCGGCCAGGCTCGCCGCCAGCCTTGCAGAAACGCCAGTAGACGGCGCGCTCAAGTGCGGCCTCTCCGCTCAGGCTTCCCCGACGCAGCAGGATGCCCGCGCGGTCACGCCAGACCTCATCGCAAATCTGGCCGAACTTCTCAGGGTTGATAGTCATCATCTACTGGTCCAGTCTGACCTGATCCGTATTAACTGAAAAGTATTCGAGTCCTCGCGCGCGAACACGAATGTTGACTTAAAAGGTCTTGAGCAGGACAAAGAGCGCGGTCGCGGCGAAGGCTGCGATGATGACGCGATGCATCCAGCTCATCGTCCCGGCGCGACAGTATGGGCAGCGCACCTCAAGCCGCCTGATTCTCGTTCTACAACTGCGACAATATCTCTTCATCTCTGACCTCGCCGACCCTCGCGGCGATTGCTCCCGAATCACGCACCAGCAGGACAAGCTGCGCGTGCTCTATGGGCCGACCACGGCTGAGACTGACCGAAGGATTGCTGACCAGCCAGAAGCAGGATGTCTCGTCCGTCTCGGTCTGTTCGAGGTCGCGGAGCGCGCGTTCGTCCAGGATGACAGGCTTGAAAAGCATCATTCCGGAATTATACGCGCGGGCCTGCATCGCTTCGCTGCTGCTCACGAAGACGGGCACACGCAAACGTCCCTGATCTTTAACCGCGAACCAATCGCCGTTGGCCCGCTGCATCGCATACATACTTCTCATTAAACCTCTTTCATCTGATTGAAGATGGGAAAGAATCTTGGAGAACAGAATTCTTCTGTATCTTTCGGCGCGCACCGAGAGATTAGATTAATCAGCGGGCCACGACCTGCGCCCAGCCCGTTCCAGCGCAGGACAAACAAGGATTGGCGACATTGCGCCTCCCGCTGCCTTCGCATTGATGACAGGGACCGGCTGGCTGGACCACAGAGACTTTGCCCTTCCCGCCGCAGACCAGGCACGAGCTGACATAACCCGCAGAGATGGCGCGCTTCCCCGTTCCGGAGCACCAGGCGCACGTCTCCTGCACATAGATTTTCGGAGGCTGGTTCATCTGTCACGCTCCCTTGAAACCTCTTTTGAAAAAGGCGTGCAGCCCGGCAGACCACTAGCGTAGACGCTTTTGTGCGCCTCGCGTGGGTTGACGACAGACTGGCGGTTTTTGATTAAATGTGGTGGTGCCGTGGGCATCAGCGTCTCCTCGAAGTGGTCGCGTTTGGAAAAACAACAGACGGCACGAGGAGAAGAGCGCAGCGCGCAAATCCTGATGTCGAGAGTATATTTTCTAAAGAGCAAGCGGTTAAGTTAACCACTTAAGACTATACCACACATCGCTCGGAAAAGCTTTCGCAGGACGCGCGCTAGCCTTCCTTGAGCTTCAAGGAAGGCGAGCCATCGGCGCGGCTTGCCTACCGGTTGGCCTCAAGATAAAACTTGCTGCTCAAGCCTCTTTAAATCCGTTTGTGTTTGGGCTTGCCCGGCAATCTGGCGGGCAGATCAAGCTCATCATTAACCAGCACGTCGAGACAAACTCCGGCTGTCTGCGCATACTTCAAAAGTATCGGTAAAGGCGGCTCTCGTTCCCCTGATTCGTAGCCGGAGACGTTGCTTTGATAGATGACATCTTCAAGCTCTAACTGCCTGATTAGTTCATTCTGAGAAAGGCCCAGAGCATCGCGGATATGCCGCAACTTCTCAGCAAGACGCTCAGACCTCAAACGCGCAGCCCTTCCCATTAGAAGCCGCCTCCTAATGAAAGAGCTAGATTTATCTTGCAGGCAATCCTATTTTGGATTAGTATGCGTTCGCTCAAGAGAAACGCCGTGAGAATGAACCTTTCATACTCAACGGCGATGCTCATTTACTCTTCCGTGAAGGTGAGATTTTGAGCCACGCATCCGACCCGTTGCCTTGGTTTTCAAAGACGGCCCGAGAATATCACATTCCTCACGCAAAGGAGACAGGGATGAAAACAGTCAGCATCCGTCAGGCTAAAGTGACAGACGATAACGGTGTGACCAGAAGCAAAGTGCCCGCTCCCATCCTCAAAGCCCTCGGAGCGAAGGCGGGAGATTATTTGACCTTTGAGATGGGCGAGGCGGGATGCGTGATGATGAGAGTGTTGAAAAAGAGAACTAGGAAAGTAAAGAAGATAAAGAAATAGCTGGCACGCCTAAAATGG
>DASWMI010000145.1:0-9888 GCA_036399835.1 Pyrinomonadaceae bacterium | reverse complement strand
CGATTTATAAAAGCGTCCCGCGAATGCCGAGCGGTAGACGGTAGACGGCTTCATTCGTGGCGACCACCATGTCTCCCGTCGCGTTGAAAGCCAGCCCTACCAGATTCATTCCGGCGACAGCCATCTCAGCTTCCCTGCCATCGGGTGTGATGCGCACGATGCCGCGCCGACCGCGCACCGAAGCGGCCACATACAGATTCCCTTCGACATCGAAGGCGAGTCCCTGCGGGCGGCCCAGCCCGCGATAGAAGACGGCTGGCCTGCCGCTTCCGTCAATCCGCATCACGGCGTCATAACTGGAAACGGTTGGTCCAGTCACATAGAGCGCATCGTCAGGCCCGAAGGCCAGATGATAGGCGGAGACGGAAGCCTCTAGCTGCGCAAAGGGCCGCGCCTCGCCGATGCTGTTGAGACGATAGATTGTGCCCGTGCGGTCGCCGACGTACATCCGGTCCTCTTTATCGAAGGCCAGCCCCGTGGCGACTCCCAGGTTAAGCGCGAAGGGGACGGCTTCCTTAAAAGCCGTGACGCGATAGACGGACCCGTCCATCCGGCTTGTGACGAACATCTCTCCGGATTTATTGAAAGCGATGCCGGTCGGGTTTGTAATGTCGCCTGAGAATTCAGCTATTGAGCCGTCTGCCTCGATGCGAAAGATGGTCACGGGCAGCTCTTGCCCGCGCGAGCCTGAACGCGTCACATAGAGCGAGCCGTCATCAGGGTCAAAGGCCGGGTTGGCAACCGGATGCAGGTCTTCGGCCAGCTTCCTGCCGCTGATAAAACTCTTGGCCTCGCCCCGCTCGCCCTTTGTTTCGAGCAGGACTTCGACGCTCCCGCCGACATTCAAATCGGGCACAATCGCCAGCAGGCGGCGTGCGGAGACTCCGACCAGATGCGCCGAAGCGGTCTCGAAGAGCGCGCGGCACGACCTGAGATAGCCCGTATCAAACTTCTCGCACTCGATGGCGACCTCGCCACCTGGAATGCCAGCCCCCGGATCAATCCGCACAATGCGTCCGGCAATATTCATCTTGGCCGCCTCTCGAAAAGAGTCTGGGAGTCTGGAGTCCGAGGGTCTGGAGTCAGAAGACAATAAACTGCCTTTGACTCTCGGACTCCAGACTCTAGACTCTCGGACTGTTGCATCATGATACGATGCGCGCGCGCGCGGTGTCTATTCGGAAGCCGTTTGAGGAAAGCCCTTGCGGGCAGGGCAGGAAGCGCTTTTTTGGCGGTTCATGTTTCGCCTCGTTGTGTTATAATCCTTCCAAGTCAAGCCAGTTCTTAACGCTCCTGAAAGGGGGCGTTTGCGTGCCTTTTGGGTACATTGGCGATTGATTATTTTTTGTCATGCTCAAGCGACCAGGCGGACTTATTTCGCCGAGCAACAGCAGACCAACTCAGAGAGCGCCCAACGCCCACCGCTCGCTTCAATCTTGTTGTAATTACAACACTCAAAAGTCCGGAGTCCGGAGTCTAGAGTCAAAGGCCGAAAGCTTTTGTCTTTTGACTCCGGACTCTCGGACTCTCAGACTCTGAGACTGTTCAATCGGAGGTTAAGGAAATCAGTAACGTACACGGTAACACACAGGGACTGAAGGCGAATCAGCTTCGCCGTATAGAAAAACTCTATTCGAGACGCATCCCGCCGCACCAGATTGTGACGCCGGAATTTGCACGGCAGTTGACGGAGCTTTCGCACGAGACGCGCAGGCAGATTGGCGTACTGATTGATCGCAAGGGCTACATCGAGCACGTCGTCGTCGGCGATGCGCGCCGGATAGAGCTGCCGGATTTCAAACGCGTGCGCGTCGGCACGGACCGCTTTCGCGGCTTGCGCTGCGTGCATACGCACTTGAAAGGCGAAGACTTGACGCAGGACGACCTGACGGACCTCGCCCTCTTGCGGCTGGACCTGATGGTCGTGCTCGATGTTGACGAGCGCACGGGGCTGCCGAACCTTGTGCGTGCGGCGCATCTGCTGCCGACTACCGCCGCAGAGCTGGACGCGGGCCAACAGGCAGCACCCTACGCCTTTCTCCCCGCGGGACACCCTTCGCAGATAGATGTTGATTTCCTCGCGCTCATCAATTCGCTCGAAGAAGAGATGGCGCGCAATCGCCGCACTGCCCGCCGCGCAGAAGGACGCGACCGCACGATTCTGGTCGGCGTCAACACAGGCTCGCTCATAGAAGCGCAGGAATCCATGGACGAGCTGAGCGAGTTGGCCTCTTCGGCTGGCGTCATCGTCCTCGACCGCATTATCCAGCGGCGCACGGCGATTGACCCGCGCACAGTCCTCGGCAAGGGTAAGCTGGAAGAGCTGCTCGTGCGCGCGCTTCAATTAGGCGCAGACCTCATCGTCTTCGACCGCGAGCTGTCGCCAGCGCAGGTGCGCTCCGTCTCCGCCGAGACCGATCTTAAAGTCATTGACCGCGCACAGTTGATTCTGGACATCTTCGCTCAGCGCGCGCAGTCGCGCGAGGGTAAGATACAGGTCGAGCTGGCCCAGTTAAAATATCTACTGCCGCGCCTCGTCGTCGGTCAGGACTCAGCCTTCTCAAGACTCGCAGGCGGCATCGGCGGGCGTGGTCCGGGTGAAACCAAACTAGAAACAGACCGCCGCCGCGTCCGCGACCGTATTCATCGCCTCGAAAAAGAGATCGAGCACCTGCGCCAACGCAGGCAGGAGCGCCGCAAGGAACGCACGCGCCGAGAGCTTCCCATCATCTCCATCGTCGGCTACACGAACGCTGGCAAATCAACTCTGCTCAACACTCTGACCGCGAGCAAGGTTCACGCAGAGCAGCGCATGTTCGCCACGCTCGACCCGACCTCCAGGCGTTTGCGACTGCCGCACGAGCAGGAAGTCATCATCAACGACACCGTCGGATTTATACGAGACCTTCCGCCCGACCTGCTCGCAGCCTTCCGCGCCACGCTCGAAGAGATTACAGACAGCGACCTTCTCATACACCTGGTTGATGCCGCCAACCCACGCTGGCCGCAGCAGCTCGAATCGGTCGAAAGAATCCTGAGCGAGCTACACATCGGAGAGATTCCGCGCCTCGTCGTCTTTAACAAGGCGGACCTTCTGGACGCGCCCACAATCAAGGCCATCCTGCGCGAAGCTTCGCAGCAAGGCTCGCGCGATTGCGTCGCCGTCTCCGCCGTGGACCAGCAGAGCCTGCGGCCCATGCTGGAAAGAATCGGCGCTATCCTCGCTCGCAACCTGCTGGACCAGGACGACGGTCACAAACCATCTGAAAGCGAGGAGCAACTGGAGTACGCCGCGCATAATTAGCATGAGCAAACGTCGCCCACGTTTTACCTCAAGACTGACGAGAGCACGCAACGCATTGCTGGCGCTCCTGGCCCGTCCACTCAACTGGCTCTCGCCGACCGCGCGCTTCTTCGCAGGCTTTACTCTTCTCGTCATCGTCACGACCCTCTTGCTCACAACCAGCGTTTCCAGAGGTCTGGTCGAGACTTACAAGGAAGGCGACGTGGTTCGTCGCACGGTCATCGCGCCCGCGGACATCGCCGGGGTGGACCTGACGGAGACGGACCGGCGCAAGGTAGCAGCTAGGGAAGCGATTCGCCCGATCTTCAATTACGACCCGTCGCGCGGCGAAAGCGCGGCCCGCGAGTTTCGCCGGGGCTGGGAGGATTTGCAGAAACAGTCTGAGACGATTAAGAGTTCTGCGGATAAGAAGGAGGTAAACTGGTCCGGCCCGGGAGGACAGGAGGTGGCTCGCGCTATCACCGCGCATCGTTTTAATGCCCCAGACCTTGAAAGCCTGACGAAGATTATCCGCGAAGTCGAAGACGGTTACATTTACGAAGACAGCGCCGCCGAACATCTCAAGCAGGAAATCTCGCTTCTTGATACCAACACGGGCACGGAGACGATTCTACCTCTGCCGCAGACACGCCTCACGCCCCTCTCCTCTGCTCAGCACAATCTATGGATGCGTATCTCGCAGCTCAAGGGCTGGACCACAGAAGAACAGACCGCCCTGTCTTCAGCGATTTCGCCACTCCTCAAGCCGACCCTAGTTTACAATCAGGCCGCGACCGAGGCGGCGCAGACGGCGGCGGCCAACAAGGTCGTCCCCTCTGCTCTCTCACTCAAGCGCAATCAGGTCGTGGCGCGCGATGGCGATACCGTCACGCAGCACATGCTCGCGCAGTTTGCAGCCATACGCGGTTACGGGCGGACCGGCAGACCTTGGCATCATCTCTTCGGCTTACTCTTCTTTGTCAGCGCGCTCTTCTGGGCCGCCTGGAAGTTTGTCGAGCACAGAAGCTCCATGACGCTGCCGCCGCACAAAGCTTATGCGCTGATCGGCTCGGCCATCGTCATCGAGACGCTTTTCCTGCGCGTGGGTTTTGCGCTGGCCGACAGTATCGCCGCGCAGAGCGCGCACGCGCCCATCAATGACCCGACCGTCTGGGACTTTGCGATTCCCTTCGCGGCCTCTGCGCTCCTCGTCACGCTCCTGGCAGACACGCAGCTAGCTCTATTAACCGCGCTGGTGACGGCCCTCTTCGCAGGCTTGCTCGCGCCGAGCGGCGTGCCTATGGCCTTCTATGCGGTCGTCTCCTCTTCCGCGGCCATCTACGGAATCGGGCGCTATCGAGAGCGTCAGTCCGTGACGCTGGCGGGTCTGGTCGTTGGCGGCATCAACGCTTTGATGGCCGTCGCCGTGCTCGCTTACGGGCAACAACCGCTGACGCTCAATACCATCCTGCTCGCCGCAGGCTGCGGTCTGCTCGGCGGCATCCTGACGGCGATGTTCACGGCGGGCGGACTCCCCGTCAACGAATCGCTCTTCGGCATCCTGACGGATGTCAAGCTCCTTGAGCTGTCAAACGCAGACCTGCCCGTATTGGGCCAACTAGCCTTGCGCGCTCCCGGAACTAACCAGCACTCGCACGCCGTGGGCCAACTGGCAGAGGAAGCCTGCCGCGCCGTCGGAGCGAATCCGCTGCTGGCACGTATCGGCGCGCTTTATCACGACATAGGCAAGGTGGCCGCGCCCGAATACTTCGTCGAGAACCAGCACGGCGACAACCCGCACGACCGCCTGCGCCCGACGCAGAGCGCACGCATCATCACGAGCCACGTTTCCTACGGCATCAAGCTCGCGAAAGAGATCGGCCTGCCGCCGCAGATAGCTGACTTTATCCCTCAACATCACGGCACGCGTACCCTGCACTTCTTTCTGCGCAAAGCACAGGCACAGGCCGCCGAGGGCGAAGAGGTGGACGAGACGGAGTTTCGTTATCCTGGTCCGAAGCCGCAGTTCAAAGAGGCCGCCATCATGATGATCGCGGATTCATGCGAGGCAGCCGCGCGCTCGCTCGCACGGCCTGACCCCGAAAACATACGCTTCATCGTGACAAAGATTATTGATGCCATTATCAGCGACGGGCAGCTTGACGAGTGCAACGTCACGCTGCGCGAGGTGACGACCATACGCGAGGCCATCATCACCGCGCTGACGGCCATCTATCACGCGCGCATAGACTATCCGGGCTTTAATCCTCCGCCGATGACAGGCGCGCTCCCGCCCCTGCCTCAACCCGAGCTTGACACGGAAGAGCGCGGCGTGACCTACAGCAGGGCTTCAGAGATTCCGATTAATCGCGGCGGCGAGGTTGAAGATGAAGCCTTGACGCGCAAGGCCACGACGAAGCGTTGAGCGCAGATCAAGGTTAATGAGAGAGCTTCGGCGAGGCTTCCGCGTCAGAGTTTGATGAGAGGCTGGCTCGCGGGCGCTTCGGGTTTGATGGTTGGCTTGAGGGGCTAGTGGACCAATCTACTCTGTCAGCTTGAGGATATAGGCTTGGTCGCAGCGCGCGGAGACGTGCCGGGTCTTGGCGGGCACGAATCCGAAGCGTGTGTAAAGATTTATCGCTTCCTTTAAGACGCTCACAGTTTCCAGAGTCACGATTTTAAAACCAAGAGCGCGCGCCTGATTGATAGTGCGTTCAAGCGCTTGCTTGCCGAGACCACGGCCTCTCGCCTTCGGAGCCAGATACATCTTGCGCAGCTCGCAGCTCTCCTGGTCCAGAGGATAGAGGCCGACCGTGCCGAGCAGATTCCCTTCCGCATCCTCCATGATTTCAAAGAGACCGCCGCGCTCCTGGTAGTTGCCTTCGATGTCTTTGAGGTCCGCGTCCTTCGCCTCCGGCTCAAAATTCAAGCCATACTCCGAGAGGATGCCGGAGATGTGTTTCGTGATTCTGTCCAGATCATCATTCGTTGCCGGACGAAAGCTCACGTCGTTGATATTATTGATGCTCATGTGGCTACTCAAAGTCCTGGCGGGGCGGCTGCGTTGGTCTCGCGTCGTTACTGAAAATGGCCGCGCAGCTTGGCGTATGTCGTGGCGAGGTCTTCGGGATGGACGCGCGCTTCGCCGACCGTAGTCATAAAGTTTGTATCTCCGGTCCAGCGAGGCATGATGTGCAGGTGAAAGTGGTCGGCGACTCCGGCCCCTGCGGCGCGGCCCAGGTTCATGCCTATGTTGAAGCCCTGCGGGTGATAGGCTGCGCGCAAGGCCGTCTGGCAGCGCTTGGTCAAATCCATCATCTCATCCGTCGTCTCTTTCGGCGCGGCATCCAGGTCCGACAGGTGCTCGAACGGGATGATGAGAAGATGGCCGCTGATGTATGGATAGAGATTGAGGACGATGAAGTTGTGTCCGGCGCGATGTAGGATATAGTTGCGTTCGTCTGCTTCGGCAGGCTCGTCGCGGAGCGCGCAGAAGACGCAAGAGGGTTCAGTCTCCTCTTGGCCTGCATTGATATACTTGTAACGCCAGGGACTCCATAGATGGTCCACGACTTCTTCCCCTCAAGGCCCTCTCGGTTGGATGAATTAAAGAACCGCAGGCGTCGGATTATCCACGTCGCAAGCGAGCGGCGGAGGACAGAGCGGGCGCTTCAGTTTTATTCTCGTATATCGTCGGGAAGCGCGGATGAAGAATCGGCTGTGCCAGCGGTGGAGGTGTTCTCGTCGGCGGTTGTGTTTCCATCCGGCGAGGGCGCGGCAGAAAACGTCTCTTCGTTGATTAGCTCTTTGAGTTCCTTGCCGGGCTTGAAATACGGGACGCGCTTGGCCGGAATACTGACGGGGTCGCCTGTCTTTGGATTACGACCACGACGTGCGCCGCGCTCACGCACGCGAAAACTGCCGAAGCCGCGCAGCTCTATCTTTTCGCCCTTGTTGAGAGTTTCGATAATACTCTCGAAGACAATCTCCACGAGCCGCTCGGCATCCTTCTTGGTCAACTCAGCCGCCTTCGCGACATCTTCAACCAGTTCTGCTTTCGTCATGCTGTTCACCTCACTCCTGTCTGGCAAAGGCTTTTTCGGTCAGCCACAAAGACCCGTCTGGTCCAAAATCAAAGGCAAAGGCTCTCGTCAGCAAGCTCTACCGCTGATCTCGTACAGTAGCAGAAAGAGGCGACCTCCCGCAAGACTTAAACGACTCGCAGCCAATAGCTTAACGCAAAATTAAAATGGAAAAAGGTAAAAGCAGGGATGTCAGAGTTCCCTGCTTTTACCTTTTCCTTCGGCCTTTTTTGCTTATCTTTATTCGCGGCCTTCGTTTGAGCCGCCTTTATTGAAGAAATCGGCCAACTCTCCGAGAGAAGCCATCCCGCTGCCGACTTCCGTCGAATACTGCTTGGTATCCAGGACCGGCTCGTCCTTGCCGACCGAGCGTGCCGAGAGACCTATCTTCTTGGCCTCGGCATCAATCCTCAGAATCTTGAAGTCCATCTCCTGCCCGATTTGCACTATATCTTCAGGCTTATCCACACGCTGGTCCGAAAGCTCCGAGATATGACACAGCCCTTCAAGATTGTCCGCCAGCTCGACGAAGGCGCCGAAGTTGGCGAAGCGCGCAATCTTACCGCGCACGACATCGCCCGGCTTGTGCTCCGCCACGAAGCGATCCCAGGCGTTCGGCTCAAGGTCTTTGATCGAGAGCGACAGACGGCGGTTCTCCGTGTCTATGCTCGTGATGACGGCTTCTATCTCCTGGCCCTTCTTCAGGATTTCGCCCGGATGCTTAATGCGCTTGGTCCAGGAGATGTCCGAGACATGGACCAGCCCATCAACGCCGTCTTCAATCTCTATAAATGCGCCGAAGTCTGTCAGGTTGCGTACACGCCCACGCGCGCGGTCGCCGATGTGATAACGCTCGTGCAGCGTATCCCAGGGATTATTCTGGACCTGCTTCATGCCCAGGCTGATGCGGCGCGCTTTCGGGTCAATGCTCAGCACTTCGACTTCTACATCATCGCCGGCGTTGACCAGCTTCGATGGATGCTTGACGCGTTTGGACCAGCTCATCTCCGAAACATGGACCAGTCCTTCGACGCCCGGCTCAAGCTCTATGAAAGCGCCGTAATCCGTCACGCTCGCCACCTTGCCCTGGAGGCGCTTGCCAATCGGATAGCGCTCTTCGACGCTCTGCCAGGGGTCGGGCACGAGCTGTTTGTAGCCCAGAGAGACGCGCTCGCGGTCTTTATCAAACTTTAAGACCTTGACCTGTACGTTATCACCGACCTTGAATAGCTCAGCCGGGTTCTGAAGCCGTCCCCATGACATATCCGTCACGTGAAGCAGCCCGTCAATACCGCCGAGATCAACGAATGCGCCATAGTCCGTCAGATTCTTAATCTGGCCCTCGACGATGATGTCCTCTTCAATCTGGCTGAGCGTCGCGCCCTTCTTATCAGAGTTCTGTTCTTCGATGACAGCCTTGCGCGAGAGCACGACGTTCGAGCGCTTGCGATTGAGCTTGATGACCTTGGCTTCGATCTCCTGGTTGCGCAGCGAGTCGAGGTTACGCACGGGGCGCACGTCCACCTGCGAGCCTGGAAGGAAAGCCGCGATGCCGTCAATCTCCACGCGCAGCCCGCCCTTGATCCGCTCCGTGACGCGCCCCTTGATGGGTCTGCCTTCAGCGTAAGCCTTTTCGAGATCGTCCCAGGCTTTCATCCGCACGGCGTCGGCGCGAGAGAGGACCGGAAAGCCCTCGCTCGATTCCATGCTCTTGACGAGCACGTCAACTTCGTCGCCGGGCTTGACCGCGAGCTGGCCCTTATCCATAAACTCCGCCTGCGGCACGATGCCCTCTGACTTGTAACCGAAATCAATGACCACGCCGCGCTCAGTGATGCCGATGACCGTGCCGCGCACGACTTCGCCTTCTTGAAAACCGGCCTGCTCCTGCTCGAACTGGTCCAGTAGTTGGCCGAAATCCATGGTGCTGCCGCCCTGCTCGTCGTCATCATCAGCCGCCGCGTCGCTCGACATGGCGGGAGATGCGGAAGCCCCCGTCTGTGCGGGCGCGCTCGGCGTCGGTGTGGCGGGCTGCGTTGGTGGTGCGGCTGCGCTCTGTTCGCTGGCTTGCGGCGAGGTGTGCTGGGCGTCGCCGGTTGAAGATTGGTTGTTGTTAGCCTCGCCGGCTTGCGGCTTGGTTTCTTCGGTGGACATGCAGATTCCTATCGGACTCCTCGAAAAAGATTGTGGCGTTTGCCGGATAGCTTACCACGCCAACCCCGACACCCGAAAGCACCGCGCATGCATTATGGTGCACAAGCGGTGTTCTGCTGCGGCCTTTTCTTCTGAATGCTATTTTGCGCTCTGGTCGTAGTCGAGAAGCTGAGGCGAAGGTGCGAGCCGTATGATTTGGAAATGGAGGATGAATGTGTTTCGATTTCCGTCCTGCCCGTAGTCACCTGCTTGGTCCGACTACCACTGGCCGCTTGACCGGGTAGGATGGCAATGTACACGTCCAAATGATGATGTGTCAAGCAATGCGAAGCGAAAAAGCAGACGCCGCATAAAGAAGAGTGAGCAGTG
>DASWMI010000144.1:0-5883 GCA_036399835.1 Pyrinomonadaceae bacterium | reverse complement strand
GCCGCCGGAAAAGTCTGCGCGAAAGGGGTCGAGCAGATAAACGGCGCCACTGGCAGCCAGAGCGATACCCGCGACTCGCCTCAAAGATGCGCGGTCGTAGCCGAGCAGAATACTGATGAGCAGCGTAAAGACGGGAATCGTCGTGCCGAGCAGAGTGCTATTGATGGCCGTCGAGAGCGAGAGTCCTTTGACAAAGAGAAACTGGTTGAGGACGACGCCGAGCAGGCTGTAAAGCGCCAGGCGAGCGTAATCGGCTTTCTCTTTAATCTGAACTCGCCCGAAGAAACGTTGCAGAAAGATAAAGGCGACGGCCGCGCCCGCCGTGCGAAAGGCGACGAGGCCCGTGCTAGGTAGAGCGCGCAAAGCGATCTTGCCGAAGATGGGCCAGGAGCCGAACATCAACTGGACCATAATCAGAGCAAGATGCGGGGCTAAAGGATTCCCGCGCCCCCCTGTCTTCGCGCTGACGCCTGTTGAAGCCATCAGGCAATCAGAAGCAGCGGATTCTCAAGGACGCGTTTGAAGGTTTGAAGAAAACGCGCGCCGCTTGCGCCGTCCACCACGCGATGGTCGCAGGACATCGTGACGCGCATCATCTGCCGCACAGTCACCGCTCCGTCACGGACGACAGCTTTCTCAGTCATCGCCCCGACGGCGAGGATGGCAGCCTCCGGCGGATTAATCACCGCCGTAAAATCATCAATCCCGAACATGCCAAGATTGCTGATGGAGAAGGTCGCGCCCGTGTATTCTTCAGGCATGAGCTTGCGCGCACGCGCGCGCTCGGCCAGCTCAACGACTTCGCGCGCAATCTCCGTGATGGATTTTCGCTCAGCCCCGCGTATGACGGGCGTAATCAGTCCGTCTTCGATGGCGACCGCGACGCCTATGTCCGCGCGCTGGTAATAGCGAATCGTCTTCTCCTGAAATGAAGCGTTGACCTGCGGGTGTTGAATTAGCGCGTGGGCCGCGACCTTGATGATGAGATCGTTGAGGCTGAGCTTTGTTTCAGGGTTAAGCTCATTAAGCTGACGACGAAGGTCTGCGGCCCTCTCCATCTCAATCTCGGTCGTGAGGAAGAAGTGCGGGATTGGTCCAATCGAAGTGACGAGGCGGCGCGCGATGGTCTGTCGCATAATAGAAGCCGGCTCGTCGTAAAAGGGCGCGGGGCCTTCCGCGGACGGCTGCGGCGCGGGCTGCTGTGCGCCGGCTTCGACCGCGCGCAGGTGGCGTGTCGGAGTTTGAGTCGCGCTCTGCTGCGTTGCGGGTTGCTGCGCGGGGGCTTGCGCGTCCTTCATGGCGGCTTCAATGTCTCGCTTGATGATGCGACCGCCCGGCCCGCTTCCCGCAATCGAGCGCAGGTTGATGCCAGCTTCCGCCGCCATGCGCGCGGCAATGGGGGAAACGATCATGCGCTCGCCGCCCTGCGCGCCATTGCCTGAAGGGGAAGCCGCGCCGCCTTCACCGCCCGCCGCCGTTTTCTGCGCGGACGGCGAGGGAGCGCCGCCGACATCGCCCTTGAGAGGCTCGCCCTGCATCGTCGCCTGCGTGCGGTCTCCCTCCGCGACGACGCTCGCCAACTCCTGCTGCGCGCCGGAAGAGCCGCCAGCCGAGACGGATTCCTCTATGCGCTCCTTGTTGGAGGCGGCGGCCTGTGGTGAGCCTGCCTGGGTCAAGAGAGCCGAGATGTCTTCATCAGGCTCGCCGATGATGGCTATGAGCTGGCCGAGCGGCGCGGATTCGCCCTCGCCTATGAGAATCTTGCGCAGCACGCCCGCGCCCAGAGCCTGCATCTCCATCGTCGCCTTGTCGGTATCAATCTCCGCGAGCGGCTCGCCCATCTCGACCTTATCGCCCTCTTGCTTGAGCCAACGCGACAACTGTCCCTCTTCCATCGTCGGCGACAGCTTGGGCATCACGACCTGGATTGCCATCAGAATTTTCCTTTTACTTAATCCAAATAGGCCACTTCGCGCACTGCGGCGATGAGCTGTTCGACGCCGGGAATGGCGAGCTTCTCTAAATTTTTAGCGTAGGGCATGGGCACGTCCGCGCCTGAGAGCCGCTTGACGGGCGCGTCCAGATAATCGAAGGCGCGTTCCGTAATAGCTGCGGAGATTTCCGCGCCGATACTGCAAAAAGGATGCGACTCTTCGGCGACGACGGCGCGGTTAGTCTTCTTGACGGAATTGATAATCGTCTCAAGGTCGAGCGGGCGAATCGTGCGCGGGTCAACCACTTCGCATTGGACGCCCTGCTTCTCAAGCTCTTCGGCGGCCTTGAGCGCGACCGGGACCATCAGAGAGCGTGCGACGATAGTGCAGTCCGTCCCTTCTCGCTTGATGTCGGCCACGCCAAGCGGGATGATGAAGTCAGGGTCATCGGGCACTTCACCCTTGTTGCCATACATGCGTTCCTGCTCAAGAAAAATCACTGGGTCGTCATCGCGTATGGCGCTCTTCAAAAGTCCCTTGGCATCTGCGGGGGTCGAGGGCATGACAACCTTGAGGCCGGGAAAGTAGGCGTACCATGATTCGAGCGCCTGCGAGTGCTGCGAAGAGACCTGGTAGGCAGAGCCGTTAGGCCCGCGAAAGACTATGGGAATCTTGAACTGCCCGCCTGACATGTAGAGCATCTTGGCGGCGGAGTTGATAATCTGGTCGGTTGCCAGGATGGAGAAGTTAAAGGTCATAAACTCGACGACGGGGCGCAGGCCGACCATCGCCGCGCCGACGCCCAGACCGGCAAAGCCAAGCTCCGTAATCGGCGTGTCAATCACGCGCTTCTCGCCAAACTCTTCGAGCAGTCCTTTTGTCACCTTGTACGCGCCCTGATAGGCTGCGACCTCCTCGCCCATCAAAAAGATGCTCTCGTCGCGCAGCATCTCTTCGCGCATCGCCTGGTTGAGTGCCTCGCGGATGGTCATGACGGCCATTGATATACCTCAGTGACGGGTGACAGGTGACAGGTCACAGGTGACAAGATAAATCCCTTGTTCTTTCCTGTCACCTGTCACACGTTACCTGTCACGATTGGACTAGCGTAAATATCCGTGTAAAGCTCTTCGGGCGCGGGTTCGGGGCTTTCGTCTGCGAAACGAAGAGCGCGCTCGACCGCCTCGCGCGTGCGCGCGTCAATCTCTGCGAGAACCGCGTCGTCAATCAATCCCTGCTCTTTGAGGCTCGCCGTGAAAAGCTTGATGGGGTCGCGCTGCTGGTACTTTTCAATCTCGGCGCGGGTGCGATAGTTGCCGGGGTCTGACATGGAGTGGCCCATAAAGCGATAGGTGCGCACTTCAAGCAGCGTCGGGAGATAATCCTTGCGCGCTCGCTCGACGGCGCGCTGGACCGATTCGCGCACCGCGAGCACGTCCATCCCGTCAACGAATTCCGAAGCCATCTCGTAAGCAGGAGCCTTCTGCGAAATATCCTGTAGCGACATGGCGCGCTCAAGCGAAGTGCCCATCCCGTACATGTTGTTTTCGCAGATGTAGATGCAGGGAAGCTTCCAGAGTTGGGCCATATTCAGCGACTCGTGAAATGCGCCCTGATTGACCGCCGCCTCGCCGAAAAAGCAGAGCGTGACCTTATCCGTCCCCTGATACTTGCTGGCGAAGGCGACCCCTGTGGCGAGCGGAATCTGCCCGCCGACGATGCCGTGCCCGCCGAGGAAATTAACCTTCGCATCGAAGAAGTGCATCGAGCCGCCTTTACCTGCGGAGCATCCGGTGGCCTTGCCATAGAGTTCGGCCATGCAGGCTTCGGGCGTCATGCCTTTGGCGAGCGCCAGCCCGTGGTCACGATAGCTCGACAACACATAGTCATCCTGCCGCAAGACGGAAATCGCTCCGATGCCGACCGCCTCCTGGCCTATGTACAGGTGGCAGAAGCCGCCAATCTTGCCGAGGCTATAGCTTTCAGCCGATTTCTCCTCGAAGTGGCGAACGAGCAGCATCTTGTAGAGCAGGTCCAGCAGCGTCTCGCGGTCAAGCGCCTCCATGCGGTCGCGCTGTTGCTGCTTTTGCTCCTCGTGCTCCTGGTCCAGTTGCGCGGCGTCAACCGTTTCGGGCGCTTCCTGTTCGGCGACGCCAGCCGATTCTTCCGTCGCGGCGCGCGATCTCTTTTGCGTGGCTTGTTTGCTCATAGAGATTATCTCTTGGCCGTTCAGGGCCGTGGTCGCGCGCAGGAGGAGTCGGCAAAACTTTACGGACCGGGCCGCGTCGGCCTGCGCCGAAATGATGGTCTCTCGTAAAACCTGATTGCTTGGCGGTCTGGATTATAAGCGATAGTACGACTCGCGTGCAAAAGGGCGTACTTGAAAAGAGAAAGGCGCACGCTACCGAAAGAGAGTAGCGTGCGCCTTGAAGATGAAGGGAGAAGTATTTTACCTGTACATGTCGATGGAGGTGGCGGAATTGTTATCGGCCATCGCCAGGACAGCCTTGCGCGCGTGCTTGTCATGCTGCATGTTGCGTGCGGCTGCCGTCAGCAGTTCTTCAGTCGTCTCGCCGTCAACGGGGAAGCAGGAGACGCCTATACTGAGCGTGATTCCAGTGGTCTTGCCAGTGCGCACCTGGAATTTCTGTGACTCGACGGCTGAGCGTATGCGCTCGACGACCAGCGAGGCCATCACGCTGGAGGCCATCGGCATGATGGCGACGAACTCATCTCCGGCATAACGCGTGAGCACGTCCATCTGCCTCAGCTCTTTTCTAATCACAGCCGCGACGGAGGCCAGCATACGGTCGCCGACCGCGTGCCCGTAAGCATCATTGATTTTCTTAAAGTCGTCGAGGTCCATGCTGATGACCGCGAGCGACTCTTTATTCAAGCGCTGGCATTCGGCGATGCGCTGTTCGAGCATCATGTAGAAAGCACGCGCATTGGGCAAATCCGTCAGCGTGTCTGTCAGGGCGCTCTCCTTTGTCCTCTCGAACGTCAGCGCGTTGTTGAGCGCAGAAGAGGCGTGCTGGCAGACGGATTCGAGCAGGCGCACGTGCTCGGACGTGTAGGACGTGCGGCTCTTGGAGTAAAGAGTAATCGCGCCGAACGCTCCGTCTTCGCGTATCAGCGGAGAGACGAGCACGCCGCGATAATTCTTGGCGATCTCTTCAGGCACGCCCACCAGATCCAGCTCCGGCGAGGCGTTACACATAGAGCGCGCGTTGGCAATGACCCATCCGGTAATGCCGTCTCCGATGCTCATCCGGCGGCGCGAAAAGTTCTCCGCGTTGTCTCCCGCGACATGAGCCGCAGTGGCCTTGCCCGACTTGTCATTGACCAGAAAGATGATGCAGGTGTCAAACGGAACGATAGCCCGCAGCTTGCTGGAGACGAGCGTGACTGTATCTTGCAGGTTGAGGGATGAGCCTATGGTCTGCGCGATTTCATGCAGGGCGAAGACTTCGCGCTGCGCTTCCGTGATGGTGCGGAAGCCTGAAACGTCGTCGGGCGAGCCGAGCACGTCCGAAGCCAGCCCGGCATCGGGCCGCGCGTTGTTCATGAAGTCGTCGTCCTCTGAAGGCACCTGTTCCTGTATGTCCTGCGTGGCGATGAGGTGATCGAATCTCTCAACATGAATGACGAAAAGGTCAACGACCTTCGGGTCAAAAGAAGAGCCTGCCATCTTGCGCAGCAGCGCGAGCGAATCTTCGCGCGTCATGCCCTTGCGATAAGGTCTGTCGCAGCGCGTCGCGTCATAAAAATCCACGACCGAGATGATGCGTGCGACCAGAGGAATCTTCTCGGCCTTCAAGCCTCTGGGATAACCCGTGCCGTCCCATTTCTCGTGATGATAACGAACGATGTCTTCGACCGGATAAGGAAAGCCGACGCGCTTGAGAATGTCGCCGCCGACCGTCGGGTGAATCTTCATCTTGGCAAA
>DASWMI010000143.1:0-5608 GCA_036399835.1 Pyrinomonadaceae bacterium | reverse complement strand
CACTTCCTTTAGCTCGAAAGCTGTTTTATCCGGCAGGCCCTTGAGCAAATAGAGATAGGCCAGATTCATGTGCGCCCCGATCAACTCTTTATCAAGACGGACGGCGCGCGAGAAAAGAGCTTCAGCTTCATCCATCCTGCCCTGCTTGGCTCGGATAGTGCCGAGCAGATTGAGCGCGAGAGCATCGTCAGGCTTACCTTTGAGCAGCTCATTTAACTGCTGCTCTGCCTCTGCGGTCCGATTATCGCTGATGAGCGCCGCCGCGCGTTCGAGCCGCCCCGAAGCTCTGTTCTCCTGGGCCTGTGCGGTGTGTGCAGCCAGCATGAAGAGAAGCGCGAGGACGGCTTGCAGAGAGAGCAGCCCGCGATTCAACATGGGGGCAGAGAGCACACGCAGGAAGCAGAGAGGGTTGAACGATACGCCAGCTTTCGTCTGCTCCCGGTGTCCCAAGCGTTTCCGTGTTGAGTTGCCGCGTTTCATAAGCTCATCGTCGAAATCAACGCCGCGAGAGATTCCTGAAATCCTTCTGCTCGATGATACCCTGACCCTCTTTAACTGTCAGTATCTTGTTCACATTCGCGTTGGTCACCCTATCAACCGTGCCGCTCGGCCAGCGTATCTCTATCAGATCAATTCTGGTCCGCTTCTCAAGACCGAAATGAAGTCTCAGATCGCTTTGCGAGATATAGCTGCCGCCGCTGTGGACCTCTTCTACTTGCGTTAAATTCCCGGAAACGATTTTGACGCGCGCCCCTATCCCCGCGCGATTGCTCTTTACTCCCACGGTTTTAATGAGCACGGAATTGTTGTTGTTGGAGAGGTCTGTGCGGAGCAGTTGGGCCGGGCCGTCAAGGTCCGCGATGATTAGGTCAACGTCGCCATCGTTATCTATATCTCCGAAGGCGACACCACGGCTGGCGCGCTTTTCCAGAAGCGGCGCGCCGAGCTGTTCGGCGACTTCCGTGAAAGTTCCGTCGCGGTTATTTTTATGGACCAGCTTGCGCTGGCGATAATTTTCGAGCTGCGGGTAAACATGACCGTTGGCGATAAAGAGGTCCACCCACCCGTCGTTGTCATAGTCGAAAAACTTGGTCCCCCATCCGACGTAAGGATAACTGATGGCGGCGAGCTTGGCGGCGTATGAGACATCTGCGAAGCCGAGTCGGCCTTCGCCGTGATAGAGCGTGTTGTATTCGTCAACGAAGTTGGAGACAAAGATGTCAAGTTTGCCGTCGTGGTCGTAATCGCCGACGGTGACGCCCATGCTGCCCTGCTCGCTCCCATTCTCGTTGACCGCCGTGCCGGAAGTAAATCCTATCTCTTTGAATGTTCCGTCTCCCCTGTTGTGATAGAGAAAGTTCGGCGATGAATCGTTGGCGACAAAAATATCCATCCATCCGTCTTCGTCAAAGTCGCTGCAAATAACGCCCATCCCGAAGTAGCCGTTGGGGTCTTCGAGACCGGCTTTTTTCGAGACCTCTGTGAAAGTCCCGTCGCCGTTGTTGTGATAGAGCGAATCGCCCGCCCCGGGCATCCCCCTCGGGCCGCACTGCACTGGAATTCCTTTATACTGGCAGGTCTTGTCTTTACCGAACTCCGGCAAATTCTTGATGTCGAAATCCACGTAGTTGGCGACGAAGAGGTCCAGCCTGCCATCGTTATCGTAATCCAGGAAGGCAGCGCCTGTGGACCAGCGCGGGTCTGCGACGCCCGCCGTTTTGGTGACATCCGTAAAGGTAGAGTTGCTGTTATTTTTGAAGAGATGGTTTTGACCGAGGCAGGTCACGTAGAGATCGTCAAAGCCATCGTTATTGTAGTCGCCGACAGCCGCTCCCATGCCCCAGCCGATGTCGCCGACACCGGCTCTCTCGGTCGCGTCCGTAAAGGTGCCGTCGCCGTTGTTGTGATAGAGAGCGCTTCTGGTCTTCTCGCCGGATTTCAAGAGGTCAACCGAGAGCGAGTTGACGAAATAGATGTCCTGGTAGCCGTCCCTGTCGTAATCGAAGAGGGCCAGCCCGCCGCTCATGGACTCGACCAGGTACTTCTTTTCAGGCGAGGCGACATGTTTGAAAGTTATCCTGGCCTCAGCCGTAATATCCGTGAAGCGGACCTCTACAACGGCGAGACTTGCGAGCGGAAATGAGATTGAAAGCGCCAGGATGATGAGCGGCGAGATGAAACGAAATGTCCTTGCAGGCAAAACTGAGTACCTCACGAAAGCTTATGGAGTGCTCTGCTTTCGCTCTTTCTCTTTGAGCGTCCTGGAGATTTCCAGTTGGCTTTCGCCTTCTGCCTTGCGCCCGGCGGTCAGATAAGCGCGCCCTAGCTGGTAATGTACGTGAGGCTTTTCCGGACCAAGCCTGACGGCTGTTTCGAGGCTCTCGACGGCCTCCTTAATCTCGCCCTTCTGGAGCAGAGCCTTGCCCAGCTCGTAATAGGCATCGGCGAAATCCGGCTTGAGCCTGACGACATCTCTCATCAACCTCAGTCCGCGCTCGGTCTGCTGGTGCGTGAGTAGAACGAAGGCCAGATTATATCTGGCCTGAATGTCATCAGGATTGATGCCAAGCTCTGCCTCAAACTCACGCGCGGCCTCGTCGAGCTTTCCCATCTTGAGATAAATAAGCCCCGAATAGTAATGCGCCATTCGCACCCTGGCGTCGAGTTTTAAAGCTGCCTGCAACTCTTCGAGTGCGCGCGGCGTCTCGCCCTGCGCGTAGTATGCCTGCCCGAGCAGGATGTGTAGCTGCGGGTTTTGGCCGCCCATCAAGACCATCTGCTTGATGACGCGGTCGGCCATCTCTTTTTTTCCCTGCTTGATGAGCGAAAGCGAGAGCATGTAGTAGAGGCCAACTTCGCCAGGGGTGGTGGAGATGACATCAGTCAAAAGAGCGGAGGCGCGCGCGTAATCTTCCGTCATGAAATAGCTCTGGCCCAGAAGTTTTTTGACAGCGATACTGTTTGGGTTGGCTTTCAATTCGGCTTCGAGCAGCGGGATGGCGATCTTGTACCACTCGGATTTGAAAGCGGCGAGCGCACGGTTAAGGTTAACGCCGTCGAGTTGCGGATTCCACCGCGCGGCCAGAGCAAATTGCTCCGCGGCCAGGCGAAAGTCCTGCTGCTCGGCGCGCAGCAAACCTATATTATTGTGCGCGCTGGCAACCACTTTGGCGTAGTAAGCGGCGCTCGTCCTGAGTTCTTCGCCGGTTTTCTTATCCGGCGCGTCAGACTGGACCAGGACACCGCTCTCTGTGGGCAACTCTGGAAATTTGGCTGCCTGCTCCGGCGTGTTCGATGAGCGTAGATAAGTGGCGGTCTTTTCCTGGTCTCTTTTGAAGCCCTGCGATTTTAAGTCCGATGATATTTTCAGCTCTTTCTCGCCCTCTTCGGTGCGACCGAGCTTGATTAAAGACTGGCCGAGACGATAGTGGGCAGTCGTCACCTGATAATCGTTGTGGCTGAGAGATGGGTTGAGCGAGATGGATTTTCTGAGAGCCTCAATCGCCTGCTCGTGCTTCTCAAGGCCCTGATAAGCCTGGCCCAGAAAAAAGTATGGGTCTGGATTTTTCTGGTCCACACGCGAGGCTTTTTCCAGCGCGCTGACGGCAAGCTCCCACTTTCTCTCGACGATATAAACAATCCCCAGATAATAGTTGCCGTAGAAATCTTCGGGACGGTTCGCCAGCTCAAGCTGAAACTCTTCCGCCGCCTCTTTGACTTTGGCAGCCCCCTCCTTGAGCATGTAAGTGACGCCCAGGTAGTAATGCGCGCGCGGAAATTTGGGGTCGAGCTTGACGGCTTTTTGAAACTCTTCGATTGCTTCGGAAAGATAGCCGGTCTCCCGATATGCCCGACCGAAGATGATGCGAAGCTGCGGCTTATCGCCAAGCTCGACCAGCATACGGTCGAAAATTTGGCGGGCTGGACCAACTTTGTGTTGCGCGAGATAGGCCAGAGAGAGCGTGTAGGCGACATCGTAATCGCGCGGCGAGAGTTTGAGCGCGTCTTCCAGCTCGCGCGCGGATTTGTCAAACTCGCCGAGCATGAAGTAAGTCTTGCCCATCATGTGATGCGCGCTCGTGCTTTGAGGGTCACGCGACAGGACTTTGCCGAGCGGTTCGAGGGCCTTCGCGTACTGCCCGGCCTCGAAATAGGCAATCGCTAAATCTATCAAGACCTCCGGCGCATCGGGCCGATTCAGCGCGGCGGATTCGAGCGCCGCGACCGCCTGCGAATAATCCTTTTGAGCCGAATAGATTTTCCCCAGCTTGGAGTAAGCTTCGGCCAGGATAGCTCTGTATTCGGCTTCGGCTGCGCCGAGGTTGCCCGCGCGCCTGTGCGCTTCCGCCGTTTCGTAATGCCGCCTGAGTGAATCTTGTGGCGATTGGAAGCCGACCAGCAGGAATAAAAGGGGAAGAAGGGTCGAACGTAAGTGCATGCTTGCCCTGACTTCTGAAGCCTCAACAAAAATCTAGACGGAGGGCCGTCAGTCTTCAAGCCCTCCGTCTACTATTCAACTAGGCTGAACTATATCAGAAGTTGAACTTTAAGCCGAACTGTATCTCGCGTGGGCCTCTGGTGGAAGTGGCACGTCCAAAACCACTGCCGAGGGTGTTGATAATCAGACCGGCTGCCTGGCTGGCATTGCCCGCTCTGAAATTGACGAAGTTGAAGGCATTGAACATCTCTGCGCGGAACTGTAGGCCATAACGCTCACCGACTTTCCAGTTCTTTGCCAGCGAGAAATCAACGTTCTTAATGCCCGGACCTCTCACGACGTTACGCCCGAGGGTGCCGAACTGCCCCGCGGCAGGAACGGCAAATGCCGCCGGGTTGATAATCTGGACCGGATCATTCGAGTTGTGTATGTACAGGTCCACTCCCGGAATCAGGTTGGGTCGCTGCGTGGTGGCGCTGGTCTGCCCCGTTGTGTTGACCCCGGAGAGGACGTTAATCGGCGTGCCGCTCAGGAAAGAGGCAATCGTATTAAACTGCCAATCGCCAAGCACGGCATTCGCCACAGGCCCCCAGTTCTTGAAAGCGGGCAGGACGTATGTCGCGTTAAAGACGAGCATGTGCCTGCGGTCAAGGTCCGAGTTGCCCTTGTCCAGATCGTAGTTGAAGACATCTGTCGTGGCGCTGATGTAGGACTGCGTCGGAACGTTGCTGATTGTGTGCGACCAGGTGTAAGCGGTCTGGAAAGCCAGCCCGTCAGAGAAGCGACGATTGATCCAAACCTGCAAGGCATGATAGTTGGAATCGCCCGTTGATTCATCCCTCGTCACATTTGGCACGCCGACGAACCGGCGATAAGGAGCAACCTGGTCGGCAGTCGGGTTAAGACCGAAATCATGGACAATCTTGGCACGGAACTGCGGCAGCGTGTCGTTGTAGTTACCGTTGATTAAGCGCCAGATGTGCAGACCATGGTTGCCTATATAAGAGACTTCAGCGACCGTGTTCTTCATCACCTCGCGCGAGACGGTTAAATTCCACTGCCAGCTCTCGGGTGGCTTGAAGTTGGGATCGACCGAGTTGATGCCGCCGAGACCCGCCGCCGAATTTCTCAGGCCCGGGTTGATGGTGTCGAGACTACGGCAGGAGGGAC
>DASWMI010000142.1:0-2056 GCA_036399835.1 Pyrinomonadaceae bacterium | reverse complement strand
CTCTTGCGCGTCGGAGTCCTGACCGGTTGGCTCGGCAGCCGGAATCAGACAGCGGACGCGCAGGAGACAGCCAAGAATCTCATCACGCAGAGCACATCTGTTTTTGAATCCATCCGACAGACAAAAAAGGTCACAGAGGCTCGGACGGAGTTGGCCGTCTGCTACTGGCATGAAGGCGCGTACAATGAAGCGCGTATCATCGTCAAAGATTTACTCGAACACTTCGATACGGATGATGAAGAGAGGGCTAAGGCTCTGCTCGTGTGGGCCAACGTCGAATCTTCCGCGGGATACTACAGCGAGGCCCTGCGCCTACTGATGAACGAGGCGCTGCTGTTTAAGAAGATCGATAACCATCTTGTCAAAGGCAGCTATCACAGGACTCTTGCGCTTGTTCTGCTCAATCTCAGCGCATACGAAAAGCTTGAAGATTATCCGGACCGCGCCCTGATTGAATATTTCGTGGCAAGCTATCATTTTGAGCAGGCCGGCCACACCTCCTACCGCGCCATAGTTGAAAGCGAGCTTGGCTCTCTCCTTTTCAAACTTCGCAGATTTAAGGAAGCCCAAGAGCATCTGGACCACTCACGCCGCCTGTTCTCAAATCTGAAGGATCGTCACAGCGTCGCGAATTTGGACCAGACGCGCGCTCAAGCTCTCATCGCAGAGGGCCGTTGTGCTGAGGCCGAGCGTGTGGCTGTCGCCGCTATCCGAACTCTGGAAAAAGAGGGGCAACAGGCGTTGCTGGCGAAAGCACTGACGACTCAGGGCCAGGCGCTGGCGCGGCTGGGCCGTCATGCGCTGGCACGCCTGACCTTTGAACAGGCCATCGAGACGGCAGAGAGCGCGGGCGCGCAAGAGGCCGCAGGCGAGGCTGCGCTGACGATGTTTGAAGAGTTAAATGGGTCTCTATCGGCAGACGAGTTGCAGGCTGCTTACGAGCGCGCGGGCGAGCATCTGGTCCAGTCTCAAGAAAGGGAAGTGCTGTGCCGTTTGCTGTGGGCTGCCAACAAAGTGCTCGCGGCAGTTCGGGAGATCAATCAACAGGCGCAGCCAGGCGCGCCCGTCCAGCACCTTTTAGATTCCGATGCGGTCTTCGGAAAAGGTAAGCGGCACTCCGAAGCCCTTTTGATTAGCCAGGCCCTCAAGGAGGCCGGAGGCAGCATCACGCAGGCCGCGCGCCTTCTCGGTATCACACACCAGCGTCTTGCATATCTTTTGCAAACCCGCCACAAATCTCTTCTCCCGGCGAGAACTCCCGCCAGGACCAGACGCAAGCGTATCATCAAGGAAACTCCTGCTCTGCGCGCCTCCCACTAACGGTTGCGCCGAAAGAAATCCCGAGCAGAGCTGACAAGCCCAGAGACGTTCGTCGAAAAATGCTCTGACATATTCCGGCTGTATTTGTGAGGAGAGATATATGGCAAAGAGAGATCGCGCTGAATATCAAGCGAAGATAACCGATGATGCGGGCATCACCAGGGCTAAGGTGCCCTCGCCGCTCATCAGGCAGATGGGCGCGCGCCCCGGAGACTTTATGGTCTTTCGCAGAGACGACGAAGGCAATGTGCTGATGAGCCTCTCACGCTCGAAGGGCGCAGGGAACAAGTCAGCGGGTCGGAAAGGCTCTAAAAAAGGCTCGCGGGGGTCTCAAACCGGCAAGAGGCGCTGAGGCTGTTTTCGATTCCTCTTCCAACTGAAAAGAGACAGGAGCGTTTCCCCTCCCCACTGGCAAACGGGACGCTTGCTTCCTGTCTTCCAGACTTTCCGGGTTCTTGTTAAAAGCTTGGACTGGTCCAATCGCTCGCAGAGAGCGAGCGCGCCTCGGTCGTCTCTATTGGGCGCGTCGCTCTCCGTTCGGCGAGAAGTGTGTCCCGGCGCGGCTGCCGTCTGTCTGTTACTCCATGCCGCCTGAGACGATAATCTGGTTATCGACAATCTGCACGCCCTTAACGCTCTTGACGAGGCGCTCGGCCTGTCGTTTGAGGTCGGGCGTATCCACCGTGCCGATAAGCGTCACTTTGCCGTCAATGACGGTGGCCGAGATGCCAAGCGC
>DASWMI010000141.1:0-46613 GCA_036399835.1 Pyrinomonadaceae bacterium | reverse complement strand
CTCGCGGCGTCGTGCCGTTGAGGTTAATCAAGGCCGCCTGCCCTGAGATAACTCCGCCCGTCGGCAGCGTGAGGACGCTCGTGATGCCGTTGACACGCGTCACGGCGACGTGTGCGCTGTGCGGGTTGATGGCGAAGACGGCCTGCGCATTCGGATTCAAGTCGCCGACTTCGGCCACGTCAACCGTGCCGGATGCGCCGCCTGGAATCTCTACCAGTCCGAGCGAAGTGCCCGCATCAATCATCCCCGGGTAGACGTTAAGCCCGCGCGCATCTATCTCCTCTGCGCCCGCGGGAACGGGTGCGTCTGGACCGACAGCCTCTATCCGCCCGTTGCGTATGATGACGGTGCCGTTTTCAATCAAGGGGCCTGTGACGGTGATGATGCGCGCATTGCGTATCGCGTAAACGCCCGTTGGACCAATCGCGCCCTGCTGGATTGTGACGGTCACGGGCTGCTGAGCCAGAGCCGCAGGGCTGAATGCCAGATGAGCGAGCAAGGCTAAACAGAAGATAAAGACGAGGCGAGTTCTCGTTCTCATGGCTGGCTGTCTCCTATGTTCCACTGGTCGTCATCTTCATCGCTCGGACGCTGGCGGCGCGGGGCAGAGGGCGACGTGCCCTGCGCGGGCGGGCGATTCGGCTCGGCCTGCTCAAGCTGCGCGCGCTCGCGTTGCAGCTCCAGGCGACGGGCCGCGTCCTGCTGGCGGTCAAAGAAGATGTCGCCGTCAACGAAGGTGGTTTCGACGCGCGAGTAGACGCTTAAAGGGTGATTGGTCCAGATAACCAGGTCCGCATCCTTCCCGACATCAATCGAGCCGACGCGGTCCTGTATGCCTAGCTGCCAGGCCGGGTTGAGCGTGATGAGCTTGAGAGCTTCCGTCTCGCTCAGGTCGCCATACTTCATCATCTTGGCGGCGTCTATGTTGAGACGACGCGCTCGCTCGTCCGAATCCGAGTTGACAGAGACGTTGACTCCGGCGCGCGTGAGGATAGCTGCGTTGTAGGGAATAGCATCGTAGGCTTCGATCTTGTAGCCCCAGAAATCCGAGAAGATGGAAGCTCCCGCGCCGTGCTCTGCGATCTCCTTCGCCACCTTGTAGGCTTCCAGAGCGTGCTGGAAGGTTCTGACTTTAAAGCCGAACTCATTCGCCACGTTGATGAGCATCAGTATCTCGTCTGCGCGATAGCTGTGGCAGTGTACGAAGCGTTTGCCTTCGAGGACTTCGACCAGCGGCTCAAGCTGTAAGTCCCTGCGCGGCTGGACCAGATTCTTCTCGCCGCGCGATTGCGCCGCACGATATTCATCCCAGCTCTTTTTGTAGTCTCGCGCACGCACGAAAGCATCGCGGATCGTCTCTTCAACACCCATCCGCGTGACCGGATAGCGACGCTGCGCGCCCGGCTGCGGCGTGGAGTTGGACCGCTTGGGATTTTCGCCGAGCGCGAACTTGATCCCCGGCGGCGCTCCCGGAAAGATAAACTCTGAGGCGGGCCGTCCATACTTGATCTTGACGACTGTGTTCTGCCCGCCGATGGAATTGCCGGAGCCGTGCAGCAGGTTGAGCGTCGTCACGCCGCCCGCCAGTTCGCGGTAGAGGTCAGGGTCTGTCGGGTTCAAAACATCCCTCGTGCGCGCCATGGAGGTGACGGAATAGGTCAGCTCGTTGACGGCATCGAGCATGGAGTGCGAGTGGCAATCGATGATGCCGGGCATGACGTATTTGCCTGTCGCATCAATGACGCGCGCACCCGCAGCGGCCTTCAAATTCTGTCCGACGGCGGCAATCTTTTCGCGACGTATGAGAATATCGGAATTGGTTAGCGTGCCGTGCGAGATGGTCAGGATAGTGGCATTGCGTATCAGCGTCTCGCCCGCGCCGTTCGGTTCTTCTCGCTGTTTCGACTTCTGGCCCAGCGCACCGGTTGCCGCTGTCAGACACAAGACCGAAAGCGCGAGCATCAGAGCAATTATCTTCCTCATTTCCTTCTCTCCAGAAAAGCCTTGATAAGTGATCAGCGATTCTTGAAACGCATCAATCCTGAGCGGACCAAAAAGCTTTTCTCTCTTCAAGATTCACGCGTTGACGATTGACGTTTTTTTCTTATCATTCATGGCGGATTACTTGTCGCTGTTCTTAGGCTGTCTTGTTCCGGTAAAACTCGTCGAGCCGATTTCGGAAGTGACCGTGCCGCTAATCTCTTGGCCGCGCACGGCCCCCGTCAGGGTCATCTCGATAGTGCGTCCTTCGACGACGGCTGAGCTGGTAAAGCGAAAGCCGTCCGCGCCGATTGAGCCGTTCGTTAGCTCTGTCGTCCCGTAAGGACTTTGCAGCGTGCCCGAAAGGGTCGCGCCCTGCTGCCTGAGCGTGAGCGTGCCGGGCACTTCATTTGGACCAACCGTCAGGCTGATGGTCCAGATGCCGCTGATGTCGGGGGCGGCTGCGGGCGGCGTGGCCTGCGGCGTGGGCTGCGCGCCGGGCTGCGCCGGCGGGGTGCGTGCCGGAGGCGTCGCAGAGGGAGGGCCGCCGGAGCGTGTGCCGGTGAATGTGCCGGGCGTGCGGCCAATGAATTGAACAGTGCCGCGCATCTCGTTGCCGGCGAGCGTGCCCGCGAAGTTGGTTTCGTGTGTCTGTCCTTCAAAGGTGAGCGGGGCTGTAAAGCGTATGTCGCCCGCTGGTCCAATCGAGGCGTTGGCAATCTGGGCGGTCCCCATCTCGCCCTGAAGAGAGCCGCGCAGCGTCTCGCCTTCCTGTTGCAGGATGAGCGTCATGGAAAGCTCTGCGCTCTCCATCTTGAGATTGAGCGTCCATGTCCCTGTGGCCGCGCCGCTCGCGTTGGACGTGACGGGTTTGAGGTCTACGGGGCGACCGTCTATGAAGAGGTGGCTAATGCGCATGTTGCGGTCGAAGAGGTCGCCGCGCGTGACGGTCAGGTTGGCTATCTTGCCGACCTCAAGCGTGCCGAGCTGGTTTGAGACGCCCAAGATTTCAGCCGGACGTATGGTCAGGGCGCGCAGTGCTTCGTCACGCGCCAGCCCGTTCTCGACAGCCTTTGCGGCGTTGGCGAGAAAGCCCGTCATGTCTGACATCTGTCCTGACTCGAAGGCGAAGCGGACGCGCGCGGCGGCGAGTCTGCCAGCAGTCTTCGGCGCTTCGACGCGCTCGCGCAGGACGCGCAAAGGCTCCGGGTCCGCTTCAGGCATCTGCGCCGTCGTGCGACGCGGGTAATTCAGTGAGAAGAGCACGGGCACATCCTGTTGTCGCAGGCGGTCCGCGACCTTCCAGCTTTCCGCGCCGCCCGCGATGATGGCTCGCAGGTTGAACTCCTGCGCCAGGTCCAGAGCGCGCAGAATCTCTCGCTCCGTGTTGGCGTTCATCACGACTGGCATCTGGCGCGTGAGTGCGGGGACGAGTGCTTCGAGCGATTTGTCCTGCACCGGACGGCGCATCCCGCGCGGGTTTCGCTCGTAGGTCGTTTGCGCTTCACGATAGCGCGCGGCGTCGAGCAGCATCTGCCTGAGAGCGGAAAAGACGCCCATCAGAGAAGCCGGATAACTCCCGGTGCGCAGCGGGGTAAAGCCTATGTGAAGCGCGACGGGCGAGCGCACGAGCATCTGCTGCGGCGTCTCTCCGGCGAGGTTGATAAAGGCCGACTGGCCTCTCAGGATGCCTTCGCGCGGGGCTGTCAGCGCGGCTGTGATGCCTGCGTTGCGGGCCGCCTCTATCTGCTCGCCGCCGGGCTGTATGATGCTCTCGGCCAAAACCTCAGGCTGCAAGCCTGGCGGCTGCGTAGAGTTCGGCGCGGCAAAGGGAGCGCCGGGAGTCTGCGTTGTCTGGACCGAAAATCCAGCCGCGCCGAAACGCGGCGAAGGCGAAGCGGCGGGCTGCGGCATCCCCAGGTTGGAGTTGGCATCAATCAGCCCCGGATAGACTGTGAGGCCCGTGCCGTCAATCACGCGCGCATCCGCAGGGGCGCTGACCGTTGCGCCGAGGGCCGCAATCAGCCCATTGCGTATGACGATTGTCCCGCGCGCGATCTCCGGACCACTGACGGGAATGATGCGCGCGTTTGTGATGGCATAAGTATCAATGGCGCTGCGTTGCGCATCCGCTTTAAAGTATGTGTCAGCGCAGCAGGCCAGGATGCAGAGCATGATGAGCGCAAGCGTGCGGCGCAGGTTGGTTTTAAGCATGGATGTTTTCATCTTGATGAGAGCCTGACGATTGAACGTTGGGTGACGCTCGGTGGCATTTGCGTTTGTCAGTTCAAGCTGTCCGACGGCGACCGAATTGAGAAAGGGGCGGAGGCTTTAAAACCTCTCGCCCCTTTCTCGTCCACACCTTTTATCAAGCCATGCGCGCTCGGTCTATCAACGCACAAGGGCTGCTCCGTGCTGCCGTGCGCCTTATTTAGCGCCAGCGCCCTTCTTGGTATTCGTGTTGGCATTGCTGTTGGTGGCAGCACCGACCTTGAGCTGGTTGACGACGCTCTTTTTACCTTCGATGCCCTTGGCTATCTGGTCCGCCTTCTTGACCTGGTCCTGTGTGGCGACCGTCCCGCTCAGCGTGATGACGCCGTTTTCCACGTCAACGTTGATGGTTGAATCCCGCAGATCGTCTGCGGCGAGGAGCGCGGCGCGGGTTTTGGTCCAGAGCCAGCCGTCCGATGCGCCCGTCCCAATCTTTCTGCCGAGACCCTTGGCCTCCTGCGCATAGGTCTCTTTGTTCTTCTCGTACTCTTCCTTGGTCATGTTCGCGTTGTAGCGGTTGGCGTTGCCGTTGGTATTCTTGTTCGTGTTGGCATTGGCAGCGGTGTTCGCGTTGGCGTTCGCGGCGTTCGATGTGTTGGTATTGGCGTTGTTATTGTTGTTGCCTGTTCCGCCGTCACATCCGAATGCGCAGGCCGCCAGCGTCAGGGTGGTGAAGAGCACTGCAAGTTTCAGGATTCTCATGATTTCCTCCAGACGAAAAGTCTTGACTACACGCTGGACCAGGGCCACTCAAAAACGAGGGCTTCAGGCCATTGACAAACGCGCCAAGCGCGCCGAACTCCGTCAGACGCTTCCGGTGCGTTTGTCGGAAACTCAAGCTAAAACAGAGGAGGATGAAGGGCTTGGGCCAGCGGCATATTAAATCAGTTGCTGGCCGCGAAGCAAGAATTTGCGGCAGTAGATTGAATTAGTTGAAGAGAGGGGGGCGCGTCTCTCTCTCTGTTGCTCTAAAAGCAGGACGGCGCTCGGACTCCTTTGTGGAATCGAGCGCCGTCTTCTTGTTGAAGCATGAAAGCTGACGGAGAGCGCAGTCTAGGATTTCTTGCCTGTGCTGGTCGTGGCAGGCTTCTTCTCCGTGCCGCAGCCCATGGGCATGTCTCCCATGCCTTTATTCGAGGCCGTCTTGCCAGCCGTCGAGCAGCACGCAGCGCCCTCCTTGCCAGCCGTCGAGCAGCAGCTTGACTTGCCGTCCTTCATCGTCGAGCAGCCTTCCTTACCACAGCAGCCGCCCTTCCCGTCCTTGCTATTGCAGGCCATCCCCGCGGCAGAGCATTTGCAGCCCTCTTTAGTCCCGCCAGCCGTCTCGTTGGGGGTCGCATTGGCCTTGACCATGCCTTCGTCCGTCTTGGCTACTTCGGGCGCTGTCGAACTGTTTGTGTTGGTCGTCGCAGTATTCGCGGCCTTATTGGTGTTGGCCGTATTCGGAGCGGTATCGGTTGTGCTACAGCCTGCTGCGCCGACCAGTAGCATGAGCGCCAGCAGCGCCGCCAGTTTTAGTCTCATAGAAGTCTTCTCCTCTGGGTCAATAGGTACGGGGTCGAGTGCCTGGTCCAGAAATCTTTTGCCAGTTAATCTTTAAGTGCTCAGGGCCGCAGAAGACGCGCGAGAGATTGAAATAAAATTACGTCTTCACTTAGGATGAGCGATAGTATATTGAGATTGGCAGAATGCGCAAGCTTTAAAAAGCGTTCGAGGCCCGCGGGCCTGGCCCTCAGCTCAAAAAAAAGAGAGGGGAAGCGGGAAGTGTCTGTGGCAGCCGCCCTGCTGTTTGTGCAGGAGGGCGCAAGGAGCGTCATTCAAGGGCCGGGCGAGGGAGCGGCTGAGAGCACTATCTTCAACGCCGTCCAATGGCTCAGGCTGGTGGTCGAAACGACCGGCGCGATCATCATAGGGATGGGCGTGCTGACAGCCGTCTATGAATTTGCACGCGCACTGATCCCGCCGCAGGTCAAAAGCTATAATACGATTCGTCTGACGCTCGCCAGATACCTGGCTCTCGCACTTGAATTCCAGCTCGGCGCCGACATCCTCTCGACAGCCATCGCCCCCAGTTGGACCCAGATCGGCAAGCTCGGCGCAATCGCCGTCATCCGCACGGCTCTCAACTTTTTCCTCACGCGCGAGATCAGAGAAGAAAAGATTGGCCTCGCCAAGGACGAGGGCGGCGAGCCGGAAGAAAAGAAAAAAGGCAAAAAGTAAGCGAGCAAAAGCGAAGCCCCAGACGCTTTAGTGAACCCTCAACCGCTTTTATTTAAAAGCGACTGGTCCTTCAGCTCTTCACTCCTTCCTTTCCCTTACCATTTGACCGTGCCTTCCTTTGAGGTGTCTATCTGTGTCAGCTCGACGCCCTCGTTGAAGAAGAAGAGTTTCATCTGGTCGAAGAGGAATTGATGCGTGTCCGGGTTGGAAACGTCCAGCCCGAAGTGGTTGATGAGCTGGTTCTGTTTTTGCAGCCAGGCGGCCCAGCACGGCTGGCAGATTTCCGCCCCGATTCTCTGGCCCAACTCTGTCGGAATCGGCGCATAGCCAATCGCCTCGCGCTTCTCCCCGCATCTCTTACACTTGATCTTGTCAGCCATGGCTCACTCCGTTATTAAGAACAGATTTCAAATTAGCCACCGCAGGCACGGAGACACAAAGAGAAGATGAAGTAAGATTTTATAAGACTGTTCAACTCTTCTTTCTTGTTTCCTGCTTATTCTCTCTCTGTGTCTCCGTGTCTCTGCGGCTCATCTTCCGTTTTTGAAACGCTCTCTAAGAATTCAAAACCGATTTGATGGCGGCAATCGTATCGTCGTCTTTAGGGCGAAACAGTCCGAGCGGCTGCACCTTGCGATAGCGTATGATGCCCGCGGGGTCTATGACGAAGACCGAGCGCGCGGTCTTGTTCGGGAGCAGCGAGAGCGCGCCGTAGGCTTTGCGCACTTCGCTGTCCGTGTCCGCCAGCAGGCGCAAAGGCAGTTGATGATGCTCTGCAAAAGCCTTGTGCGATTCGACCGTATCGGTCGAGATGCCGACGACCTCCGCGCCCGTCGCCTGGTAATCTTCCCAGCGGTCGCGGACGGAGCAGAGCTGCTTCGTGCAGATGGGCGTCTCATCGCCCGGATAAAAGAGCAGGACGACGGTCTTGCCGCGCTGGTCCGAAAGCCGCCACTCTTTTCCCTCGCCGTCCATCAATGTAAAGTCCGGCGCTTGCGCTCCGACCTGCGCCCCGTTTGCTTCGCTCATCTGTTTTGTCCCCGTCTTCAAATAACCTCTCGATAACCCGCTTGAGCCATCCTCTCAAGCTTCGCCTTGAAAATCACGTATGTCCTTGAAAGGCGTCTGGCGGTCTGTAAAATCAGGCCGGTAGTAATGCGCCGCGCCGTCATACTCCTGCATCCAGCCCTCTTCCATCCCCAACTGGTCCAGCGTAGAGAGTGCGCGCATCCACTCGGATTCCGTGATGCGGCGCGAGAGCAACACGTATCGCTCATCCGTCGCGGCGCGGTTGGTCGCGTAATACTGCGCCATCAACGAGACGGCAACCTGTTGGCTCAAGCTATCCCTGATCCATTCGAGAGACTCGCGGACGCCCGCCAGATCGTTCGGGAGCACGAGCAGGCGTATGACCAGCCCGCGCTTGAGCAGCCCGTCCGCGCCGAAGATTAAGGCGTCGCCCATCTGCCTGTACATCTCCGCGATAGCCTGCCTCGCATGATGCGTATAATTTCGGACCTTGGAATAAGTGTAACCCTCTTCATCGCCCGCATACTTGAGGTCCGGCAGGTAAACGTCAACTATGCCATCGAGCAGGCGCAAAACTTCGACTGCGTCGTAGGCATTGGTGTTATAGACGATGGGCAGCCGCAGCCCACGCTCGACGGCGAGGAGGATGGCGCGCGCCATCTGCGGCGCAAAATGTGTGGGCGAGACGAAGTTGATGTTATGACAGCCTCGCTCCTGCAATTCCAGCATCATCTCGGCGAGCCGCTCGTGCGTCGTCTCGTTTTTAATCTGCTCTTTGTGCGTCTGCGAGATTTGATAATTCTGGCAGTAGACGCAGCGCAGGTTGCAGTTACCGAAAAATATGTTGCCCGCGCCGCCCGTGCCGACCAGCGCGGGTTCTTCGCCGAAGTGCGGCGTGTATGAAGAGACTATCGGAAGACGGCCCGAATAGCAGGCGGCAATCTCATCCTGCAAACGATTGTTGAGACAGTCGCGCGGGCAGACAGTACATCTTTCGAGCAGTGCTTCGAGCGCGACGACGCGACGCGCCAGTTCCCCTGTGCGGAAAAGTTGCAGATACGAAGGCTCTCTCTGCGCGTTGCTGTCTGTTGACTGGTCCATAAGTTTGCTAATCGTGTCGCCTGAAATGCACGAAATGCGGTTTATATCTTTCGGCCACTTCCTCGGGTGCAAAATGCTTGCTCAACTGCCAGATAAAATCCATCTCCGTGTGGATGGTCGAGAGGGCCAGCCGCGCCTCGAAGATGAGAAGCACGCTGCCGTAGAAGAGAAAGCATGCGCCGATGAGACCTGTGACGACCGGAATCCAGTGGTAACGCGTGCCGGAGACGGCGACCACTCCGATGGCGACGCTGGTCGCCACGAAGATGCCGAGCGCCATGTAAAAAGTGACCATGCAGCGTTGCAGCAGCCGCGCACGGCTGGTCAGCTTGTCTAGCTGAGCAAAGATAACTAAGCGTCTCTCATTGTACATCTCTAACTCTGCGGGTCCGTGTGCCAGCTCTTCAAGTTTGTCCGAGAGCGCGCGAACGCGGTCCACGACGCGCCCGAGCCGCGTAGAGGTCGAGAGGATCATCGTCCCGCTGGCCGAGATGAGCACGGCGGGCGTAATCATCGCCGTCAGTACGGCGAGGGCTGAAGAGAGTGCGTCCATCCTTCGTGTCTACGGATTGTACGGCTCTTTTATAACGGTTGATGGCTGCCGAGAGCAAACCCGTATGCCGCCTTGAGAAATTTTTCAAGCCACCGGGAAAGAGTCATTCACACGCATTAAATTTGTGCTATCCTCCGCCGCAAACGCGTAACGCAAGCTTTAGACAGCACACTCAAACTCGAAAAAAATCAAGGTGCACCTGACAAAAGGAGAAGCGAGATGGCTCAACAAGGAAATGGTGACAAGACGGATGAACGCGACAACACAATGACAGAAACGGGCGCAGGCGGCGCTTCATCGGGCGGCCGCGAAGACGCTGGACGCGGCGGCACGGCTATGGGCCGCACGACTGGCATCAACACTGGCATGTCTGGTGAAACCGGCGGCGGTCAGGGCGGCGCGGGTAGCGCAGGCGGCAAAGAGGATGCTGGCGGCGGTGGTGAAACAGGCGCAGGCGAAACTGCCGGCGGCTACGGCGGCACGAGCGGCGGTTCAGGCGGCGGCGCAGGGGGCGGCGGCGCTTCAGGCGGCGGAGGCGCGAAGAAAGGCGGAGGCAGAGCATCTTCAGGCAGCGGCGGCGGTCAAGGCGCAAGCCAAGGTGGAGGCAAAGGCGGTGATAAAGGTAGCGGTCAAGGTGGCGCTCAGGGCGCTGACGTTGGCGAGAAAGGCATAGCCAAGACGGCTGGCAACGCTGGCGGCGGGCGCGGGGCCGCAGGCAAGAAGGGAGTCAAAAAAGCTTCCAAAGCCGGGGCCAAAGGGTCAAGTAAAGGCGGGGCCGGAAAAGGCGGCTCTGGAAAGACTGGCGCGGGAAAGGCTGCTGGCGGCGGTCAAGGCGGCGCGAAACGCGGCGCATCCGGCGGCGCTAAGGGTAGCTCGAAGCAGGGCGGCGCTGCGAAGGGCGGCGCGAAGAAAGGCTCTACTGCGGGTCGCGGTGGAGCAGGTAAGAGTGGCGGCGGCGCAAGAGGAGCAGGCGTTGGCGGCACGAAGAAAGGCGGCGCAGGAGGCAGAGGTGCTACTGGCGCTGGCGGCTCGCGTCGCGGAGGCGGCGGTGGCAAGGGCGGCGGGAAGGGTTCGACCGCTGGTCGCGGCGGTGCTGGCGCGAAGAAGGGCAGCTCGACGGGCGGCGGCGCGGGTCGCGGCGCGGGACGTGCGACACGCGGCGGTGGTGGCAGAGGACGCTAAAGGAGCAAGACTGCCAGCGCCGCAGAGGATAAATCAACCAGACGAGAGGCTGTCTCCGACACTCGCCAGGCGCAAGAGGCAGCCTCTTTTGCTCAGCCCTTCAAATGCATCAATAGAAAAAACAGATCATCCATTCGCGATTCTTCCATTAACGATTGAGGATTCGCGCTCGCTACTTTCATGCGTCTCTGGCTCTCGAAAAACAGCGAAGTGCCCTTGCGCGATCAACTGATGACGCAGTTGATGCTCGGCATCGTGAGCGACGATCTGAAGGCCGGGCAAAAGCTGCCGAGCACGCGCGAGCTGGCGCGCAGGTTTCAGATTCACTCGAACACTGTGAGCAGCGCCTATAGAGAGCTGGCGCGGCGCGGCTGGGTGGAGTTTCGCAAGGGCAGCGGTGTCTATGTTCGCGCTCGCGCCGGAGAGACGAGCCTTGATGCGCTGCTCGAATTGGACCAGCTCATCTCGGCCTTCTTTAAGCTGGCGCGCGACAGAGGATTTTCGCTCGGTGATATTCAGGCGCGCGTCAAACACTGGCTCAGGCTTCAACCGCCGGACCATTTTCTGGTGATTGAGCCTGATGAAGAGATGCGGCGCATACTGGCGGTCGAGATTAAAGAGGCGACGGGGTTGCGCGTCGTCGAAACGGACCTCGAAGGTTGCTCTCAGGGCGGAATGCTGACGGGAGCCGCGCCGGTGGCGATGTACGGGCAGGCCGAGGAAGTGCGCGCACTGCTCCCGCCCGATGCGGAATGCCTGCTCCTGCATTCTCGCTCGGTCCCCGAATCTCTACAGGGCCAGCAGCCGCCTCCACCTGACGCGCTTATCGCAGTCGTCTCGCGTTGGCCCGAATTCCTCCGCTGGTCACGCACGATTCTGGTCGCGGTCGGGATAGACCCTGCGACGATCAGTTTCCGAGATGCTCGTGAGGCGGGCTGGGAGAGAGGCTTGCGTGCGAGTAACTTCGTCATCACGGACGCGCTCACGGCGAGGCATCTGCCGGAGGGCTGCGACGCGCGCGTCTTTCGCATGATCGCGGACTCTTCAATTCAAGAGCTACGCAATTTCGTCAAACAGTTTCTGCATAGATGAGCATGGCCCGCAGGTTGTTGACGAGGGGCTGAACTGGCAGACCGCTTATCACGGGCGATTATGCCGGCTCGGAATGGGAGAGAAGCTCTTCGGCCCTGGCAGGCTCTGCCAGATTGGCTATAGCCGTGATTAACTCGTCAGGCTCGACAGGCTTGGGAACAAACATATTGAATCCTGCGTTGAGGGCATGAGCGCGGTCTTCAACCCTGACGTAAGCCGTCAGGGCGACAGCCGGAATCTGTTTGCCGCTCGCAGCCTCCATCGCCCTCACTTCTGAGATCAGCGCGTAGCCGTCCCTTTCCGGCATCGCCAGATCGGAGACCAGCACATCCGGCTCGTACCACTGCAAGAGTTCGAGCGCTTCGGCAGCAGAGGAGGCAGCCTCTACTTTCGCCTTCTGGTCCGTGAGGACCGTGGTCAGCACCTGTAAGATGTCCGGGTCATCGTCAACGAGAAGTACACGCACGCCGTCTAGCGTCGGTAGAGGCTTGACACGCGCGGCTTCATCCTCATTCAACCAGGCGGCCTCCCTCTCTTCTTCAGAGCTTTCCAGGCGTTTGCGAGCAGGCGCGAGCGGCAGGCTGATGGTGAATGTCGTGCCCTCTCCTTCGCCGGGACTATCCGCGCGGACCGTGCCGCCGTGAAGCTCTACCAGATGACGCACAATCGCCAGTCCCAATCCGAGACCACCGTGTCTGCGCGTGGTCGAGCCGTCGGCCTGGCGGAAGCGGTCAAAGATAAAGGGTAGGAATTCGGGGCTGATGCCTTCGCCCGTATCGCTGATACGAATCTGGACGTTTGAGCCGACGCGCTCAAGCCGCACTTCGACGCGCCCGCCGTTCGGAGTGAACTTGATGGCGTTCGAGAGTAGATTCCAGACGAGCTGCTGCAAACGGCTGGCATCGCCTGCGACGTGGCGTGCCGAGGGGTCGAGCCGCACTTCGAGTTGAATCCCTTTTGAATCAGCCGCGAGCTGTACGGAATCAATCGCCGCGTTGATAACAGAGGCCGCGTCAACCGGACCAATATTGAGACGGAGCTTGCCCGTAATGACGCGCGAGACATCAAGTATGTCCTCGACAAGCTGTGCCTGCGACCTGGCATTGCGCTCGATAGTCCCGAGCGCGTGCGCCGCTGTGGAATCGTCCAGCCTGCCTTTGCGCAACATATGAGTCCAGCCCATGATGGCTGTCAAAGGAGTCCGCAGCTCGTGCGAGACGGTCGCCAGAAACTCGTCCTTGAGGCGATTGGCGCTCTCGGCTTCGACACGCGCCATCTGCTCGCGTACCAGTAGCTCCTCGCGCGCTTCCAGCTCCTGTTGGACCTGTTGATGAAGCCGCGCGTTCTCGATAATATCCGCAGCCATCCGCGCATAAAGATCTATCAGACGGGCTTCACGCTCAGAGGGGCGATGCGGCTGGCGGAAATGGACCGAGAGAACGCCTATAATCTTGCCGCCGCGCGTGATGAGAGGTGTGCTATGGCAGGCGCGAAAGCCTGCGGCCCTCGCGGCCTCGCGGTAGGGAGCGAAGATGGGGTCTGTCTCCACATCCTCGACCACTACGCGCCTGCGCTGCTCATAGCATGTCCCGCAAGCGCCCAACCCCGAAGGCACAAACTCTACCTGTTTGAGGAATGCTTCATCAAACCCGCTCTGGACTTTGACGTTGAGACCATCGCGCTCCGTGTGGCACAAAGAGAGTAGGCCCATGTCCGTGTGCTGGACGGCCAGCGCCGCACGCAGGACTTCTTGCAGGACTAACTCCATCTCAAGCGTGCTCGTCAGCCTAACGCTCATCTCATGCAAACGACGCAGGTCTTCAACCTGAACTTCCAGCTCGTCCTTGACCGCGCGCAAAGTCTCTTCGACTTCCTTTCGTTCCGCGATCTCGGCTTGCAGCGAGCTGGCCTTCTGTTGCAGCTCGATGATGGCGCGCAGGCGTTCATCCGTGTCCGACAAAGCCGTGTAGCTCTCCGCAGGGATAACGCGAGAGTGTCCGGCGCAAACCCGACTGAGCGCCTCTGCGCAGTGCTCTCCGCTCAGCCCGCTCATGCCATAAGCGCAGAAGAGCGAGAAGGGATGCGTCTTGCCTATCTCATTCCAGAGTTCTTCAAGTTGAATCGCCGCAGCCTGTTTGCCCTCTGCCCAGAGCAGCGCGACCATCTCGCCGAAAATCCGCACGCGAGGCTGACCCTTCAAAGCTTGCCCGATAAGACCACCGATGACCGACTCGAAGCGCTCCCGTTCAGGCTCTCCTTCAAACATAAATCTGTTGAGAGTCTCCGCAGCATCCAGAGAGATATACTGGCCGCACGCGAGGGCCGCATCCACATCCACCCCTTCGACGCGCAATCTTTTATCAAGCCCTTCGCGATGCGCTTCGGTCGCGACCACGATACAGGCATCGCCCGCGCGTAGGCCCGCACTGATAAAACCGCTCAGAGAGTTGAGAAGAAAATCATCCGTGTCGTAGAACTGTACGAAGTGCTCCGACTCGCTCATCTCGCTCCAATCGGAGAGCGGAGCGAACGCGCGCACGGCTACCTCCCCGCGATTGACGGGAATCATCTCACGAACCGTCTTGCGATTATTTTGTGCTTCGATCAAATGAGCCTCCATAGCAGAGAGAGTGTCGGGATGTGCCGGAGCGATGCTTTCACATGACATCTAACAGATGATGTAAGTCGCAGAACACGCTGGCTTGAAGTCTTACAGTGGAGCCAGGCATCAGGTTGAGAGGCGGGGGGGCCACGACCCGCATTCTACCGCGCTTACACGTTGAAATCCAGCAGATAATCAAAGGCCCTTCGATAACCCAAACGCATCTGGACCAATCTCAAGGAGCGATTCCTTCATCGCTCATCCGTCAAAATCAGCTTTGACGAGAGGATGACAGGGCCTTTCGCAGAGGCCCGGCCCGGTCGAATCCTTGATGAAGGCTTCTCAGGTGTGACAGTTAATTAAGTGTCACACCGCTGCTCGCCCTCGCTCCTTCCGGCCTTTATGTTAAGCCTACCGGATTGCTGTCGTTGCCATAAAGCTCGCGGCCCTAACGGAATTTGTGGACCAATCGGGAGGAAAGAGACATTGATTCGTTCGCTGGTTGAATCGGAGTTTGCCGGACAGACGGAAGCCTTTGCCGCCTCCGCTGCTTTTCAGTCTCTCAAATCGGGGCGCGCGCAGAAGCAGGACTACGACCACCTGATTGAAGGTCTCTGCCGGACGCACCTTAAAAGCCCGCAGATTCTGGCCTTCCTCTACTCCATGTCTCCGCCGCGCGCAGCCCGAAGCCTCAAGCACAACATGCTCGAAGAGCTGGGCCTTGACGGAGAGGCGGTCGCTCACCCGCAGCTTTTGCTCAAGCTGGCAGAAGCCTCAGGGTTCGAGCAGGAGACGCTGGAGCGGCTCGAAGCGGAGTCGCAAGACGAGCTGCGGCAGATGTGCACGGACCCTATACTCTTCGGCTCGTTCAAAGAGTTCGGGCTGGTGGTCCTGCTCGAAGTGACCTGCTTTGAATGGATGCTCTCGCGGCTGGCGCAGAGCATGGCGGGTTTTCTCTCCAAACATCGCGGCCTCACGGGAGAAGCTTTGGAGTGGTTTCTGCATCACTCAGAAGTGGACCAGCGCCACGCCGAAGAGGGACTTGATGCGGTGGTTGATTACGTCGCTTATTACGACTTTGAGATGGATGACCTGCGCTCTTTGCTCGAAATCACTTTCCGCGAAAACGTCTTTCTGAAACGCTACTTCGGCGAAAGCCTGCCCTCTCGCCATGCTCTCGTCTCGAGCTTATGAGAATCGCCGCCGCCAGGATTTACGCCCTCCGCATCCCTTTTGCCGAAGCCTTCAGGCACAGCGCGCAGGAGCGTGCCTTTTCCGATTCGATTGTCGTGCGTCTGACGGCGGCAGATGGAACAGTCGGCTACGGTGAGGGCGTGGCGCGTCCTTACGTGACGGGCGAGACGGTCGAGACAAGCATCGCTCACATCGTCAAACATCTCTGGCCTTCAATCGCACAGAGCGATTACGCGGAGCTATACACTGGACCAGACCCCGTAGCCGCTCTCGCGCCCATTGAAGCCACCCTGCCCGAGCATGAAGGGCGCGGAGTCGTCGCCTGGCATGCTGCGCGTGCGGCGGTCGAGCTGGCGCTGGTGGATTGCCTTTTGCGTCGGCAGCAACTCTCTCTGGCGAGGCTTCTACCGCCGCGGCGCGAGAGCGTCATTTATAGCGGCGTGATCGGCGCGGGGACGATTCAAAGGGCCGTTCAGCACGCGCGCTATTTCAAACTCTTCGGTATCCGCCAGGTCAAGATTAAGCTGGACGGCAGAGCGGATTGCGAGCGTCTCGCCGCCATCCGCCGCACGCTCGGCGCGGAAGCCTCCCTGCGCATTGACGCCAACGGCGCATACGATGTCGAGCGCGCCATCACGGCCTTAAACTGCCTGGACCAATTCAACCTCGAAGCCGTCGAACAGCCCATCCCGCGCCATTCTGTTCGGGATCTGGCAAAGGTCAGGGCCGCGACGCGGATTCCCATCATGGCGGACGAATCGCTCGTCACGCTCGATGATGCGCGCGCTCTCATCGATTCGCGTGCCTGCGATTTCTTTAACCTGCGTATCTCGAAGTGCGGCGGGCTGAGTCGCACGCTACGGATGGCGCGGCTGGCCCAAAGCGCCGGGCTGCGTTTGCAACTCGGCAGCCACGTCGGAGAGACGGCCATCCTCTCAGCCGCTGGAAGACACCTCGCTGCACATCTTGAAGGGCCGGCTTTTGTCGAAGGCTCTTACGGAAATCTACTGCTCTCGGAGGACATCAGCCGCGATAACGTGGCCTTCGGTCACGGCGGCAGGGCCGCGCTCCTCAAAGGGCCCGGCCTCGGTATAGAAATCCGCGAAGAGACGCTTCAAAGATACGCGCACGAGGTCATCACTCTGTGAGGAGAAGGTAAGCCATGCCTTTACTGCTGAAAAAAGCTATCGGCTTGCTGGGCCAGGCCGCCGCCAGACATCTCGAAAGGGCCGCGCGCCGACCCGAACTGGTCCAGCGCGAATTCCTCTTCAAACTCTTACGCCGGAATGCCTCGACAGCCTTTGGTCGCCTACACGGTTTCGCTTCCCTCCGCGACGAAGCAGAGTTTCGCCGCCGCGTCCCCATCCGAGACTACGAGGGCTTTCGCCCTTACGTAAACCGGATCATGTTGGGCGAAAGGCGCGTCCTGACAGCGAGCGAACCCTTTATGCTGACGATGACGAGCGGTACGACCGGCGAGCCTAAGCTGATTCCGGTGACACGCGAATCGCGCTGCTCTAACGCGCGGCTGATGAACTACTGGTTCGCGCACGCGCTCAAAGCTCACCCGCGCTTTCTGGACCAGAAGGGTATCGGCGTCGTCAGCCAGGCGATTGAAGGCTACACCTCCGCGGGTCTGCCTTACGGCAGCATGTCCGGGCTGACCTACAAGAATCTGCCGCTCCTGCTGCGCCGCAGGCAGGCCATTCCATACGAGGTCTTTGAAGCGAAGGACTATGACGAGCGCTATTTTCTGATGGCACGCGCGGCGCTGGCCGCGCAGGTCTCCTTCATCGCCACGCCCAATCCGAGCACGCTTATACGCCTCGCTCAAGTTTGCGACGAGCGCAAGCAAGAGTTGATTCGCGCGATATACGACGGCACGCCCGGCGTCGAATTGCGCAGCCAGCCGGAACTGCTCGCGCGTCTCGCCGCCACCTTCAGACCGGACCCCGCCCGCGCCTCTCTGCTCACGCATCTGGTCCAGCAGACGGGCCGGCTGCGCCCTTCGGATTGCTGGTCCAATCTCGGCCTGATTGCCTGCTGGATTGGCGGCAGTTCACACTTGCAGGCGCGCCAGCTCGCGGCGCTTTACGGCGATGTGCCGCTACGCGACCTCGGCTACATGGCGAGCGAGGGCCACTTCACAGTGCCGCTCGAAGACTGCGCGCCGCAGGGCCTGCTCGCCCTCGCTGATAATTACTACGAGTTTATCCCGGAGGCGGAAACCGAATCGGCCAGACCGCTCACGCTCTCAAGCCATGAGCTTGAAGAGGGCGCGCGTTATAGCATCTTGCTGACAACCTCCGGCGGGCTTTACAGGTACAGGATAGGGGACATGGTTGAGGTCGCGGGCTTTCGGGAGCGCGCTCCGCTGCTCGCCTTCATACGCAAGGAAGGAGAGATGGCGAGCATCACCGGCGAGAAGATGCATGTCAATCATCTGCTGATGGCCGTCGAGCAGGTGAGACAAAAATATGGTCTCGCGATAGAGCAGCTTCGCGCCGCGCCGGATTTCGCGCGCAGCCGTTATGAGGTCTATCTTGAGCTGCGCGGAGACGCGCCGGACCAGATGTTGAGAGCCGAGGTCTTGCCGGAGCTTGACCGCGCCCTGTGCCGGGCCAACATAGAGTATGCGCAAAAGCGTCAGTCGAAGCGGCTCAATCCGCCGCGCCTGCACCTGATGGCTCGCGGGTGGGCCAACGCAGAGCGCCGCCGCGCCGTGGAGGGAGGCAAACGCGATGCGCAGTATAAATGGCGTATCCTCTGCCAGGAGGTCCAACCCGAAGACGCGCGGGCCGTAGTGCGTTCTATCGAAATGGAGAAACACACGACGGCAGGCAGAGTGGATTCGCTGCGCACTCAGGATGCTACCGCAACTCTGCGCCGCGCTCTGGTGGCCTGAGCTGCCCGCGCGAGATGAGGCGGAGCAAAAGAGAGTCTGATGAGCTTCAAACGGACAGCCGCACTCAAGCATCAGAGATTGGCTTTTATGCTCTGGAGTCTACTCCTGCTTTTCATCCTCAGAGTCTTGGGCCAACTGCTGGTCTCGCTCGGCTGTGGATGGAGGCTGCCGCCGATGAGCGAGTGGTATTCGGGTCTGCTCGCTTACCCTTATCTGCTCGCGAGCCAGCTTCTCATCATTATCCTCTACGCGAAGGTCTGCCTGTCTTTCACGCGACGCGAAGGCTTCTTCTTCCGCGCGCCTGGAAGAAAGACAGGCACGTGCCTGCTCATCTTCGGCTCGATCTATTTCGCTTCGATGCTGTTGCGCTACGCCATCACAATGCAGCTCTACCCCGCGCGGCGCTGGACCAGCGGCACGATTCCCATCTTCTTCCACCTCATCCTCGCGACCTTTATTTTGCTGGTCGGTTATGCTTATCATGAGCGCCCGGACGAGAGCTTTGAGCAACTTCCGTGAGCTTAAGGGCAAGCTTCCAGCATCATGCCGATTAACGATTACCACTTCATCACACACTGGCGCGTGGAGGGGACGGTCGAGGAGGTGGCGGACGTGATTGAGAACGTCTCTGAGCTGCCGCGCTGGTGGCCTTCCGTTTACCTGGATGTGCAAATCCTCGAGGCGGGCGACGAGCGCGGCGTAGGCCGTCTGGTCAGCGTCTACACAAAGGGATGGCTGCCTTACACGCTGCGCTGGCAGTTTCGCTTGACGGATTCGCGCTATCCTCTAGGCTCTACGATAGAAGCGCTCGGTGATTTCGTAGGGCGCGGCATCTGGACCTTTGAACAAGTGGACCAGCACGTCAACATCACTTATGACTGGCGGATTCGCGCCGCCAAGCCCCTGCTCGCCGCGCTCTCGTTTATCTTTAAGCCCCTCTTCGCGGCCAACCATCGCTGGGCCATGTCGCGCGGGCTGGAGAGCCTCAAGCTGGAGCTGGCGCGCCGCCGCGCCCGCTCTCCCGAAGAGGCCGCGCGCATCCCGTCCCCGCCCGCCCCGACCTGGCCGCATAACAAACGCACCGGAAGAGACTAAGAACAGATTTCAAGATTAGCCACAGAGGCACGGAGGCACAGAGCATAAGCAGGAAAGATGTACAGAGAATAAGAAGGGAAGATGTCTTGAACAGTCTTATCACATTCTGATTTATCTTCTCTCTGTGCCTCTGTGGCTCATGTTCCGGTTTTGAAATAATCTCTCAATTGTCAGACAAAGGTTTTTGACTCTCAGTCGGGGCCGGAGCTAAGATAATCAAGCATCCCCTCTAAGCCATAGTGGTCCAGTTTGAATTTAAAGAGCCGTCAAACCCTCTGCCCTGATTTTCAAACTGACACTTTACTCTTCAGTCAAACGCGATTAGAGAGATGATTTACGCAGCCCTCATCATCGGTCTCTCGCTGGCCTGTGTCGTCGCCGTGCAGTGCGGCTACATGATCTTTGTGCAGGTGGTCAGCTATCATGACAGGAAGCGCATAGAAGAACTGGAAAGAAGATTGCGCAGGACTGAGCGGGAGCTATTCGTCGCGAGCCGCGAGCTGGAGAAGACGGAAGAGCGTCTGGCTGAGACTCTCAATCGGCAAACGGATGTCTGGCCGGAGATTATTGACGGCTAACGCCGGACCTCGAAACAGCCCTGCGCTTTATCTGCCGAACTCTTTCTGGCGAAAGCTGTCAACAAAAGTTCACGGGCGAAGGTTGATTGTCTTCTTTAGTAGACACCTCGCCCGCCCGCCTCTTTAACTATCACTGACTTCGCTTGCGGTATAAAGATTGCTGTTCGGAGAAGGCGACGTATCCCATTTGTCTGCTTCGACCCAGAGCTTTCTTTTTCGCCTCACTTTGACGTGCGGCATACATCAAGGAGAATCAAATCCATCAGCCAGAGGCGACCTCTCTACACGCCCGGGCGATTGGCTTGCAGACTCTTCACACTCACACAATAGCGGAAGGAGATCGTCATGCCAGATGAGAAAAATCCTCAAGGCGCGTCTAACAGACCGCCGACAGAAGGAGGCAGTGATAAGGGGGGCGGACTGGTCATCGAAGGCCAGGTCCGTTTGGAAGAGGCCGAGACCGCGCCTGCTAATCTAGGGTTAAAGGCTTTCGCCTTTGACAGGCTAGGGCAACTGCTCGGCACGGCTGATGTAGACGCGAAGGGGACTTTTAGAGTCCCGCTCAGATTAAACGCGCCGGCGGACGTGGACCTCGTGGTCGGCCCCGGAGACGACCCACAGTCTGTGCGCAAATCGTCAGCCTATAGTCAAAAGTTTGTGGCTAGGGACTGGACCAGCGAGGCTGGAGGCTTTCGCCTCAGGCCGAGCATCTTTCTGCCTATAGAAATCTGGCGGCCATTTTTGCCCGCCAGAATCTGCGTCTCCGGCCACATACGCAAAGTGCATCACGGAGATAACCCGACGCATTGTCCCGTGCCTTTCGTCAAGGTCGAGATTTTCGACGTGGACCGGGAAAACTGCTGGGGGCCGTATCTTCTCAGGTGGCTGGACCAGTTGGTTTACAGGCCCGTGATTCGTGTTCCCGAAATTATCAGGGAGCGGCCCGTTGGTCCAACGCCGCCTCAGCCGGACCCCGGACCACTAGTGCAGCTTGGAGATTTCCTCTTCGGACGGCAACCGACGGCCTTCAAGATACCGAGCCTCGCCGAGATGGTCGGCTTGAATCCGCAGCCGGAGCCTCCGGGCATGCCTATCCTGAGCTTCTTGCAGCCGATGATGAGCACAGCGTCCGGCGCTGCTGAGCGTTCCTCGCAGCTGTCGTCTGAACAGACAACCTCGGCCACCGTGAACGTCCAACAGAGGGCGGCTACGATTGCTACGTCTCTGGAGAACTTAACGCTCACGTCGAGAATCCCGCCCTGGACCATTTTCCCCAGATGCTTCTACAGCCGCGAGCTGGTCTGCACGACCTATACGGACCAGCACGGCTTCTTCAGTTGTTGCTTTAACTGGTGGCCCTTTCACTTTCGCAGAGGCCGCCTGCGCTACGACCCGCGCCCAGACATCATCATCCGCGTGACGCAGGTCATCAACGGCGTCGAAACGGTGATTTATACGGACCCGTACACCAGCACACACTGGAACGTCACCAACGCGCACATCGACATCAACATTGATCATGAAGAGATCGAGTGCGGGAGCGGCGAAGACCCTCGTCCGCTGCCGGGGTCGCCCGTCTTCTTCACTAGAATCGGCGACGATGAGGTCTATCTGATTAATCAGACTAACGGCCTCTACGAAGTGCCGCCGCTCAGCAACGTGGCTTACGGCGGCTCGCTTCTGGTTTACGCGCAGTTTGGCGATGACCTGACGAGGGGCACTCCGGCGCGTTATTACCGCCTCTCGTATGCCAGGCGCGGCACTTCAAATTTCACGCCCATCACGACCCCCTTGAGCGATACGCGCGTCAACAAATCCACCTTCTTCTCGGAGAGCTATGCGCTCGGACCATTTACCGTCAACGGTGTGACGGCTTTGTACAAGGTGCGAGACTACGCCAACTTCTACTGGTACAACCCTGACTGGATCGGCAGCTGGTATACACCGTCAGCCGAAGAGGACACGGGCACTTACATCCTGCGGCTCGAAGTCTTTGATGAGGCGGGTCTGCATTTGGTCGCGGGCCAGGTGGATTACAGGGATGGGACGGTCGCTCCTCCGACCGTGCTACCGCCCATGACCGAGCCGCCCAGAACGCCTTCGCCTCCGAGCACGCGTCTTCACAGTTGCGACCTGGTGATTACGCTCGACAACAAGCCTCCTGTCGTTGACCTGCAAATTCCTGCGGTACTCAACGAGTGCGGCGTCATCCCCGGAAGCTCTGTCCCGCCGCTCGACTTCACGGCCAACGTGACGCAGGAGAATGGCCGTCTGCACTCCTGGTCGCTGGCCTACCTCAAAGGGATCAACCCGACTTACACCACGCTGGCCTCTGCGAGTTCCAACACGGGCGCGCCCGGCTCAGTCAACCAGGTCGTTTCCGGCAACGCTTTACTGACCGGACTGACCACAACCTGCGCTTTCGCCCTCCGGCTGGCGGCCACCGCGCATATCCGCGACGGGCGAAATTTCATCTACTACGTCGAACAGAACAAAGCCATCGCCATCGAGAATTGTCCTCCGTGTGTACACTGAAGACAGGCATCCGTGGCTGATATGCTCCACAAACAAAGGACGCCCGCGACTGCGTGTTGCACTCGCGGGCGTCCCTGCGTTGAGTCTGGACCAGTTTGTTCCGGCGTCGAGCGTGGACCACTTTCAAGAGCGATTGATTGCCAAGCCTCCCGCCGCGAAGAGCTTTATTCGGCTGCTTCAGCTTCTCTCTCAAGCTCTGACAGCTCAAACGCCCCGCGAGGCTTTAAAAGTTTGACCGCGCGCGCCACTTCCCGGTCCATCCTTCCGGCGAGCATCAATCCGACCATCTTGTAATCGCCCATCAACGACCACAGCGGATGCTCAAAGGTCGCGGGCCTGTTTCGCTCGATAAAGAAATGGCTGGCCCACGCGGCGGCGTAAGCTGGAACAAAGGCGAGCGGCAGCCAGCGCCACTTGCCCTTAGCCAGCAGCGCCGCAGCGCACGCCAGCCCCACGCTCGTCCCCACGACATGCAAAGCACGCGTCGCGGGCCTGCTATGCTCCGCCACGTAAAAGGGCCAGAACTCCCCGAAAGATTCAAACTCTTGCCGCGCCATCCGTGCTCCTTAGAAGGTAAACATTAACCGGAGAGCAGTAGCCATCAGTCAGTTAAACCTAAAACCTGAACTTGAATCTGAAAACTGAAAACTGCTCACTGCTTTTCAAACAACCGCTGGAAATCTTCCGGCAGCGTCGGTGCTATGCGTGCGAGTTGCAAGTTTTCCTCGACGTGTTCGCGGCGGCTCATGCCGACGAGCGCCGTGGTGACACCTGGCGTCGAGCGGACGAACTGAATACCCGTCTGCGCGTCCGTGGCGAGCGAGCCGAGCGGCTCGCGTATCTCTTCAGGCAGCCCCTCGGCGACGCGGCCCTGCAAGATCGAAGCGCTCGCGAGGACCGTGACGCCGAGCGCGCTGGCGGCTTCGAGCACAGTGACTTGCTCCCCGCCGATGCTCTGGTTTTGGAGGACGAGAGCTTCCGGCATAGCCAGGTTGATAGGCAGTTGAATAAAGCGAAAGCCATGCGCTTCGCCGCCCGCCGCGCGCGCCAGCTCAAACATCCTCTCAAGCGAGTGATACTCGCGCGCCGTGGGCGCGACGCGAAAGCCGTTCCAGGTCGCCACGCCGTAATGTCTGATCTTGCCGTCGGCGCGTGCCTGCTCAAGCTGCTTGAAGGCTGCGCTAAGACGCGTCTCAAACTCTTCGCGCGAGACCGTTGAGAGTTGCGATTCAGGATTGTGTATGTAGTAAACATCCACGCACGAAAGGCCCATGTTGGCGAGCGATTGGTCCAACTGGTTTTGCAGGTAAGCGGGCGTCATGCAATGGCTGCCGCCGACGATCTCCGCCGCCGTCGCTATCCCTGTGCGCACGAAGGTCTCTTCGATGTAACGTCGCTTGTCCTGCGGCGGCGCGCCGTCAAAAGGCAGGTAGCCGCCCTTGGTGCAGACCAGCAACTCATGGCGCGCGCCCGTCCGCTCTCCAGTCAAACGTCCGAGCGCCTGCCCGATTGATCTCTCGCTTCTCTGGAAACGATAATTGGAGGCGGTGTCTATCACGTTCGCGCCAAGCTCTACGGCGCGCACGACCGAAGACGCATAACGCTCGTCCGTCTCTTCATCCCAGTTGCCAAGATATGTGCCGATGCCTATGGACGAGAGCCAGAGGTTTTGTTCGAGCCGGAAATGATTTTCGGCTGCCACCTCTTTAAAACGATCCATGTAGCGCGCCGTGCCATCCAGCGTGGCAAAGCCTTCGATGGGCATAAGTGCTCCGTTTTTGAAAGATGAAGGGCGAGCGATAAAGCCTGTGCGAAGCGGCCTCTGCTCGGCCTTCAAATTAAAATCAACGTCCTTGAATCGCAGCCAGCCGTAGCCTGGACCAGCAAGCCGCAACTATACTCGCCGCGCACGCAGGCTCGCAAGCGCGCTTCATGCCGGCCAGCCCGTGTGCTACAAATCGTCAGCTTCTGAAATGAAGAGAGACAGTTTTTGTATATTCAAGCGTTGACGTTTTTCGATTCGAGAGCAGGGAGTAAAGGATGAATGGCGTAAATGAAATGAGTGTTGATGGGGAAGGGAGACGGGCTTCGTCTCTGGACCAAACGCGGGAGGAGATACGAGAGCTGGCGGCGCAGGCCGCTGCGCTGGTGGAGGATTATTTCGCGCAGGTTTCCGAGCTGCGTGTCTTTCCTGAGACATCCGCGTCGCAGGTCGCGGAGCGGCTGGACACGCCGCTGCCGGAAGAGGGTTTGCCGCTTGAGCGTTTGATGGAAGATTGCCGCGCCATCATCGGGGCGAGCCGCCATAACGGCCACCCGCGCTTTTTCGGCTACGTGGCCTCGCCTTCGACTCCAGCCGGAGCATACGCGGACTTGATGGCCTCGACCCTCAACGCGAACGTCACATCATGGCGCTCGTCTCCCGCCGCGACGCAGCTTGAAAAAACAGTCATCCGCTGGCTCGGCTCGCTCACAGGTTATAGCGAGGATGCGCGCGGTCTGCTGACAAGCGGCGGCTCGATGGCGAATCTCAACGCCATCCTCATCGCGCACCGCGCGAAATCTTTTGGACCAGTCGCGCAGCAAGGTTTATGGCAAGCCGGAAAGCCCATGACCCTCTACGCTTCGGACCAGGTACACATGTCAATCCCGAAGGCCGCAGACGTGCTCGGCCTTGGCCGCGATTATGTGCGACTGGTTTCGTCGGACGCAGACTTTCGCCTCAACGTGCGAGAGCTGCGCGAACGAATCGAAGCGGATAAGCGAGCGGGCCTCAAGCCCTTCTGCGTGGTGGCGAGCGCGGGCACAGTCAACACGGGCGCTGTTGACCCGCTGGCTGAAATCGCCCGGGTTGCGCTTGAGCACGAGCTGTGGTTTCACGTTGACGGGGCTTATGGCGCGCTCGGCTCGCTGGACCAGACGAAGCGGCATCTCTTCAAATGGCTTGAGCGCGCGGATTCCGTCTCGCTCGACGCGCACAAGTGGCTCTATGCGCCGGTCGGTTGCGGCAGCCTGCTTTTTCACAATGAGGAGGTCGCGCGCTCGGCCTTCAGGACGGGCGAAGCCGATTACATCAAGGTGCTCGAAGAGACCGATGATGAGAGCTTTGCTTTTTGGGATTACGGAATAGAGCTGTCCAGACGTTTTCGCGCTTTGAAGGTCTGGATGATGCTCAGTTACTACGGGGCCGGGCGCGTGGCCGCCGCGATCCGCGAGGATAACGAGTTGGCCGTGTACCTGTCAGAATTGGTCGGCGCGTCGGATGATTTCGAGCTGCTCGCGCCCGTCACGCTAAGCATCTGTTGTTTTCGCTACGCGCCCGCGAGGATGCGTCAAATGCTCGCGCAGGCGGACGCAGAGGTGCGCGAGCGTGCTAGCGGGGAATTGAATCAACTTAACGCGCGCATTATGCATCTGGTCCAGCGCGGCGGTCGCGCCTATCTCTCCAACGCGACCCTCAATGGAGACTTTGCGCTGCGCGTTTGCATCACCAATTTTCGCACGACGCGCGCAGACATACGCCGCACGCTCGACATCCTGCGCGAAGCCGCGCAAGAATTGGTTGAGGAAGAAAAATCGTCAACGAGTTAAAAGACAGAATAATGTCGGAAGCTGAAGAGAGATTGTACGGGGCTGAGCTTGAGGTCGCCTTACGGCTGGCGCGTGATGCGGGCGCGGCGATACTGGATTATTACGACAGGCCGCTCTACGTCGAGCACAAGGTCAGTCCGGGTGATTACAGCGAGCCTGTGACGGAAGCCGACCGCCTCTCCAACACGCTCATCGTGCGCGGTATACGCGAGGCTTTCCCTGAAGACGGTATTCTCGCCGAAGAGTCTCTGGATACCGACAGGCGTTTGAGCAAGCGGCGCGTCTGGATGATTGACCCGATAGACGGCACGCAGGGCTTTATCTCCGGGACGGGCGATTTTGCGGTCCAGATCGGCCTCGCCGTCGAGGGCCAAAGCGTGCTCGGCGTGGTCTATCAGCCGCTGCCGGACCTCTTGTACTGGGCCGCGCGCGATGCCGGAGCATGGATCGAGCGCGCAGGATTCGAGCCGGAACGCGCGCAGGTTTCGGACCAGAGCGAGATCGAGAGCATGTGGCTGGCCGCGAGCCGCTCGCACAGAAGCCCGCGCATGGATAAGGTTGTCAGGCGGCTCGGCATTAAAGAGGAGGTCAAGCGCGATTCTGTCGGCATCAAGGTCGGCCTGCTCATCGAGCGTCAATGCGATCTCTACATACATCTCAGCTCGCGCACCAAGCAGTGGGACACCTGCGCGCCGGAAGTCATCCTGCACGAAGCGGGCGGGCGTCTGACGGACATCTTCGGCGCTCCTCTGCGCTATAACTCGCCCGACGTGCAGAACCACAACGGCATCCTTGCCTCAAACGGCGCGGCGCACGACCGCATCGTCGAACAGCTCGCGCCGCTGCTCGCAGAGTTCGGACGCGCACGAGTTGATGACTGATGCATTGCCGATAGATGACTGATGATCGATGCCGGATACTTGATGTCAGATGCAGAGTTTTAGTCTATGATATGGACCAGAATTTCGTGTGAGGCCGAAGTTTAAAAAGCTCCGTTTCCGGCTGGCATTTAATACCAGACAACCAAGGTATGTTTTCTACTCGTGGGCATCAGACAAAAACTCTTCCTCATACTCTTTCTCTGCGGCATCGCCCCGATGCTCCTGATCGGCCTCTTTAACTATTGGAGCGGAGCGCAGTCAATCGAAGCCCTGCTCCGCAGCGACATCGAACAGGACCTTAACGGGATTGAGCGCGATGTCAAAACGGCGCTGCGCGAGCGCGAAGAGGAATCCGCTGAACTGGCGCGCAGCAGCTTTATCAGCAGCTTTGTCGGCGGGGCCTTGGATTCACAGACGGCGATGAGCCTCGGCAATCCCCCGTCTGGTCCAGCCTTGCAGCCCGCCGGCCTACGCGCCAAGACGCCCGCTGATAGCTCTTTGCCGGAAAGCCTGCGCGCTCAGGTCAGCGAGTTTCTCATCAGTCACCGAAAATATTACTCCGCCGTGACCTGCTTCGATGCTTCCAGGCGGACGCTCTTCCGCGCAGAAATCAGTCTCAACGCGGGCACGGGGGCGACGGTCCACTTTCAAACAGAAAATTTTCTGCCGGGCAGCGCCTCGCCTGATGAGCGCGTCTGGACCACAGCGGAACAGAAACCGATAAGCACGCTCGTCATAGAGAAGCTTTCCGGCGCGATTGTGCGTTACACGATTCCGGTCTTCTATACGGAAGCAAGCGCAACAGCGCCGCGCGGCGCGCTCCTCGTAGATTTGAAACTCGATGCTCTCTACAGGGAGGCCGCCAGTGGTCGCGCCTCGCTCCGGTCGCCCCTCTCGCAACAGGGCGAGTCGAGCATCTCGCCGCGCATCGTCCTCTTGCTGGACCAGGACGGTCAAATCATCTATCACATCAACGAAGCACTCAAGCACCAGCCTGTCTCCGTCGTCCTCTCTCATTTCCAACCTGTTGCCGAAGAGATGAGAAGGGGCGCTGTCGGTTGGCGGTTTTATGATTCGCCCGAAGGCGAGCGTTGGCTGGCGGGATACAGGCCCGCCATGCAACAGGGTATTTCCCTGGCCGTGGTCGGCGACTACACGGCGGCCATGCGCGGGCTGCGTCGCAGGGGATGGATCGCACTCGCCCTCACATTGTTAATCGGCATCGTCGCCGTAGTCTTGCTGGCCCACACGGCGGGCCGCACGGCGCGCAGTATAGAGCAGGTCACGGAGGGCGCCGCCGCCATTGCCGAAGGCAAGCTGGACCAGCGTATAGAAGTGCGCTCAAGCGACGAGATGCGGCTGCTGGCCGATAGCGTCAACCAGATGAAGGAACAGCTCCACGAGCAGATGAGACGCGAATCAGAGATGCAGCAGTTTCAATCCTTCATGCGCATCTCGGCGATGCTCACGCACGACCTGAAAAACGCCATCGCGGGGCTTTCTCTGCTGGTTGACAACATGGAGAGCAAGTTTGACCGGGAGGAGTTTCGACGCGATGCCATGCGCTCGCTTAAAGAGGCCGCGAACAAGCTGCGCCGGCTCGTCGCCAAGCTGAGCAATCCGGTCGAGACTTTGAGCGGCGAGTATAAGCTGCCGCGCCCGACAGACCTCGTCCCCATTATCCAACACGCGCTGGCGACCACAGCCGAGCCGGTCAGCGCATTTCATGAAATTGAAACGCATCTGCCTCCCACGCTCATCGCCAGCGTGGACGGCGACCGGATTGAAAAGATTATTGAGAACCTGGCCCTCAACGCTCTGGAGGCGATGGGTGCCAAGCGCGGCAAGCTGACCGTAGAGGCTGGTCCGGCGGGCGAAGGCGAACTCTTTTTCAGCGTCTCGGACACAGGGCCTGGGATGAGCGAAGAGTTTATCAGCAAGCGGCTCTTTCGTCCCTTCAGCACGACGAAGAGTCAGGGCGTGGGCCTCGGTCTCTATACGTGTCGCGAAGTCGTCAGGGCCTATGGCGGTCGCATCGAGGTCGAATCACAAAAGGGCGTTGGCACTCGTTTTCGCGTCGTGTTACCATTGGTCCAGAAGATTATAGGGCCGGGCGAGACAGGGCAATCGCGCGTGCCCGGCTCCGGTTCATCAAAGGCAACCGGTTAATCATCCTGCAAGCTCTTCAAGATATAAACAGTTTGAGAGATTAACGGTTCGTGGACCTTTGGCCTGCTCTGTAGCAGCTCCGATGATTCTCATTTAACACTCCTCTTGCCGGGCAAGACACGGGACCGGTAATTTATGATTGAACAGACACAGGAAAAAATCACTGTGCTGGTCGTTGATGATGACGCGAGCGTGCGTCGCCAGCTCAACTGGGCGCTTGAAGAGCAGTTTCATGTGCTCGAAGCAGGAACGCGTGAAGAGGCTCTACAGCAATTACTCCGCGCGAAGGTTGATGTCGTGCTCAGCGATCTGCGTCTCCCGCCTGCGCTCGACGACATCTCCGAAGGGCTGGCGATTATAGAAGCCGCGCGCTCCGAGCACCCGCCCGTGCCGGTCATCGTCATCACCGGGAGCGATTCCAGGCAGGCCGCGCTCGATGCCGTGCGCCAGGGCGCGTGCGGCTTTTACGAGAAACCGTTTGATGCCTACGCGGTCACGCACATGATCTCTCAGACGGTGCGCCTCAATCGTCTGGAGCAGGAGGTCCAGCGCCTGCGTCTGGCGAGCAGCAGCGGCAAGGGCTTCGGTCATCTTATAGGGGCCAGCCCCGCGCTCGAAAAGACGCTGCAGCAGGCGCGCGCCGTCGCCGCGACCAGCGCTACCGTACTTATCTGCGGAGAGAACGGGACGGGCAAAGAGATGGTCGCGCATGCTGTTCATGAAGAGAGCCAGCGAGCCAGTGGACCATTCGTCGCCGTCAGTTGCGCGGCGCTGCCTGAGACGCTGATAGAGTCTGAGCTGTTCGGCTATGAGAAGGGCGCCTTCACCGGAGCGATGCAGACGCGTAAGGGCCGCTTCGAGCTGGCCGACGGCGGGACGCTCTTTCTAGACGAGATTAGCGAGTTGACGCCTGCCGTGCAGGTCAAGCTGCTGCGTGTCCTGCAAGAGCGAGCCTTCGAGCGCGTTGGCGGCAACAAGACCCTGACCGTTGATATTCGACTGATTGCCGCCAGCAATCGAGACCTTGAGCAGGAAGTAGAAGCTGGCCGCTTTCGCCGAGACCTCTTCTTCCGCCTCAACGTTGTGCCGCTGGTCCTGCCGCCGTTGCGCGAGCGCCAGGATGATATTCCGCTGCTGGCCGCCCACTTTGTCAATAAAGCAGCCGAGAAACACGGGCGCAAGCCGCCTGAGCTGGACCATGCCTTGATTGAGGCGCTACAGGATTACGATTGGCCCGGCAACGTGCGCGAGCTGGAAAACTTGATTGAGCGTCTGGTCGTCTTGATGTCCGGCTCTCGCCTGGACATCTCGCAACTGCCGGAGAAGATGCTGCGCACCCTGCCGGGCGTGGCCCACTCGGATGAGACGACGCTTGAAGGCGCGGTGGCCGCTCTCAAACGGCGCATGATTACACAGGCTTTGCAAGCAGAGGGTGGCAATAAGGTCGCCGCCGCCAAACGTCTCGGCATCAGCCGCTCTTACCTGCATCGTCTGATCGTCGAATTTCATCTCGCCGAGCCGGAAACAGCCGCAACTAAAAAAGTCTGAAGGCTGGCGCACTGGTCCACACCGACTGGTCCAGGCAAATCGCTGGTCCATCACTGGTCCGGACGAGCCGTTGGACCAGCGATGCAAAATATCTTCCATCCCGCATCATTTCTCTTCAACTCTGTCTACAAATGTACACACGTACTGGACCAGTTGTTGCTTCCTGTGTACACGTTGCGGCCCCTTGATTCAAGCCTCTTAATCTTTTTCCGCAAGAAAACCAGGCTTTCAACGTCTGCGCTGTGTTGGGTACAGGCATTGCAATAGACGCGGGATATGGAAAGCAGGAGTACATTCAAGATGAAGCCCAGAGTCTTGATTGTCGATGATGATGCAGCCATTACGCAGCAGCTTTTCTGGATACTGTGTGATGACTACGAGGTGACGACGGCTAATGATTTTCCGACCGCCGTGCGCCGCGCAACCATCTACGAACCGACTGTCTCGATCCTTGACATGCATTTGCCGCCCACCGCCGATACGCCGGAGATAGGGATGCGGATTCTCGGCTTCATCAAAGATCGTTTTCCGCTCTCGAAGGTGCTCGTCCTCAGCTCAGCGGCGGGTGACACGACACTGCAACGAGCTTGTCTGGCAAACGGCGCGGATGGCTTTCTCAGTAAGCCTTTTGAAACGGAAGAGCTGCTGACGACCATTCGCCGCTACGCGCCCGAATACAAGTTTGAAACAGTTATCTGAAGAGCAGCCTGTAAAGTCTTGAGGCGGCTGAGCGCTTTAAGCGCCGACTCGATTTTGAAATTTAGGAAAGCCCGGAGGTCAGAGACATGTTGAAAGCCACAGATGAGGGTAATCCCTCCAGAGAAGAGAATGAAGTGTACGGCTATTCGGAAGAAGAGCCGCCAGTCATCAACAATAGCGGAGAGCCGCCGGTCATCAGCACCGGGGGCGAGAACTGAGCCGCAGAGGCCATCTCCCCGGCCTCTGTCCAGGCCCGGCGCATGAAAACGGCATCGGGCCAGGCTCGCTCTCTACGGGCCGCAAGTTAAGCTTTAAAGTTATTTGAGAAAGAGCATCTTTTCGGCGTCCAGGGCTTTGGCCGTGGACGCGCGATGCGAGAACGGGCCATGAGCAAAGTGCAGTTTATCCTGCTGGTTTCTATCGTAGGCTTTTACGCCTTGCTCTTAGCCTGTCTCTTGTTGAGAGTTTGCGCCGCGTCTTATCTGCGCCTGCAAGCGAGGCTCGCGCCGGTCTTTAAGAGGGTCTGCGGCGAGCTGTCCGCCAGACGCCGCCGCGCCTGGGAAAGCGCGCCCATGCATCAAGCCGTGGTCCTGGATTTACAGCGCATCACGCGGCACGCCATGAGGCCGCAAAGCATACAGCGCAAGGCTCTTTGTTAAAGGAAAAGGATTCGGCCTCTCGCCCCTCGAGATGGCCGTCAGTGCCCGCTCTTACGGAATCCCCTCCCGTCGAGCGAGCCAGGAAGCCCCTGCTTCCAATCGACTCCTGCCCTGAGTCGCGGGGGCTTCAACTTTTGAAGCGGCGGGTGTGCGAAGGGCCTCACCCTTTCAAGCACCTGCTGCTTCATTACTTTGCTGCCAACTTATAACTTCAACCCTTCAACCCACAGCCCTTAAATCTTCGCGCTCGCCTCTTTATCTATCGTATAATAGAGACATGCCGCCCTTGAGCTGCTGACTATGTCGGCAGGCTCTGCGAGAGAAAGTATGACTGGCCTTGCCTGAAGTGTTTGAAGGCAGCCGCTCTGAGGCGCGTGTGGGCCGCACGTTTAAATTTGTGATGCGTTTAAGAGCAGGATTTACAAAGAAGATTTTATGAGCTTTAAGTTTCTACATATCGCGGACATACATCTGGGCTGTCGCCGCTACAATCTGGATGAGCGGACCAAAGACTTTTTTCGCGCCTGGCATGATGTCATCAAGAATCATGCGATTCCCAATAGCGTAGACTTCGTGCTCATCGTAGGGGATTTCTTTGACCGCCGGAATATTGACCCGCAGGCTATGAATCACGCCGTGGCGGGACTTCAGCTCTTGAGGGATGAGGGAATCCCTGTGGTGGCTATAGAGGGGAATCACGACCAGCATAATGATGACCGCGTGACGCCCTATAGCTGGATGCGCTCGCTCTCGCAGTGGGGCTTGCTCAAGTTGCTAGAGCCTGTGCACGGCGCAGATGGTCCAATCTCTTTTGAACCGTGGGATGACTCAGAGCACGCAGGCTCTTACATAGACATAGCAGGCGCACGCATCTTCGGGTCTCACTGGTACGGCGCAACGACCAATGTTGCCGTGCCCCTGTTGGCGGACGGACTCCGGCGTTCAAGAGATGAAGGACTCTTTAACATTCTCATGCTGCACACGGATGTCGAGGGCCAGATTAACCGACCGATTCCGGCTCTCACGATTGCTAAGTTGAATGAGCTGAAACGCCTTGTTGATTATGTCGCGCTCGGCCACACGCACAAGCGGTTTGACCTCGACGGCTGGGCCTTTAACCCGGGCTCGCTGGAGCCGACCTCGATTGACGAATACAAGGAGGAGCGCGGCGCATTCCTGGTCCAGGTTGACGACGAGCGCAAGATCAAAGCCCGCCATATACGCGATTATATACAGCGACCCTTCCAACGTCTCTCGTTCGATGTCTCCGGCGCTGAGGATGCCGAGACCGTCTATAAAGGCGTCCTTGAGATGATCGAGCGCGATGCCAGAATTTACGACCCCGCGGCGGACACGCCCGCGCCGATTATAGAGATTACCCTGAGAGGGCAGCTCGGCTTCAAGAACTCGCTCCTGCCGGTCAACCGTATACGCGAGGAGGCGCAGGCAAGGACCGGCGCGCTTCACGTTATGATGCGCAACCAGAGCGTTCCCGTAGAGTACGCCATCGCCGCCGGCCTGGATGCACAGGCCCCGCGACACGAGCGCGAGCGGCGTATCATAGAAGACCTCATCGCGCGCGATAATCGCTACAAGGCGCGTGCGCGGGAGATGGCCGAGCTGGTCATCGAATCCAAACGACTGGCGCTCAGCCACGAGCCGCCGGAAAAAATTCTTGAGCTAATCGCACAGAAGCTCGAAGACGAAGCCGCCGAACTGGCAGCGCAGACGGAGAAGACTTCCGGCAACAGCGAGTTGGAACACGCACCGACGGCTGCCGCGCTCAGCGCCATCGAGCGCAACGCCACAGTTCAGGGATGAGGGATGAAGCGAAAGGCTGGACCAAAAGTGATGAAGGATAAACTAACAGAGCTAGTCGCTTTCATCCCGCGCCGCAATGTTCATCCTTCAAGGTTTATTTTTCATCCCTCATCCTTGATTCCTCATGGCTGATTATGAGTGAAGCACAGGACAAATTGAGCGGGATGCGAGAGCTACCGATCTTTCCTTTGCCGGTCGTGCTGTTTCCGGGCGTGCCCATGCCGCTGCACATCTTTGAGCCGCGCTATCGTCAACTGCTGATTGACGTTCGCGTGCGCGATAATCTTTTCGGCATCTCGCACCTTGACCCGAACAACTCAGAAGCAGTCGCGCCGCCGCCCGGGCACGTCGGCTGCGTCGCTGAAGTGACAGACGTTCAACAGCTCGCCGATGGCCGCTCCAATATTCTGACCGTCGGGCTGATTCGCTATCGTCTCGAAACTTATGTCGAGCGCGACGACCCTTATCTCGTCGGCGAGGTCTCTTTTTTTGAAGATGAGCCGGAGGATGAAGAGCAGCTCGCGCGTCGCGCCGGAGAGGTCACGGACCTTTTTGTGCGCATCGCAAAGGCCGTCCGCACGCTCAACGAGGACCGGGCGGGCCTGCCGGAGCTGCCGGAGGCAGACCCCGAGCGCCTCTCTTTTCTGGTCGCGGCGGCGATGGAGCTGGAGACGGATGTCAAACAGGAGATGCTGGAGCTGCGCCTGGCCTCAGAGCGTTTGCGCCGCCTGCGAGACCTGCTCTCACGCGCCGTCTCAAACTACGAAGAGCGCGCACGCGTACACGTCATCGCGAGAGGCAACGGCCACACCGGCAAAAGGCCCGGATAATCGGAAAAATCGCCTCTCCCTTATCAAGCATGACTTCGGAAACGGAAAATCAACTGGACCAGAACGGCGCACTGGCGGAGCGGCCCATCCTGGTTAGCGTGCTCTTCTTCGGCGCGGCGCGCGAGGCCGTGGGCCAGGATAAAGTCTCTATGGAGATGACAGCGCCCGCGACCGCCGCCAGCGCGCTTGAAGAAATCCTCGCGCGCTATCCGGACCTGCGCCGCTTTGGTCGCTCGCTCCTTTTCGCCATCAACCAGGAGTATGCGCAGGATGCTGGCAGGGAAGTGCGCGCGGGCGACGAGCTGGCAGTCTTCCCGCCAGTCAGCGGCGGCGCGCAAGAGGAGAAGACTGTAGAGCCTGCGACGCTGGATTTCTTCGAGTTGACCGACGGGCCGATTGATGTCGGCGCGGTGGCACGCCGCATCGTACCGCCGGAGTGCGGCGCGACAGTCACGCTCGACGGCTACGTCCGCGAATGGACCAGCGGGCGGCGCACGCTCTATCTGACTTACGAGACTTACGCGCCGATGGCTCTCAAGGAGATGGAGCGCCTCGTGAGTGAGGCTCGCCGGCGTTTCGACATCGCGCACGTCGGCATCATTCACCGCACAGGAAGATTAGAGATCGGCGAAACCAGCGTCGTTATCTCGGTCAGCGCCCCGCATCGCCGCGCAGCCTTTGAAGCCTGCGAGTGGACCATACGCGAGCTTAAACGCACGGTCCCCATCTGGAAGAAAGAGTTTTACGAAGACGGCTCGAACTGGGTCGAAGGCCAAAGCGCTCGGCTGGAAGACTAAAGGATTGTATTCTGGAATCGGAAGCCTACGGTTTCAGATTCCAACCCGGCCCAAGGCTTGCAAATATTCGCTGGTAAAAAATCGCCGGGAGGATTATCTTTAAGACGGTCGAGCCAGCGGGCTTGGTCTCCCCTTCCATATAACTCCCGACTCGTTTCTTGAGGTGTGTGATGAAAAAGCTTTCTACGAGTCTCTTGATGAGGGCGCTCACCTTCATCGCTGTCGCCCTCGCGTGTCTCTTTGTGTCCGTCGTCTCACTGCGGGCGCAGCCGAGGCGGTCCGTGATTATCTCAACCGAAGCCGAGCGCGATTTGGCTAACCGCCAGTGGGAACTGAGGCACGTCGGCAAGATAGAGAGGGAAGTGCTCAGGACGCAGCCGCAGCGTATCAGCCTCTTACAGGTGAGGGAAGATTACAGGCGCATACAGGTTATCAACAACGAGATGCTCTATGCCGCCGGCTCCGGTCAGGCTCTCAATTACAAGAGTATCGCGGATGCCATGTCGGACCTCAAAAAACGTGCGGCGCGTCTCAAGCAAGTGCTCATGCTCCCGGAGGCTGTGGATGACGATAAGGGTCAAAGGAAACCGCTCTCGCAGGATGATAGAGAGTTGAAACAGTTGCTCCGCTCGCTTGACGAGTTGATTGTGACGGTCATAACGAATCCCGTTTTTAAAAATTTCGGCGTCGTTGATGTCCAACAGACCGCGAAGGCCAGGCATGATCTGGAAGAGATTGTTCAACTCTCAGGCGTTATCAAGAAGAGCGCCGAAAGGCTGAGCAAAGCCACTACAGCGCAGCAGGATTGATGTTGGGAGATCGTCTATCGGCAGTTGCCCTTCAAAGCGAAAGGGCCTGACTCTTAATTTAAGAGGAGTCAGGCCCTTTCTGTTTCAAGCAATAGCTTGATGACTTACGCTATGATCTCCGCCGTCTCTTCATCAACCGAAGGCTGGACCAGAGAGGCGCTGGTCACTCTATCGCCGCCGTCTGTCTTGATGAGACGGACGCCGGAGGCCGAGCGGCCAGTCTTGCGTATGCTGTCGGCTTCGATGCGTATGAGCTTGCCCTGCTGCGTGATAATCATAATCTCGGACTCTTCATCAACAGGGAAGACCGCGACCACCTTACCCGTCTTATCCGTCGTCTTCATGTTAATCACGCCCTTGCCGCCGCGCGACTGGAAGCGATAATCGGTAATCTTCGTCTGCTTGCCAAAGCCCTGCTCGGAGACGGATAACATACGCTCGTTATCCTCTGCGGAGACGGCGCAGAGCGAGACCACAAAATCATCCTTGCGCAAATCTATCCCGCGCACGCCGCGTGTGGCGCGTCCCATAGGGCGCACGCCCTTTTCATCGAAACGAATGGCGAGGCCGTTGTGCGTGGCGATAAAGATGCGCTTGGTCCCGTCTGTGAGAACCACGTCGAGCAGTTCGTCGCCGTCGTCAATGTTGATGGCATTGATGCCATTCGTGCGTATGTTCTGAAAGTCGGCGAGCGAAGTCTTCTTAATCACGCCCTTGCGCGTGACCATCACGACATAACGGCCTTCCGAGAACTCACGCACGGGAACGACGCCCGAAAGCTTGCGGTTAGACGGAATGTTGATGAGATTGACGACAGCCTTGCCGCGCGCAGAGGCCGCAGCGTCCGGCACTTCATGAACCTTCAGTTTGTAGACCTGCCCGTCATCCGTAAAGATCATAATGTAGGCATGCGTCGAAGCGATAAAGAGATGCTCTACGAAATCGCCGTTCTTGCCTGTCGAAGCGCCAAAGCGACCCTTGCCGCCGCGTCCCTGCCTTTGGTAGGTAGTCACAGGCGTGCGCTTGATATAGCCGCTGTTGGTCACTGTGATGGCTACGTCCTCATCCGCGATCAGGTCTTCGATGGAAAGCTCCACGCCCTCGTCAATAATCTCCGTGCGACGCTCATCGCCAAACTCTTTCCTGACATCTTCGAGTTCTTTGATGATGACGCGACGCAAAGACTGGTCGTTGGCGAGAATCTCTTCCAGTTCGGCGATGAGCTTGATGATGTTCTCGTACTCGTCGAGAATCTTCTGCCGTTCGAGCGCGGAGAGACGACGCAGTTGCAGGTCCAGAATGGCCTGGGCCTGCGCTTCGGAAAACTTGAGGCGCTGGATTGTTTTCTGCAACTTGCCGATAAAGCCCGCGAGCGTCAGATCACCCGTTAGAGCGCCCTTCCAATTCTTGACCTCTTGCATCGTCTCGGTGTGGCCCGTCAGCCACTGCTTGGCCTCGTCCACGGAGCGAGCGTTGCGTATCAGCGCGATGATGGCATCGAGCGCATCGAGCGCCTTGTTCAAGCCTTCCAGAATGTGCGCGCGTGCACGCGCTTTGCGCAGCTCATATTCAGTCCTGCGGCGCACGACCTCGCGGCGGAAATCCACAAAGGCCTCAAGCATCTGCTTGAGATTCAGGACGCGCGGCTGGCCGTTGACGATTGCCAGGTTGATGATGCCGAAGGAAGACTGCATCGGCGTGAGCTTGTAAAGCTTGTTAAGGATGACCTGCGGGACGGAATCGCGCTTGAGTTCGATGACGATGCGCATCCCGTCGCGGTCGGATTCATCGCGCAGGTCCGAAACGCCGTCCAACTTCTTCTCGTTGACCAATTCCGCGATGCGCTCGATGAGACGAGCCTTGTTGACCTGGTAGGGAATCTCCGTGATGACGATGGCAGAGCGCTCCTGCGTGCCGCGCCCTATACGGTCAATCGCCGCGCGCGCGCGCAGTTGCAGCACGCCGCGTCCTTCAAGGTAAGACTTCCTGATCTCCTGCCGACCATAGATAAAGCCGCCGGTCGGGAAATCCGGTCCGGTGACGAGCTTCATTAAATCCAGAATCTTGATGTCGGGTTTGCGAATGAGGGCGATGGTCGCATCAATAATCTCTGTCAGATTGTGCGGCGGAATCTTCGTCGCCATGCCGACGGCGATTCCGTCAGAGCCGTTGACGAGTAGATTCGGAATCCGCGTCGGGAGCACCTTCGGCTCCGAGAGCGACTCGTCATAGTTGGGCTGAAAATCAACCGTCTCCTTCTCGATGTCCGCCAGCACTTCAGAGGTCACACGCGACATGCGGACTTCCGTATAACGCATGGCGGCGGCGGCATCTCCATCAACGCTGCCGAAATTGCCCTGCCCGTCAATGAGCGGATAGCGCATGGAGAAATCCTGCGCCAGACGGACGATAGTATCGTAGACAGCCGTGTCGCCGTGCGGGTGATACTTACCTATGACATCACCGACGACACGCGCGCTCTTCTTGTAAGACTTGTTATAAGCGTTGCCCAGTTCGTGCATGGCCCAGAGGACGCGGCGATGTACGGGCTTGAAACCGTCGCGCACATCCGGCAGCGCGCGACCGATAATGACGGACATGGCATAGTCCAGATAGGAGCGCCGCATCTCGTCTTCGATATTGACTTGATTACGTTCTAAAATAGTTTCCATTCGATAAACCTTTCCGGTACAATGCGCGCCTGTCCCGCTTCCGGGCGACTCAAAAAGCCCCGCTTCGATTTAGAAAACATGCTCTTTATTGACGCTCGGAAATCGGTTTTGCGGCGCGCTCTGGGAGCGTAAGTTTGCGACTTTCCGGTACTTGGCGGAGACCCCTGGGGCATCCCTTTTGAAGTACGACATATTGTACCAGCGGAGAGGCTTTTTGGCAACTCGCCTGAAGGTTAGAAGTCCTCTAAAATCAAGGGCTTCGGCGCGGTTTTGAAGGGCTTTTTCGCTCCTCGCCCGCCGCCCTCGCGGGCCTCTTCCGAAAAGCCTCTGGCGGTGTCTCTCAAGTGTTATGAAGCAGGATGGAAAATCACGCCGCGTGCGTGAGCGTTTAGAGCTACAGCTTCCCGTGCGCGTGCATTGCCGCGAGAGCCTGGACCATGAATGGGTGGAGGTCTCGCGCCTGCTCGACATCACGCCCTTCGGGACGCGTTTTACTATTTCGAGACCGACCGAAAAGGGGCGTATACTGCACCTGACAATGCCGCTCCCGCGACAGCTTCGCTGTTTTGACCATGTCGAGGACCAGTATCGCGTCTGGGCGCTGGTCCGGCACGTCAGCGCGCGGCTTCCCGTTCAGGGCCGGACGGGGATACGTTTCGATGTCGGCGTGGCTTTTATAGGCAAGCGAGCGCCCGCCAGTTTTGAATTGGACCCGACGATTCGTTATGAGGTCGCGGCCTCGGCGACAGACGCGGGCCTCTGGATTCCCTTGGAGCAGCAGCAGGAGGAGCTGAAGGAGTACACTCCTTCCAACGACCGCAGACCCGAGACGCGCCATAGCATACCTGTCAACGTGACGATTGAGGTCTTTAACGAAAAAGGCGAGGTCTCCGAAAGCGAACACACCGTGACGGAAAATCTCAGCCGTCGCGGCGCGGCAGTCTTTACCACGCTCAATGTCGCGGGCGGTCGCTTTGTACGCGTCACCAGCACGCAATACGGAGCCTCGATCATGGCGGCTGTACGCGCTAACCGCAAAGGGCCTGATGGCATCCCGCGCCTGCACCTCGAATTTATAGGCCAGCAATGGCCGCTGGAGGGAATCGAATAAACTGCCGCGTTCATCTCTGCTCTTTATGGACCAGTTCAAGCAGAAGATTATGATTCCGCGTCAAGTGCTGCTCGTAGAGTTGGAGCGGCGCTGCTCTGCGCCGGGATGCAATGCGAGGACGCGCATCGGGTTGACGAAAGCGGATGCACGCGCTTACTGTGGCTTCGATTGCGAGCGCTGCAAGCTCTGGAACGAGGACGCGCTGGCGCAAAAGGATGTCCCGGAATGGTGGGAAGAACTTCAGAGCAATGATGAAGTCGGAACGGGTCAGCGATGAAGTTGACAAACAGGCTCTAGCCTGTTTGCTTTTTAGCTCACGCGTTCAAGCTTTCATCATTCATCGGTTCTTTAAGGTGTTATCGTCTTGAGTGAGATACGGACAGAGATGGGCCGCAGCCAGCGCCGGAACGGGTCTTCGCCCGAAAGGTTCGTGCTGCCGCAGTGGGCGATTGATCTGGTGCGTCCCATCGGCCAGCATCTCAGCCGGTTGCTCTGGCGGATTAGCTATCGCGGTCTGGAAAATATTCCGCGCAAGGGCGGTCTCATTATCGCGGCCAACCACCAGACCTACATAGACCCTTTCTGGGTGGGCTTTCCGATTAAACGCCCGCAGCGTTTCCTGGCCTGGAATGAAGCCTTCGGGTGGCCCGTTGTCGGAAAGCTGCTCGGCGTTTTCGGCGCCTGGCCGCTCGAAGTCGAGAAGAGCGACCCGGCGACCATCCGCCGCTCATTGCAATGGCTGAGAGAGGGTCACGTCCTGGTCATCTTTCCAGAAGGCGGGCGCGGGAATCAAGACGGCTCACTCATCAGGTTCAAACACGGCGCGGTGCGTATGGCGCTCGAAGCCAGTGTGCCCATCCTGCCCGTCACGGTTCGCGGCGCGCATCGCGTCTGGCCCAAATCCTCGCGCTTCCCACGTTTCAAAAAGGTCGAGATCGTTTATCATCCACGCATCAAAATAGAGCCGCAGGAAGGCGAAGACACGCGCCAGTGCGCACGCCGCGAAACCGACCGCCTCGCCTCTATCATCAACTCCGCGCTTTAAAGAATTTTAGATTTTGATTACCTGGACCAGCAGGGCCTCTCTTTTAATCCAAAATCGCAGATCCAAAATCTAAAATTCTTACATCGCCAGCACGCGCATCATCTCTTCGTGTATGAGACCGTTGCTGGCGACGATGGGCGGGGTGTAGATGTCAAAGGTCGAGCCGTCGTAGCGCGAGATGCGACCCGCAGCCTCTTCTATGAGGAGCACACCGGCGGCGACATCCCAGGGCCTCAAGCCCTCTTCCCAGAAACCGTCGAAGCGCCCGCAGGCGACATAGGCCAGATCGAGCGCGGCAGAGCCATCGCGCCTGACGGCCTGCGCATGCATGATGAAGTTTGAGAAATGGCGAGCGAAATCGCCGCGCTCGCGCACATCGTAAGGAAAGCCAGTGCAGACAAGCGCGCGATTGAGGTCGTCTATCTCGGAGACGCGTATGCGTCTGCCGTTGAGCGTTGCGCCCTCGCCGCGCTCCGCAGCGAAGGTTTCGTCGCGCGTCGGGTCGTAAATCACGCCCAGCTCTACGCGGCCCTGACGTTCGAGCGCGATGGAAACACAGAAGGACGGATAACCGTGCGAGTAGTTCACAGTGCCATCGAGCGGGTCAATAATCCACTTCCATTCGCTGCCAGCTTCAACCTCTGTGCCCGCCGCATCCGCCTCTTCGGCCAGCACCGCATGACGTGGATAGTAAGACCTGATGCGCTCTGTAATAAACTGCTCGGCGGCCAGGTCGGCCTCCGTGACGGGGTTAATATCGCCCTTATGCATAATCCGCAACGTGCGGCTCATGCGCTCCATCAGGATACGCCCGGCCTCCTGCGCTGTGTGAACGGCAAAATTGAGCATGACAGTTTTGAGTTATGAGTTTTCAGTTTTCAGTTAAAGAAAAGAGCAACAGCTTTTCACTGAAAACTGAAAACTCATAACTGCTTACTTATCTTCCAGCAGAGGGATGTGTATGCCTTTGTCGAGCGCGGTTGTTTGCGCTTCTGCGTAGCCCGCGTCAACGTGGCGCGCGACGCCCAGGCCGGGGTCGTTGGTGAGCACGCGATTGAGACGGCGCGCGGCCTGTTGTGTGCCGTCTGCGACGGAGACCTGACCGGCGTGTAGCGAATAGCCCATCCCGACGCCGCCGCCATGATGAAACGAAACCCAGCTCGCGCCGCTCGCAGTGTTGAGCAGCGCGTTGAGAATGGGCCAGTCAGCGACAGCATCCGTGCCGTCAAGCATCCCTTCCGTTTCGCGAAAGGGCGAGGCCACCGAGCCTGTATCCAGATGGTCGCGCCCGATGGCAACGGGCGCTCGCAATTCTCCGCGCCGGACCAAATCGTTGATGGCCTCGCCCATCTCTGCGCGCTCGCCGTAACCTAGCCAGCAGATACGCGCGGGCAAGCCTTGAAACTGCACGCGCTCGCGCGCCAGCCTGAGCCAGCGGTTGAGTGTACGGTCCTGCGGGAAAAGCTCAAGCGCGAGGTCGTCAGTCTTGCGTATGTCTTCGGCCTCGCCCGAGAGCGCGACCCAGCGGAAAGGTCCTTTGCCTTCGCAGAAGAGCGGGCGAATGTATTCGGGGACAAAACCGGGAATCTCAAAAGCTTCATGGCAGCCCGCATCAAAAGCCTGCTTGCGTATATTGTTGCCGTAATCGAAAGCGACCGCGCCCGCGCGCTTCAAAGCCAGCATCGCTTCGACGTGACGGGCCATTGATTGCATCGCACGCTCCGTGTAGCCCCGCGGGTCTCTTTCGCGCAGCGCCGCCGCTTCATCAAGGCTCAGGCCCGACGGCACATAGCCGTTCAAGGCATCGTGCGCGCTCGTCTGGTCCGTCACGACATCAATCTTTAGTCCGCGCCGGACCAGTTCGGGCAGAACGTCCGCGCAGTTGCCGACCAGCCCGACCGAGACCGCGCGTTTTTGTTCGCGCGCGTCTTCACAGATACGCAGGGCTTCGTCCAGATCAAGCGCGAGGCGGTCGCAGTAGCCCGTGCGGACGCGGCGCTCTATGCGTGCGGGGTCAACCTCTATGCCGAGGAAGACCGCGCCGTTCAGGACGGCGGCCAGCGGCTGCGCGCCGCCCATTCCGCCCATCCCGCCCGAGACCACGAGGCGGCCTTCGAGCGAGCCGCCGAAATGTTTGTCGGCCATCGCCGCAAACGTCTCGAAAGTGCCCTGCACGATGCCCTGCGTGCCGATGTAAATCCAACTGCCCGCCGTCATCTGGCCGTACATCATGAGGCCCTTGCGCTCAAGCTCGTGGAAGTGCTCCCAGTTGGCCCACGCGCCGACGAGGTTGGAATTGGCGATGAGCACGCGAGGCGCATACTCATGCGTGCGAAAGACCGCGACGGGCTTGCCCGACTGGACCAGTAAAGTTTCATCCCCCTCAAGCTGCTGCAACTCGCGGACAATCGCGTCAAAAGCGGACCAGTTGCGCGCAGCCTTGCCCCTGCCGCCATAGACGACCAGATCGTCCGGGCGCTCGGCCACCTCCGGGTCCAGGTTGTTCATCAGGCAGCGCAAGGCCGCTTCCTGATGCCAGCCCTTGCAATTAAGCCGAGCGCCGCGCGGCGCGCGTACAATTCTTGAACTCATAAGCGTGTCAATGATTTGCGATTTTAGATTTTTGATTTGCGATTGAAAGAGAAGCTTTGCTGGTCCAGCTAAATCTAAAATTCCCTTCACTCGCTGCTTGAATCTCTCCACAGACGGCTCAGCCAGCCGCCCGTGTCCTTCCTGGTCAGGCTTTCGAGGTCCGAGGCATCGAGCCATGCTCCGCCGCAAGTTTCGCAGAGGTCTATGCGGATTTCTTCAAAGTCCACTTCGACCAGCGCGCCGTCGCCCCTGGGACATTGCAGCGAGGGCGCATTCTCGCTCGCCTGTTTTTCGGCGGCCATACGCTCGCGCATCTTCCGTATCAACTCCTGCTCCTGACGCCGGAAGTAATCTTCCTCAAGCGCCCTCTTTCGCTCATCTAAAGGATTAGACATGATGCCCCTCTCAAGTGTCTTAGCGTTGTCTTCGTGCCGCACACCCCAACTGGCACGCATCTATTTCCGAACTTGCGTCATTTAATAACAGAAAAGCCGACCCGCATGCTACTCGGGCCAGCCCCTTTGATGCTCGACCTTAAAATTGAAGGCACAAAGGCGACGCTATCTTCCGGTCTCCTTTGTGCCTTCAGCTTTGAGGCTGATGCTCTTGACGGAAGCAGCGCTCGCCTGCTTGCGTAGCGGTCCGGTCCGAGCTGTCTTACGGCACACTGGGCCTCAAGAGAGGCGATTCTTTATCGTCAACGTAGACGCTCAGCACCGTGAAGCCGGATGCTGTGGAGGATTAAAAATCAAACTCGCCGCGACGGATGGCTTCGGCGAGCCGTTGAATATCCGCAGAGAGAGAGCGGTCGCGCGCGAGTCGCGGCGCATGAGAGCGGACTATTTCGTAAGCGCGCCGGACGCCTCGACCTGGCAGAAGCGGCGCGCGGTATTCGAGACCTTCGGCGGCTGAGAGCAGCTCTATCGCCAGGGCGTGCTCGGCGTTCTCGACCAATGCGCGCAGCTTGAGAGCCGAGGTCATGCCCATCGAAACGTGGTCTTCTTTACCGCCGGAGGTCGGCAGATTGTCTATGCTAGCGGGATGCGCGAGCACTTTCGCTTCGCTGAGCAGCGCGACGGCTGTGACCTGCGCAATCATAAAGCCTGAGGACGTTCCGGGATGCGCGGTCAGAAAGGGCGGCAGACCTTCGTTCGAGTCGGGGTTGACGAGACGGTCAATCCGTCGCTCGCTGATGCTCATTAAATCCGTGAGCGCGATGGCGGCATAGTCGAGCGCGAGCGCGAGCGGCGCGCCGTGAAAGTTGCCGCCGGATAAGACTTCTTGACTTTCGATAAAGACGAGCGGATTGTCCGTCGCAGAGCCTGTTTCGGTTTCGATAACTTCGCGTGTGTGCAGCAGAGCGCTGCGCACAGCGCCGTGGACCTGCGGCATACAACGCAGGCTGTAAGCATCCTGCACGCGCGGGTCGTCTTCAAGATGAGAAGTTCTAATCTCGCTCTCGCGCAGCAGCTCTCTGAGGTGCGCGGCCACTTCCAACTGGCCCGCGTGCGGGCGCGCGTCGTGTATTCTTGCGTCAAAGGCGACGGGCGTCCCGCGCAAGGCTTCGAGCGTCATCGCGCCCGCCACGTCAGCCACTCTTGCCAATCTTTCAGCGCGATGGAGAGCGAGACCGCCGACCGCCGCCATCGCCTGCGTGCCGTTGAGCAGGGCAATGCCTTCTTTGGCTTCGAGCTGTAGAGGCTCTACTTTTGCGCGCCGCAGGGCTTCCGCGCCCGGCAATCTTTCGCCCTCGTAAAGTGCCTCGCCTTCGCCGATGACGACCAGCGCCAGATGGGCCAGGGGGGCCAGATCGCCGCTTGCGCCGACAGAGCCTTTTTCGGGAATGACAGGATGCACGCCGCGCTCAAGCATCTCTATCAGCGTCTCTATGATGACGGGGCGCGCACCGCTGTAGCCGAGCGCCAGCACGTTGGCACGCAGGAGCAGCATGGCGCGCGTCTCCTCCACTGAGAGAGGCTGGCCCAGGCCGCACGCATGGCTGCGCACCAGGTTCAGTTGCAGCTCGCGCAGCTCGACTGGCGGAATGTGTACATCCGAGAGCTTACCGAAGCCTGTGTTGACGCCGTAGACGACGCGCCCTTCGGCGAGAATCTTTTCGACCACGCGCCGCGATTGCAAAGCACGCTCGCGCGCACGCGCCGCCAGCCCGACGCGCTCTTCACCCCTCGCCACCGCAGACACTTCTTCAAGCGTCAGCCTCTGACCATCAAGCTCAAGCATTTTCAGTTCTTAGTTTTCAGTTTCAAGTCTTCGGTTTTCGGCGAAAAGCCTTGAGCGGTTTCTGAAAACTGAAGACTTGAAACTCAAAACTATTTCCCCACCGGCTCCCGGTCCGGTGTTTGTGAGACATCTATTTTTCTGAATTCGCCTGTCGCGCTGCCTGTCTTGACGCGTTGGCGTGCGCGCTTGATGCGGCGCAGGTTGGCGTTGCGCGAGCGCGCGGCCACATGCTTGAGCACGGGCATCCGCGTTGTAATACCTCTGAAAGAGAATTCATGACGTGGCAGCACTTCGCCAGTGGCCTGTCGCAGCCTGACGGTCGCGACGGCGAAGACGAGCAGCACGGTATTGAAGATGACCCCGCAGATAAAGACGATTGAGCCGGGAACAACCCCGACGGCGGCGCGCGCGATGAACTCGTTGAAATGGAGCGCGGGCTGCGGGTGCAGGTAGACCTTCAGATTCCAGCTGAGCGCGAGGAGGATAAAAATCCAGAGATAGTTGCGTCGCAGCCTGCGCCCGACGGCCTCCCACTCGCTGATGGTGAAGTGCGGCGTGATGAGATCGGCGGCGAGATGCGCGGCCCAATCCTGGCTGGTCGTGGATTCGGGAGCCAGCAACTGCGCGAAGTAGCCCGTCTCAAGCACGCGCACGCGGCTGGACCAGATTTCGTAATAGCGATAACGGCGTGCCTCCATGAAGAGGAAGAAGGCGACGAGAATCGAATTGATGATGATGACGAAATGCGGGTTGGTGTTTGTGCCGAAGGCGAACGAGAGGGTCGCGCCCGCAGTTATCACGGCCCAGTTGG
>DASWMI010000140.1:0-9546 GCA_036399835.1 Pyrinomonadaceae bacterium | reverse complement strand
CGCGGGCAGGCTTCCGTCTTCCGTGTCGGTCGCCGTGCCGGAAAAGTTGATGATGTCGCCCGCAGAGTACAGCGTGCCTTCCGCGGGCGTCAGGATGACGGGCGCGGGCGGCTTGTTCTGACTCACCGTCAGCGTCGCCGTGTTGCTCGTCACAGAGCCTATGATATTTGAGATGATGACGCGGAACTGCGCGCCCTGGTCCGCGCTCGTCACAGATGAGATGGTATAGCTGGACGAAGTTGCGCCCTGTATATTGACGCCGTCGCGCTGCCATTGATAGGCGAGCGGCTGGCTGCCGGAAGCCGTCACGCTAAAGGTCACGGTTTGGCCTTCGCCTGCGATCTGACTCTGTGGCTGCGTCGTGATGAGGGGGGCGACCGGAGCATAGAGAATCCTGTAGACAGCGCCGTGGCCTCTTTCGAGATAATACAGCCCGCCCTCTGGTCCAATTAGTAAGCCAACGGGATAGAGTATGTCAGACGCAAAATCCGTCGAGTGGCCGGGGTTGGCAGGGTCTATGCGCTTAATCCAGCCGCTGCAAAAATCCGCGAAGAAATAACTGCCGGCGTAGCTGTCTGGAAACTGCGCGGTCACGGGGTTATAGAATGCGCCGCCGGTAATCGCGCAGCCGAGAGTCTCGCCTGTCAAATGAGAATAAGCAAAAACAGGATTTTTAAAATCGGGATTCGAGCAAGCGCCCTCGCAGGTGGGCCAGCCGTAATTCGCGCCAGCGATGCCTTCATTAATCTCCTCCCAGCCGTCCTGTCCTACATCGTTGATAAAGAGGCGGCCCGTCCCCGGCTGAAAAGCGAAGGTGTAGGGATTGCGCAAACCCAGAGCCCAGATGGCGCGGTTGTTGCCCGCCGCCGTGTTGAAGAAGGGATTGTCTGTCGGAATCGTGCCGTTGGAGTTGATGCGGAGGAGCTTGCCGAGCAGATTTTCCAGCGTCTGCGCGTTTGACGGAACGGAGTTTTCGCCGACAGCTATATAGAGCTTGCCATCAGGCCCGAAGTGCATCGCGCCGCCGTTATGAATCGCTGAGTTGAGATTGTTCAGCTCGAAAATAATCGCTTCGCTGCCGGGGGCGGCCAAGTCTCCGTCCGCTGTAAAGCGGCTGACGCGATTGTGCACGGCGGGCGTCGTCGCTGTGTAGTAGACGTAAATGAAATGGTTGTTGTTAAAATCCGGGTCGAAGGCGATGCCGAGCAGCCCGCGCTCCCCCTGCGAATTGACCGTCACGCTCAGAAACGGCGCGGCGAGCAGGCTGCCGTTTTTGATAACACGGACCTGCCCTCCCTGCTGGCAGACGAAGAGACGGCCATCGGGCGCAAAGGCCATCGCCGTCGGGTTCGAGAGACCAACGGCGAGTTGCGTTTCGGTAAAGCCGCTCGGCAGCGTCGCAGCCGACAGCGGAATGTTAAATGAGAAAGAGATGAGCAACGCGAGGAGGCTCAGAAATTGAAGGCAAAGGCCAGCCGGAAACTTTCCGACGGCCCTTTGCCTGAGAAAGATTAATGCCCCAAAACATCTCAGGGCCGAGCTATGCGAGGTCACGATTATTTTTACTCCCCTAACCTGTCGAGGTCCGGTCTTCAATGCAGGCCATCCATTATACAGTGTGACAGTTCAATTCAAACAGCCCGGACTCTTCAGAAACACGAGTTGATGAATCCATCTCTTTTATTCATCCGGCGCGCTGCCCCGTCGCTTCTTCCTATTCATTAAAAGCTCTCGCGCCGCGACCCGAACGTGATACATTATGCCCATAGCTTTTGACATATCATTCGGGAGAGATTGCCATGCGCAAAGTTTTTATGCTCCTGCCGATTTTTCTTCTGGCTTCTCTGATGGCCGGATGTTTCAGCGGGTCCGCGCCACCGGCTAACAGTAATAGTAGCCAGAGCGCGCCTGCTTCCGGCTCCGGCACAAAGAGCAGCCAGCCAAGCGACGGCGCAACGAACACGGGCAGCACGGCGAATAACGCTAACGCTAATAAGGCTGCGCCGCCGACCGGAATCAAGCCGCCGCAGAGAAACAACCAGTAAGGACCAGACTCCTCGAACATAAAGCGTCGGCTGGACCAGACGGGCGCGCTGGCCTGAAACCCTAGAGGCGCTCGTCGGCTAAAACAGTATGAGCAAGATTAAGACCATAGTTCCAGATGATGATGACGTGATCGAGATTGAGCCTGAGCGGCCCGGCGGACGGCATTGGGGGCGCTGGTTGATTGTCGCCATCCTGGCGTCGCTCTTTCTGCTCTCGCGCTCGCTCTCCATCTATCTCTCTGCGCTCTGGTTTGATTCGCTCGGCTACGCATCCGTTTACTGGTACATGTTCAAGCTCAAGCTTGTACTCTTCGCAGTCTTCGCCCTGCTCACCTTCCTCATCCTGCGCGCGGCCTTCTGGCTGATTAATCGTGCCTTTGCTTCGCACACACTCGGACGCCGGATGATCGTCGTCAACAACCAGACGATCAATGTCTCTCCGGCTCGCATCCTGCGCCCTGTGGCCTGGGTTGTCCCGGCCCTTTTCGCCATCATCTACGGCTTCGCCATGAGCGGCAACTGGCGGCGCTTTGCGCTCTATCTAAATCAGGCCGCAGGCGGCGAGCGAGACCCGATTTTTAATAAGCCTGTCAGCTTTTATCTCTTCACGCTGCCGGTCCAGGAAGAGATTAGCCAGTGGCTGACGGTACTCGCTTTCGTCATTCTGGCGGCGTCCGTACTTTACGCGCTGGCCTCGCTCTCGCCGAATAAAAGGAGTATCAAGCTGCCCGACGATGCACGCGCCACGCGCTACGGCGTCGTCTCATTCGCCTTCGCCTTTTATCTACTGCTGCTGGCCTGGCGCTTTTATCTCTCGCGCTTCCCTTATCTCTGGGGCGACCACCAGACTTTTACAGGCGTCAACTATACGGAAGCCAACTATCTGCTGCCCGGTCTGACCTTCGTCGCCATCGCGCTCATCGTCTCAGCCCTGATCCTGTCTTTTAACGCTTTGAAGACGCGCCGTCTGCGCCTCGTCCTCGCTGCCATCGTGCTCCCGATAGCCGTTTACGGCGTTGCCATCATCGCCGTTCCGGCTTACGTCAACAGCTTTATCGTCAAGCCGAACGAGCTGGGCCGCGAGACGCCCTACATCGAGCACAACATCACATGGACGCGCCGCGCCTTCAAGCTCGACAGCATAGAGCATAGAGATTATGACGCAGATGTCTCGCTCAATGGCTTCGATGTCGCCAATAATCGCGCGACCTTTGACAACATCAGGCTCTGGGACTGGCGCGCGCTACAGGACACGCTCCGGCAAATTCAGGAGATTCGCACTTACTATGATTTCCCTGATGTTGATCTGGACCGCTATGTCGTCGGCGGCAAGACTCAGCAGATGATGCTCGCCGCGCGCGAGATTGATGCGCAAAAGCTGCCGGAATCCTCTCGCAACTGGATCAACGAAAAACTCATCTACACGCACGGCTACGGCATCACGATGAACAGCTCGAACGGGTTCGACTCCGAAGGGATGCCGCGCTTCGTCGTCTCCAACATGCCCGTCGAATCCGGCGCGCAGGAAATCAAACTGACGCGCCCCGAAATTTATTACGGGCAGAAGACTGACACGGATGTTTACGTCAGGACCAGGCAGAAGGAGTTTAACTATCCGCAGGGCGAGGCCAATAACTATACGACCTTCGAGGGCAACAGCGGGATACGCGTCGGCGGCACGTTTCGACGCATGCTGCTCGCCTGGGCGCTCGGCGACCTCTCAAAGCTCCCCTTCTCGGACGACATCACCGCCGATAGCCTGGCTCTTATTCATCGCAACATAGAAAAGCGTGTCCAGAGCCTCGCGCCCTTTCTCGTCTACGACGAAGACCCTTACATCGTGGTCACGGATGATGGCCGTCTCTTCTGGATGATTGATGCCTTCACCGAATCCGCGACCTACCCTTACGCGCGCCACTTCAAGGCCAGCGATAAGAACATCAACTATATACGCAACAGCGTCAAGGTCACGATTGACGCTTACAACGGCGATGTCGTCTTTTACGTCTTTGAGCCGCAAGACCCCTTGATCTCTACCTACCGCGCCATCTTTCCCGCGCTCTTTCGAGACCAGGGCCAGATGCCTTCGACCCTGCGCGCCCACATACGTTATCCAGAGATGCTCATCACCACGCAGGGTCAGGCCTTCGAGCTTTATCATACGCAGAACCCCAGAGTCTTTTTCCAGCGCGAGGATGTCTGGAGCGTGGCTAAACAGGTCAGTCTGGGTAAGGACCGCGAGCAGAAGACACAGCCTGTCGAGCCTTACTTCGTTCTCATGCAACTACCGGGCGAGCAGATCGCCAACGAGTTTGTTGAGATACTTCCCTTTACGCCGTCGAACCGCAATAACATGATCGGCTGGATGGCCGGGCGCTCCGACGCGGAGAATTACGGCAAGCTTCTGGTCTACAACTTCCCTAAATCCAGGCTGGTTGACGGCCCGCTGCAAATCGAGGCGCGGATAGACCAGAACGCGGAGCTATCGAGCCAGTTCACGCTCTGGAATCAGCAAGGCTCTCGCGTTCGTCGCGGCGACCTGCTCGTCATCCCCATCGGACGCTCGCTCCTTTATGTCGAGCCGATCTATCTACAGGCCGAGCGCAGCCCCATGCCCGAACTGCGTCTCGTCGTCCTCGCCACGCAGGAGCGCGTCGCCTACGGGCGCAACTTTGACGAAGCGATGGCGAGCTTTTTCGGCGAGGCCGGAAAGCCTGTCCAGAACACAGCCGAGCAGCCGCAAGAGCCGCCGCCAGCCGATGGCACAAACAGACCCGCGCCCTCGCCAACGCCCGCGCAGCCAGGCTCCCCGGAGTTAATCAATCGCGCATCGCAGCAGATGGAGGATTACCGTCGCCTGACCAGGGAGGGTAAATTCGGTGACGCGGGGCGCAAGCTCGAAGAGCTAAACCAGACGCTCGAAGAATTGAAGAAGCAACAGGGAGCAAAGAGCAAACCGTAAGCTTGCGTTAATTGGTCCAAACGTTTTTTATGATCGAACATCAACCGGGGCGTATTTTGATTGTTGAGGATGATGCGACGCGCTGCGCCTGGTTTGAGCAGCGGTTAAAGGGGCGCGAGCTGGATGTCACGTGTGATGTCCGGCAGGCCATCGAGTGGCTAACCGCGCGAGACTACTCCGTCATTCTTCTGGACCACGATCTTTCCGAAGAGCACTACTTTTCGGACGAGCATGATGATGAGCGGACGGGCTATGCGGTCGCGGCCTGGCTCGCCGCGCACGCCGAAAGCCAGCCCGAAGCTTCGATCATCATTCACTCGCTCAACTACGCGGGCGCGCAGCGTATGCTCGATATACTGCAAACCTCCGGGCGCGATGCCGAGCATGTCCCGTTCCATTATTTACAGGTTGGGCTTAGAATATAGACCGCCCTCTCCCATTTAAAGACCCATGCCCGCGAAGCCTCCTACAGGAGAAGCAACAATGAAAAGCGTTTTAAGGTTGACGCTCGCCGCATCTCTCTCCTTGCTCCTGTCCCATCTGGTCGCTGCTCAACAAAGACAGCCCGCGCCCGCTCCGACAGGGTTGGCCCTCGAAGTCTCTTCCTACAAGGGTCTGCCTCCGTCTTACATCAATGTTCCCGGGCCGGATGCGAAGCCCATGGGCGCCTGGTACGCTCGCTTTCGCAGGGTTGCGGGCTGGCAACCGCCCGCCGGAGCCTTGCCCGTTCAGGCCGTGGACATAAAATCACGCCTCGAAGGCGACGGCGTGCGGGTTATCGTGACGGTGCTTTCCGGCCAACGCTTTCACGAGAAGGAAGAGATGGTCGGAACTTTTCTGGTCCAGCCGGATGAGAAGCTCAGCGTCAGCGACCTTGCCAGATTCGGGGTCGAGCCTTTCGAGATTGCCGTCGTGCGTCTTGACCCTTTGATGATTCCGCTGCCCGTCATCGTCAACAATACCAAATCCATAGAGGTCAGCAGCATTGAGCCTGATAACTCTGCCTTGCCCGCTTACAGGCTCCGGCTGCGCAACCTCTCGGACAAGAATGTTCTCGCGCTCTCCATCAACGGGCTGGCCGGAGACAAGACGCGCTGGTCCACACTCCCGCAGGGTCAAGAAGGCCAGCCCCTCATTGCGCCCGGAGAGATTTACGTGAGAAAGCATCCGGCAGCTTTTAGCACGCAGAATACTCCTGTCGGTTTCGCGCCCGGACAGCCGCCCGAGCAGACCATCCTCATCAATGCGGTGGTCTTTGAAGATGGAACTTTCGAGGGCGATGCGGGTCGCGCCGCGGAGTTTCTCTGTTTTCAGAAAGGGCGCAAGATACAGATTGCCAGGATCGCCGCGCTGTTGCGCATGACGATGGAAGCGTCCGCAGAGGATTCGCAGGTCACACTGGACCAGCTCAGCCTGGCTATCTCCTCTTTGACAAATGAGCTGAGGCCGGAGGCTGCCGAGGGGTTGTTACAGCAATTCTCTTATCTTGATGCCAAGAGGCGTGCGCAGCTCAAGGATTGCATAGAGATTGCCATGCACGGGACAAAGAAAGAGCTGCTTGACGAGATTGAAGCATTTCGCCGGAAACAGGGACAGACGCCCGATGCGAAGGCCGTGCAGGCATGGCTTCAAGCGACCAAAGAGAAATACCAGAGGTGGCTCGCCAGGCTCTAAGCAGAGCTTTTGATTTATCCCTCTTCGCTTTTTGTGGTTAAACGGACCAGCGACGGCCTCTTGCCCTCGCCTTCATGCCGCGGCTCGCGTCTTTCCCAGGTGGAGGCGCAGACGCGGCAGCGATAGCGTCTCTGCTCTGAGCGGGCGACGCGCGCCTGCTCTTCCAGAAAGGCAGAGATGTAGGCGGGGACGCTCGCGCCCTCCAGTCTTTCAAATGATTGGCAGGAACACTTCTGGCTCATGCTCGCACGCGCTCCGCGAGGTCAGGGGTTCTTTTCGAGGAGCTTGCGCGCTTCCGCGACAGTATCCTTATACTCCGGGACGAAATCCGGGTGCGGCTGCATCTTGAGAATATCGTTTAGCTCCCTTCGCGCATCGTTCTTGCGCTTGAGCGCCAGATAAGCCTGCGCCAGCCGCAGATGATAAGCGGCGCTGTCCTTGCCAAAGCGTAAGCCCTTCTCTAAAACTTCCAGAGCCTTCTGCGGGTCGCCGCCGAGCATCTTGGGAGCTTCCAGGTAAAGCTGGCCGAGGACCATGTAGGCGCTGCCGCTCTGGAATCCTTCGTCCAGACGAATCACGGTCTCCATCTCTTTGCGTATGTCCTCGATGGCGGAAAGACCCGTCAGAGCGTCTTCCTGCGCGCGTCCGCCGTAATTTGCGCCGAGCCAGAAATGGCCCTCCGCCCTTTCGGGTTGCAGCTTGACGGCGGCCTCCGCAGCCTCTATCCCATCACGAAAAGATTTCTCGCGCTCGGCTGCGTCCGTCGCATGCGAGCCTATGTAGTAATTAAACTTGGCGAGCCGCCAGGCCGCATCGTAGCTGCCGAAATCCACAGTTCGCGCCTGCCTGATCATCGTCAGCGCCTCACGCGCGCGCGCCAGGTCTTCGCGCTGCTCGTAGAGCTTGTCGGCCTGCTTGATAAATTCCTCGGCAGAGCGTTTGTCCGCCGTCGCTTCGGTCGGAGTCTCGGAGCGCGAAGTGCGGCAGGAGGCGGAAAACAGCAAGAGGCCGATAAGCAAAAGCAGCCGAGGGTTGGCGCGCAGATGTTTTGTGCTCTTCATGTCAGTTCCGGGCATCTTTCGGTAAGCAGTTGAAGTTACATCGGATACCCTGTAATCTTACGCGATTGCTTACCTAAAAGCACTGGAATAGGTTACTATTTCTTTCTTTACGCACAAAGCTCCGGGTATTTCTCCGGCGCGACCCGTTCGGAAACAGATCTCTCGTTTCGCTTCGGAGGACCGAGTTTGGCAGCCGCTGCATTTTATGATTTAGAGGGGACGCTGGTCAGCACTAATCTCGTTCACACGCTGGGTTTTTACGCACGCAACCAGCAGGGACTCTGGCGCACTTTTAAAAAGAGCACGACGACGCTCTTGAGCATCCCGCTCTTTGCCGTGACCGACGCGTACAGCCGGAAAGTCTTTAACGACCTGTATTTCAAAAGATACAAGGGCGAATCCGAAGACCGCCTGCGCTTCTTCGCCGAAGAACTGTTTGAAAATGTGCTCAAGCCAGGGATTTTTCCCGGCGCGTATGAGCTGATACAGAAATCCAAGAGCCTCGGACTGCGGCAGGTGGTCGTCACGGGCGCGCTCGATTTTGCCGTCAAGCCACTGATGGAGCACCTGGGGATTGAAGAGTTTGCCTCCAATCGCCTTGAATTCGTCAACGGCTATGCGACGGGGCGACTCTTGCCGCCCGTGCTGGCCTCCGCCACAAAGGCTTCATGGATTAGAACCTTTGCCGAGCGCGAGGGCATCAGCCTCAGCGATTCTTTCGCTTACAGCGACAGCATGAGCGATCTGCCGATGCTCTCGGTGGTGGGCCATCCGGCAGCCGTCAACCCTGATATGAGGCTCAGACAGACGGCCCTTCATCATGATTGGCCCGTGCTTAATTTGAAGTAAGCGTTGGTCCGGCGATGGTCTCAAACTGGACCGGCGAGCAAATGATTTTCTTTCCATAGAATCAAGAGGAATCTTCGAGATGCGTCTTTCCAGAATCTTTTCCAACGTCGCGGCGCTCCTGCTGCTCTCGGCCATCGTCTGCGGGCAGACATCCAGGACTTCGCTCGTCCCGGCCTCCGGCACAGGCCGTCTCTCTTACCCTGTCGCGCGCAAATCCGAGCAGGCAGATGTTTATCATGGCAGAAGGGTCGCGGACCCTTACCGCTGGCTCGAAGACATGGATTCAGCCGAGACGAGGGCCTGGGTCGAAGCCGAGAACAGGCTGACTTTTGATTATCTGAACCGGATACCCGAGCGCGCAGCCATCAAAGCGCGTTTGACGAAGCTCTGGAATTACGAGCGCTACGGCCTGCCCTTCAAGGAAGGCGGGCGCTACTTTTACACGAAGAATAACGGCCTGCAAAATCAGAGCGTGCTCTACACGGTTACGACGCTCGACGGGCAGCCGAGCATCTTGCTTGACCCGAACACGCTCTCGACCGATGGGACTGTGGCCCTCGCCGGTTATCGCATCAGTGATGACGGCAAGCTGATGGCTTACGGGCTGGCGACTTCCGGCTCGGACTGGACCGAATGGCGCGTCCGCGATGTCGAGAGCGCCAGGGATTTGCCGGATGTCGTCAAATGGGTCAAGTTCTCAGGCGCATCCTGGACCAGAGATGGCAAGGGCTTCTTCTATAGTCGCTATGATGAGCCTCAGACAGGCAATAAGCTCGCCGCCGTCAATCAATATCACAGGGTCTACTTTCATCTCTTAGGCACGCAGCAGTCTGAAGACGCGCTCGTCTATGCCAGCTCGGATGAGAAGGAGAAGGGCTGGATTCACAACGGGACTGTCACAGAAGATGGCCGCTATTTAATCATCAACGCCAACCCGGGCGCGTCCTCCGAGAAT
>DASWMI010000139.1:0-6745 GCA_036399835.1 Pyrinomonadaceae bacterium | reverse complement strand
TCCTCCATCTCCGGATAGAGACCTTCCCAGTATCTCTCGCACAGCTCGATAAGGAGCCTCAAGCCTTCCCTCACTCCGGCGAACCCGTAGAGATGCAGCCAGGCTTCCAGGAGCCACGCCGCGATCTGCAAATCTTTCGAGCGGGTCGCCAGCGCCTCGATGCAAAGGCTCTCGTCCGTCTCCCAATCGGCCCGCTTGAGGTCGGCTTTGTAGATGCCCTGGCTCAAGTCCGCATCGTCTTCGCGTCGAGCTTCGCGTATACGGTCATACGTGCCTTCGTAACGCAGGAGCGCGCCCGTCGGCCTCTCCTCTGAAATCGGGTTCAGGAGCTGTTCGAGGTTGATGCTGTACGATTGTGTCCCGCTGCTCATATAGGTTTAGTCTCTTTTATCTTCCGTCTCTTCGGGTACGATGCGAGGCGCAGCCTGTGGAAAGACCGGCACGCTCAAAGGCTCTTTCTGGCTCGCGGAGATGAGGCTGACGCGCATAAAAATTCTCGCCAGCTCGGCCTTCAGGTCATCACGCTGTGCGCGCTCGATTGGCTGCGGCATGGCATCGGGCCGCGTGCGTATCAGGAACTTCAAAGTGTAAGGCTCTATGTCTACGCCCTGGTCAAAGTCTGTCGGCGCGCCCGCGTGCCGCATCATCATCAGGAGCAGAGACCAGCGGTTGTTGTATTCGATGACGGCTGTTCTCTCCCTGACCTTGAGGCGGTTGCTGGCGGCTGCCGCATCCGGCACGCTCGGAGAGTCATTGGCCCAGCGCAGCGTCAGTCGGACAGGCTCGCCAAACATCCAGCGGCTGCTCTGTTTCTCCTGCACCAGATAGCCGAACTTTCTCTTCCCGACCTCCAGATTCCAGTCAATAATCTGGTTTGCGCCAAGCTCCTTGTTCTGGTTGACGCGAAACTGGAAGTCGAAGTCGAAGACGGGAACGACCTTCTTTTCGAGGAAGGCCGCGAAGAACTCGCGCACTCTATCCATCCGGTCCAGAAATCTCAGTGCATCTCGCTGCGCCGCGCCCAGTTGAGGATTCTTTGCCAGCCCATCGCGCGCGCTCTGTTTGTTCTTATCGAAGACCTCGAAGAAGGCGAGGATGGAATCGGGGTCAGCCTCGAAGAAGGTCTGGCTGTTTCTCACATCGGAGAAAGGAAATCTTCCGGCGAGCGTCTGGTTGAAAGCATCTTCAATCTCTATGTAGCCTGCGAGCGCGCGGCGGTTGTTGACGGTCGAGCGCCTGGCAGAGAGCTGCACGCAGCGCTCGTAGAGCAGACGACGCAGAGCGCTGCGTCTTTGCAGGAAGAAGTCGCCGGACTGTCCGCCCGATTGACGCAAGACTTCATCGCAATCGTCCAGGTTAATCCGGTCCATCTCAAAGCGTATAAAGTTTTCCAGCGCCGCGACGGAATTTCCAGGGACTTTATTTTCATACCTGTCGAGCGCCGTCAGAAGCTCGTCCCAGTCAACATTGGAAGCGCCCTGAAGCTGCTGCGGAGAGACGTTCTGCGACTTCATAAAAGTAAAGATGGGCGAAGCCAGCTCGCGGCCCAGAAAGGCTATGCTCTTTCTCTGGACCGAAAGGTATCCGGCCAGCTCATCAGCGCCGCCGACATCGAAGGCCGTGTTGGAGATGGGCTTGCTCCCGTTCCACCAGGAGAAGTCCGGCTGCCTCATCGCGTAGAAGTTCTGCGAATTGAAGTCTCTATCCACGGCCCCGATGAGATACGAAGCCTGCCCTACGACGGCCTCGCGCAGCCCGACGTCAATCCTCAAGCGATTACAGATGTCCAGCAGTTGCGCGAGCAACCCCTGCGCATCTTCAAAGCTCTTGACCTCGGCGATGATGCTCGTCTTGAGGACGGATTCGCCCGCCACGCGCTGGACGGGCTGAAACTTCTGCGCCTGCGCGATGAGGTTAGCGATTTTAATTTTGAGCTGGGCCAGCGCCGCCTGCTTGACGGAGAGGTCCAGATTCTCCGAGTGCTGATAGCTCTTGTTGATGAAGGCATCGTACTCCTGATAGAGAGCGATGGCCTGACGCAGAGGCTCTTTATCCCAGATCAACCGCTTTCTCATCAACTGCAAACGGGTCATGACGGCTGAGGGGTCTTTCATGAAACGCTCTTTGGACAAATCTTCGAGCGAGCGCCGCAGCTCACGCAGCGCCGTAGAGGTCGTCATGCCATAGAAGGCTGAGCGGCGGTCAGGGATGACGTAGGTTGCGAGCCAGGTATATTCGGGTCTGCCGAGAATGCTTTCGGTCTGCGCAATCTCGTTGAGATAGTCGTAGTTGACCAGCTCGTTCTCAAACGTCCCGAGGTAGATACCCTCGATCATGTCTGCGAGTTTGCGCGCGCCCTCCTTCGGCATGTCCTCGGATTCGAGCGGCCTGCCTTCGACCGTCTTGACGGCCCTCTCAAAAAGATCGTTCTCCTTATCAAAGTTGTCAGGCAAAGGAGCGTGGCCCAGATAGTTGACCAGCTTATGGAGGTCTTCGAGCGAGCCTGTTCCCTTCGTCCTGATCTTCGAGTAGCGCGAGCGATTCGCCATCAGCTCGCTCAATTCCGTGATGAACTTGAGCAGCTCGTAGTTGGGCCTGACGAGCGCGGGCCGTTCATAGAGCGGGTCTATGACAACTGGCGGCGGCGCAGGCGACTGCTGCCTGCTGGCATGCGCGTAGAGCGCGTCCGAGCCGGAAGGAGCGGAGCTTGAAGGAGCGCGGCCCGTAGATGTGCCCAGTGATGTGCTGGTGACGTAGACGGGAACAGGGCTGAGCAGGTCTTTGGTGCGACCCTCTAAGTCAAGACGGAGCGATTCCAGAATGACATACTTGAAACCCGCGATGAGCGAATCTTCTATCCGCTCATTAATACGACTGAACCAGGAGCTGGGGATAAAGGGCGAGATAAAACTTCTGCCGTTAATCTTCGACATCGCTTCGAGCAGATGTTCTTCACCATGATGAAGCGTGTCGTCAACCGAATGGGTCACGCCGTCTTCATCCGTTTCACCCGCGGCGGCCAGAGATTCCATCTGGCTCAACTGGTCGCTTCTCAGGGCCGAACGCGCGTCGCGGTCGTATCTACGGCTCAGCTCGCTGAGGTCTACGGCTTCACGCGTGAGAAATTCGTTCAGCTCTTTCTCTCGCTGGACCAGCCCTCTATAAGTGAGCAGCAGACCTGCGCCGCCAATCAGGATGATGCAGAGCGCGGCTATCTGGGCTGCGACGACCGTTCTATTTCTCGAAAGCAGTGTTTCGTAAACGGGCCGCGCCAGCATGTCTTCGAGAAAAATCTTTCTCTCGAAGAGATGTTTGAGGAAGACTATCTTGCGCGTTCCTGTTCCTGTTTGTGTCTGCGATGAGGGCTGGTAAACGTCCGGCGTCTGGACCAGCCAGTCAACGCTCTCTTCTATCTTGCCGGGCAAGATGGCGGGCGCGGGCGCATCGCCGCTGCTGTCGCCGCAAAAATAGAGGCCGCGAAAGAAGAAGGAGTTATGAAAAGAGCTTTCCTTGAAAATCTGGTCCAGGTAGACCTGCAAAGGTTCGCGCAGCGCCTGTATCTCTGAGGGCAGCAGAAAGAGTCCGTCGCCGTCCTCGACATCATCGCGCTCGGCGAAGACCTCAACCTGCGTCTGGAAGAGATACCTGTAGACGCTCTGAAAAGCCTCGCTCACCCATTCTGATTTGTAAGAAGTTTCGAGCGTGTAAGGGCTTGACCAGCCGAACATCTCATCCTGAAGATGCAGCGGAATCTCTTTGCAGAGGCTCTTAAAGCCGACCACCTGGTCGCACTTGGTGACGAGCACGTAGACCGGAAAGCTCATGCCGAGCATCTTCTGCGCCTGCCACAATTTTTTGTAGAGGCTGGCGGCCTTCTGCTCAAGCTTGCGACGGCGCTCAGGGCTGAGGCCCTTTGGTCCCATCAGGTCCGTGCAGGGAATCGTCAGGATGATGCCGTCGAGCGGGCGTTCGGGGCGATGCTTCTGCAAGAGCCTGGTGATCGTGTTCCAGCCCTTGCTGTTGGCCGTCTGCCCGTCTGCGCGCAGGACGTAATCCCCGGCCACGTCGAGCACGACTCCCCTATCGAAAAAGCACCAGTTGATGCCTTGCTTGAGACCGTCAACCTGTTCGCTCGGCTGGCCCAGCGGCTGGTTGAGACCAGTGTTGGCGAGCAGCGTGGTTTTGCCCGACTCGACCTCTCCGATCATCAAAAACCAGGGCATCTGGTAGAGATAATCCCTGCCCGTGACGTGCGTCTTCAAGAGCCTCAAGGCTCTTCTAAAGGATGCCCTGAGACCGGGACTGGACCCGTGCTGTGCGAACCCTGCGGGCGAGTTGTCTGAGGGCGCGGCCACTTCGCCGGGCGCGGGCTGGACCACAAGCGCCTGCTTGGGAGCGAGGGGCTGGCGCGCTTTCTTCAAGACCAAATAGAGGAAGAGCAAGAGGCCGACGACCAGCAGGATGAGTATCAGGAGAATGTATATCCAGTTGGGGGAAAGCATCAAAACACACTCAATCTTTCGAGCCGTTATCGTTTCTTGCTCAGCTCTGCGACGATGACTGTAATCCTGTCGTTGACCTGGTCCAGCCGCGAGGTCAGGTTAACCCAGATGCCGTGCGTCACGGCCAGGTAACAGACGATGACCAGGCAGAGCACGCCGATCCAGATACGCGGGCTTGGCAAACGCTTCTTGCTCTCTTCACGCAGGGTATGAAAATAGGTTTCCGGGAAGAGATGCCTCGATTCATTCTCAAGATCAGGGTCGCGGCGGAAGATGAAAGAGAAAAGCTGCTCGCGATAACGCGCCAACTGCCCCAGATCATCCGAGCCTCTGTACTTGCCTTTGAAGCCGAGCGAGAGGGCCATCAGATAAACAGCCGCCAGGTCTTTGTAAACGGGGTCGCGGTCACCCAAGAGGCGGTCCAGCCTCTGAAAGAAAAGCTCTCCGGCGACGTGCGTCTGAAAGATTCTCGTCTCCAGCAGATTCGACATCCAGGCTTTTCTTCCTTCCCATTCCGTGTGCAGGAAGATTTCGTCGGCCAGCGCGGCCATCACATAGGCCGCCTCTTTGTAGAACTCCGCGCCGTATGTCCCGCCGTATCGCCAGGCGCTCATCGCCTGCCTCTCAAACAGAGAGACGAGCCGCTGCCAGACGAAATTGCTCATGCGGATGGAATCGGAAGAGGGAATCTGCTCGCCGTAATCGAGGGCCGTCGTCGCCTCGTTGCCGACCTGTACGGGTTTGGCCCAGGCGGGCGCGCCGCCCGTCGCGTTGGTCCAGGAAGCATTGCCTCCGGCTATCTCTGCGCTCTGATCCGGGGCTTCGGAGACGATGTCTGGAAAGTAAACCCAGGTGCCCGTCTTGACTTTGATCTCGTCCGGAGTCTCGGCAGAACTCGGCTCGTTGGGGGAACTCCACGTGCCCGTGCTGACCATACGCTTGAGCCGTATGACTTCCCTATAGAACTCTCTGAATGGACCAAGAAGAAATGAATCGCCGTACTCATTCATCTGATTTCATCCTGCATGAGAGCATTGCTCAATCGCCGCTCTCTCATCCCAGATTCGCCGCGCTCGGCTCAGGCCGCGTTCCTCACGTACATCACAATCTCCGAAGGACGCGGGCCGCCGTCTCTCACCTGCTTATTGAAAATCTGCAAGACTTCGTTCGGCTCTATAAACTCCCTGTCGGGTTTGAGAGCGAACAGCACGGAGCCTCTCGACGGCACGAGGTCTTCGTCTCTTTCTATCTGTTCGCGCCGCGCGCCGAGCACGCGATTCTCGCGCATCGCCTGAAGCCTGGTCTGAGAGCCGATGAGGCATTCTTCGCCCCAACTGCTGAGGTCCTTTTCGGACATCCCGGCCTGCCCGCGCATGCCTATCACCAGCCGCTTGTTCATCCACTCGCCGTCGAACATCAACTCGTACATTCCATCCTTGTAATGAAAAGGATAGACCTTGTAAGACGAAGTGATGCCCTCGTCCAGCATCCTCGCGATAAAGTCCAGCACCTGCTTGAAGGTAAAGAGCAGGTCGTTGTGGTCGTAGGGCGCAAAGACCGGCGGCACGAGGCTCGTGCCGAGCGTCGAGAGCTGGCCCGCCATCGCGCACAACGCGAGATAGATTTGAAAAGGATGCGAGACGCCCGTATAGATGAGCGCTTCAAGCAGCGGCAGCGTCGAGACCAGGCTGCGAATCAGATTTCGGGTCTCAAGGTCAAGCCTCAATCCAGCGCCAGCCGAAGGGGTGCGCGCCTGCTCCGCCAGAAACATGGCCTTTTCGCGCACGCGCCTGGCCGTCAGCGAGCACAACACGCCGAGAGGCGACTGCGCAGCGATTGCCGGAGAAGGCGGGATATAATCGGTCAGCGCGAAAGCCTCATTTTTGTAAACCACCTTGGCGAGAGGAAAGCTGATATATTTTTTGGGCGGCGTTTCAGTCACGAGCAGGCTCAGTCGCGCCCTCAGCCTGGGAATACGTACACGCCCTTCCCCCGTATTTTCATCCGTCACCGGATCGCCTTCGACCGAAGCGTATCTGGCGAGGTCGCCCTTCGTGATGTAGTCGCTGTCCCTCGCGGCGACGGCCAGATGCACCGGCATAGCCTTATCGCGCAGTTGGTTCACATAGGCCGTGAGGTCTACCTGCAAATCTTCTTCATCGCGCCGCAGCCCGTGCGCGACGACGAGGCAGTCCGGCATCACCGCTTCCAGTTCGAGTATGCGCAGCGTCCCGGCGACTAAA
>DASWMI010000138.1:0-9352 GCA_036399835.1 Pyrinomonadaceae bacterium | reverse complement strand
GGCGTCAGCTTCGTATTCATCTGGGCCTGTGCAGAAGGCTGAGAAAAGCTTTGCGGGAGAAAAAATAAACAGAGTGCGAGGGCGAAATAGGGCAAGCGGTCTTTCACAACTTCGGGCCTCAGTTAAGGGAGGAGATCGGACAGCTCTTCGGAGCTGTTGTAATTTAAAGCGTCATGGTTAAGAAATTATCTCTGACTCATTGAGACAAAGGTTCATCGAAAACCCGGCGAGCGCGCGGGCTTTAGGCTTCCGCGATGAAAGCAAACTTGCGCGCCAAGACCAGGCTCAGCGCTCCCATCAGCGTCGGCTGCTGGCCCAGGGTCGAAGCCATGATGCGCGCAGACGGCAGCCCGCGCCTCACGCTGCGCTCCATCGTCTCTGTCAGGGCGTCGGCCACGAGCGGCCAGGCACGCGCAATCGCTCCTGAGATGATGACCGCTTCGGGACTAAAACCCACGACGAGATTCGAGATGCCTATCCCCAGGTAGTGCGCCGTTTCGAGCAGAGCAGCCTGCGCGGCCTGTTCGCCTTGCAGAGCGCGCTCGACCAGTTGCGGAAAATCGGGCGGAGCTTGCGGCCTTCCGTTTAAGAGCTTGAGGTACCTGGCGACGGCTGCGCGACCGGAGGCGAATGCCTCCCAGCAATCGTAGTTGCCGCAAGAGCAGGCCGTCGTGCCCTGCTGCCCTATAATCATGTGCCCGAACTCGCCCGCGGCCCCGCTCTCGCCCCTGTAAATCTGGCCGTCGAAAACGATCCCCGTCCCGACACCCTCTGCGACCAGCACAAGTATAAAATCGCGCGCCTGGCTGACTTCGGGCCGCCCGAACCAAAGCTCTGCCAGCGCCGCCGCGTTGGCATCGTTATCCATCGTGACATGCAGCCCCGTGGCACGCGAGATGTCCTCAGCGATAGCCAGATCGCGCCACTTGAAGTAGGGGACGTAGCTGGCCCTTCCGGCAGCAGGGTCAACCAGTCCCGGAATACTAACGCCGATGCTGCCAATCTGCTCCGCGCTCTTCCCCGAAAGCGAGTTGACGCAATCAACTATACGCGCGAGCACGCGCCCGTAATCGCTCTCTGTGGCAAACTGTTCCTGCGCCAGCACGCGTCCGGCCAGGTCGCTGGTCGCAATGGTGGTCCGCGTCGGTGTGATGTCAACGCCGATGGCGGTCGCGCCCGCCGCGCGTATGCGCAAGAGCGTGGGCCTGCGCCCGCCTGTGGATTCGCCCGCGCCTATCTCTTCAATCAGACCGTCGTCCTTGAGCGATTCGACGATGGTCGAGACGGTCGAGCGTTGCAGCGCAGTCTCGCGCGCAATCTCTGCGCGTGAGATAGGCTCGCGCTCGCGCACGTAGTTGAGGACGATGCGACGATTGATGTCGCGAATCGTCCCGACGCGCGCGGCCTGCGCTCTTTTCAGGTCTATCCGTCGCACTCTGCTAAGCAGTGTCTCCTGTTCGACGCGTTGGCGCTGGATGGAAAAACATCAGAGAGGCGCTCGGGTCAGACAGTTTGTTGCCCGAGCAAACAAAGGCGCTCTTTTGTATTACTTTCATCTGACCCGCGTCAACATCTTTTTTTTTCTGCGCCGGAACTGAACCGTCAGGAACAGGCTTGACGGTTGATTGATTCATCTATTTACCGGACCAACCGGACGCTTGATTCGATGAATCAATAGCCTGCGCTTTATCTTTATCTGTTCTTCAAGTATTTTGAGATTACTGTGCAGATAACTTTTTTAGGGACCAGCGCGGGAGTGCCGACCAGGGCGCGCAACGTTTCATGCGTCGCTCTGCGTCTGCCGCAACGCGCAGAAGTCTGGCTCTTCGACTGCGGCGAGGGAACGCAGCACCAGTTGCTGAGAAGCGATTTGAAGATCAGCCAGATTAGACGCATCTTTATCACGCACCTGCACGGCGACCACCTCTTCGGTCTGCCCGGTCTGCTGGCGACCTGTGGGATGGCGGGCCACGCCGAGCGTATAGACATTTATGGTCCGCGCGGGCTGGAAGAATATTTGGAGGAGGTCACGCGCCGCTCCGAGACGCGTTTCTCCTACGAGGCGCGGGTTCACACGGTCAAGGCGGGGACTCTCTACGAGGATCAAGAGTTCTTTGTCAACGCGCTCCCGCTCAGGCATCGGACGGCGGCCTTCGGCTATCGCGTCGAGGAGCGTGACAGGCCGGGCCATTTCGAGGTCGAGAAGGCAAGGGCGCTGGGCATCCCAGCCGGGCCGCTCTACGGGCAGCTCAAGCGCGGCGAAACCGTCCGGCTCGCAGACGGGCGCACAATCAGCGGGCTTGACCTTTGTGGTCCAGCCGAAAAGGGACGCTCCGTGGCTTACTGCACCGACACCATCTTTTGCCAGAACGCCATAGAGCTATCACGCGGGGTGGATGTTCTGATACACGAGGCGACCTTTTCCCTCCATGAAGAGGCGCTCGCGCGCCAGAGCCTGCATTCGACGACCACGATGGCGGCGCAGACGGCTCTCGCAGCACAGGCGGGCAAGCTCATCATCACGCATTTCAGCCCGCGTTATGCGCCCGGCAACCAGCTCACGCCCGAAGACCTGCTCGCAGAGGCCCGCGCAGTCTTTCCGCAAACCGAGATGGCGCACGATTTTTTGAGCCTCGAAGTGGCACGCCACGCCGATTAAGAGTTTATGATTGAATGTGCCGGAACTACGCGCAAGCACGATAGTTTTGCACTTTCAACACGATCATGCCATGAATTCTGTTTTGACTTTATCAAAACTCTAATGGCGTAAAAAGACCGACACTGCTCAACAATGTCGGTCCTTTTATGTCTGTGCGTCAGCGTCCTCACGCCGCTAACACGCCTGACGGACACCTTCAGCATCCGCCCTCAGTGCCGAGCATGATACGGCTCGCCGGGCAGAATGCCAGTGCTTTTTACGGATGTGGTGCGCTTGGATACATCTTCTCAAAGTTCGAGTAGTCAACGGGCTGGTCAACCGGCCTGTGCTTTATCTTGTCGGCAGGTGGCTCGCCTTCAACGATAGATACAGGCTCAATCACCTGAACGGAGCGACTATCATACGGCATGACAAAGCGTATCGGGTCGTGATTGAGCGCGTCGGCCACAGACACCTCTCCCGGCCCGGCCTTCATCACGAAGACGTGATAACCCTGCACGACCTCCTCCCGCAAGAACTGATTAGACGAACGGGTGAGCGCAGCGTTAGGTGTCGGCGGCGGTTCCGTCCGGCCTCCACCATGATACCTGAAGTTGTCCTTGCCCTGACCCACGCGATACATGCCGGTATAGGGGTCTGAGAAGATTTCCTCGACTCCTCCGCTCGCGAAGTAACGTAGCTCTCGCCAGCTTCCCGTTTTGCTCTGGTAGCGAACAAAGGTCCCGACGGGCGTCCCATTGCCCTTGTCGTCATAGATCGTGACCTGCCACGTCAGCGTGTAGGGCTTGAAGGTGTGACGGGCCGCCGTGGCGCTTGGGCCGTAAATTTTCGCTGTCACACCCGCGCCCACTGCCGCCGCGGCGCACAGGACCATGAGAAATATTTTTCGCATCTTTTATTTCCTTAATGCAAAGGAGAAGCCTAGCAGGAAGAGGACTCTGAGGTTGTTTGACTTGAACATGCATTTTCTCCCGGTGAAGAGGGGTGATGTATAACGCTGCATGCGTTAAGGGTCAAGCGGCAATCTATCACAGCCCCTGGCGTTATTTCGATGGGTTAATTCCCAATCAAACGTGTTATGATTGGCTCATCCGCCATGCAATTTGTTTGTCGCTTTGGGGACAGATAAAAATAGCCCGCACGAAGTGGTAGCCTCGTCCTGCTCAAGCGGCAGGCTTGCCAGACATCGCTTCGGCAAACCGAGTTGATTCTTCATGGTTAAGAAGACGTATGAAAGCACTGGTTGTTGATGACGAAGCTCCCATTCGCGACATCGTGACGGAAGTCTTGCGCGGCGATGGCTGGGAAGTGCGCGAAGCCGAATCGGCGCAGCGTGCTTTCGAGTTGCTGCGTGAAGATGAGTGGTCGCTGGTCTTCTGCGATGTCAGGCTGGGCGGCAAGCAGGACGGCTATAGCGTGCTGCGCCGCTTTACGGAAGAGCAGCCGGAGGCCCAGATAGTCTTGATGACGGGTCACGGCTCTGCCGCGGGCGCGCTCGATGCCACGGCCTTCGGCGCTTACGACTATCTGCTCAAGCCCTTCGACGTAACGGACGTGCTGGACATCTCCAAGTCTGTCCGGCGCGGCATAGAAAAACGCATCCGCCCGGGCACGACGGGCGAACTGATACTCCCTCCCGCTTATATCTCGGACATTGACCTGGTGGGCCATAGCCCCGCTTTCGTCGAAGTCATGAAGCTGGTCGGGCGCGTCGCCGGGACGAGCCTCCCGGTGCTCATCACGGGCGAATCGGGGACGGGCAAGGAGGTCGTCGCGCGTGCCATACATCGCCGCTCGCCGCGCGTCTCAGAACCTTTCGTCGCCGTCAACTGCGGCGCGATTCCCGCAGAGCTAATTGAATCGGAACTCTTCGGCCACGTCCGCGGCTCTTTCACCGGAGCTTCCGTGGACCGGCGCGGACTCTGGCAGGAAGCAGACGGCGGGACGGTCTTTCTTGATGAGATTACGGAGACCGCGCCGGCCTTTCAGGTCAAGCTCCTGCGCGCCTTGCAGGAGGGCGAGATTCGTCGCGTCGGCTCAAACCATACTTCGCATGTTGACGTGCGCGTCATTGCCGCGACCAATCGTGACGCCGAACAGGAAGTGCGCGATGGCCGTCTGCGACAGGACCTCTTCTACAGACTCAACGCCGTGACGCTGCACCTGCCACCCTTGCGCGAGCGTCGCGCAGACATCATGCCGCTGGCGCGCCGCTTCGCAGAGCGTAACTGCAAGGGAGGCGTGCCTGTCAGCTTTTCGCGTGATGCCAAGCTGATCCTGGAGAGCTACTCCTGGCCCGGCAATATACGCGAGCTGGAAAATTCCATACGCCGCGCCACGGCCCTCTGCGACCAGGTTATCCGCCCCGAAGACCTGCCCGAACGCATACGCAATTCCGCGGACCCCGCCCCGCACACGGAACAGGCCAACACCAACGGGTCACACGCTGCTTCAAATGATGTAGAGCTGCTCTCGCTCTCGGAGATGGAATCGCGCCACATCGCGCGCGCACTCGCGCACACGGGCGGCAACAAGCAGGCCGCCGCACGCATCCTCGGCATAGACCGCTCGACGCTCCAACGCATGATTAAGAGATATAACCTGGAGTCGAACAATACCGCAGGCGATTCAAATAAAGCGAATGCGAAATAAGAAGAGCAAGAAGCTGCCAGATATTGCTGCCAACTTTTAATCAAGAGACCGCACATACTGGACAAGCCGCACCCACTCGCCGTCGCTCATCTCTATAATCCGCACGCCAAGCAGATAGCTCTGCTCCGTCTCCTTCTTAATTCGCTCGCAGCGGACGGGCGTGGCCTTGATTCCGACTGGTCCGGAAGGGAGTTCTAGATTAATGCTGAGGTCGCTGCCGACGACATTGAGATACTGTCTGCCGAGCCTGATGGAAGGAACTTCGAGGGCCAACCCGGTCTCGCTGAGGTTGCGCGTCCGGCCCTTGAGCGTTAGCTGTGGCGCTTCGCTTCGATCCTCTTTTATCTCGGCGCGCGTGGTGAGACTAAAGAGCAGGCGAGCTTCCAGGGAGGCCGCGCGTCTGGGCGAAGCGCGGCGCTCCTCTTGAAAGCCTCTAGGCTGCCACGATGGATGCAGCATGCTCTATCAATCCCTCACGACGGCGCGAGACCTCCTGGGCCATCCCTATAATCTGTTCGACCGTGAAAGGCTTGGCGACCACCCAGTCAACTCCTGCGGCCCTCTGCTCGCTTGAGCCGACGGCCTCGCCCCAGCCTGTGATGACTCCAATCGGGACCTGCTGCTCGCGCTCGCGTATGGCGCGCGCCACCTCCCAACCGCTCATCCCCGGCAGCCCTACGTCTGTAAAGATGGCGTCGAACTCTAACTGGTCAAACAAAGAGAGAGCTTCGTGGCCTCCTTCGGCCAGGACCACCTCGTAGCCTTCCTGGACCAGTATGTCCTGAAGCAGCTCGCGCACGGCCAGCTCGTCGTCAACGACCAGAATCCGCGTCTGGCTAGAGAGCGCAGGAAGCGATTGGATGGGAGTCAGATCGCCAGTCGGCGCGTTTCTGACGAGCGTGATGCCTTTCGCCGTCGGCAGCTTGATGCGGAAGGTCGTGCCGCGCTCGACTTCGGATTCGACGATGACCGTTCCCTCATGCCTGCGAAGGATGCCGTAAGAGACCGCGAGGCCGAGTCCCATCCCGGTCTTGCCCTTCGTCGTAAAGAACGGATCAAAGATACGCGAGCGCACATCCTCGCTCATGCCCGTGCCCGTGTCGCGCACGGAGATTTCGACGTGGCCGTCAACCTCTTCGGCGGAGAGCGTGATGCGACCGCCCCTCGGCATCGCGTCCACGGCATTAAAGACCATGTTGACGAGGACTTCGCGCAGCTCGGATTCGTCGCCCATGACGACCAGGTTCGAGCAGATTTGCAGGTCCAGCCTAATGTGTACGTTGGAGGCCTCGGAGCGGTCTTTCCAGCGCGGGCGCGTAATCTCGCTCACGTCGAGCAGAAGCTGGTCCACAGAGACGGGCTGAAAATCGTGGTCGCGGCGCTGGCGCGCAAAGTCCTGTATGCGCTTGATGGTCTTTGCGCCGTCCTTGGCCGTCTTGATAATAATCTTGAGGCCGGCTTCGATCTTCTGTGGGTCTTTGGTCGTCAGCAGAAGCTGTGCGCGTCCGAGTATGCCCGCCAGCGTGTTATTAAAATCGTGCGCGACACCGGAAGCCAGTTCGCCGAGCGCGGACATCTTTTCAATCTGCGTGTACTGCTCGCGTATACGCTCCTGCTCGGCGATGTAGTGGCTCAGCTCTTCGACGTGTTTGCGGGCCTGCTCGGCCTGCGCCGCGGAGGCTTCGGCACGCGCGGCGGCCTCGGCTTCCGTCTTGGCGGCGGTCGCCACGACCTCTATGTTGTTGAGATAGGTGCGATAGGTGAAGTAGATGATGGCGATGATGGGAGTCATCGCGATGAAGGCGTAAAAGCCCGCCGCGTCCGTTATCTTCGCGATGATGCCCGCGCCGGAGACGCCCGTAAAATATGTGATGGACGACCAGAGATAATATTTACTCCAGGTGTGCCAGATAGGCTCGTTCGTCTTAAAGGCCGAATAGACGGAAGCCATGCTTGAGTTGGCGACATACTGGACCAGCGCCATGACGCAGAGCGCGATGATAAAGGTGGCCGTGAATGGGCCGTGCGGTAATTGCTGTATGTCGCCGAAAATAAGACGCAGCACCCAGACCGTGATAAAGGTTGAGACGGCCATCATCGCCACGTTGAAGGCAACCGTCAGCGGGCTGATAATAATGTCCTTCTTCGGCAGGCGCAGGGAAGAGCAGAGGGCCTCCGCCGCCGCGAGCAGGACTGCCGCCTCGCCGCTGAACATCAGGATGGTGAGAAAGAGAAAGGCTTCAAACACAGTGATGTGCCCGCTGATGCGAGGGATGCGCACGGTGATGCGCGAGCTGATTGTGATCGTGACGAAGGCCAGCAGCAGAAAGCGCAGGTCCAGCCGCGCGAGTGGCAGTTGCACAGCGGAGACCAACACGGTCGCTGCGCCGAGCGCGATGATGGACCACATATAAGGCCTGGTGAAATGTTGTCTGTTCATTTGCTCCTCTCCTGGCTCCGGCTTGAATGCTCTACGTGCCTCTTTAGACTCCTGCTCGCAAACGGAATTTCAAAATTCAGACCCCTTCCGGCTTAACCCACAGGCTTCTCTCCCGGCTGTAAGAAAATCGTGTCGTAGTATGAGCGCAGCCTGTATCCGGCTTTCTGGAAGAAGGCTTGCGAGCCGCGATGCTGTTCGTTGACGACCAGCGTGAGCGCCTTTGTTTGCGCCAACAGCGTCCGGCCCAGTTGAGACATGCAACGCCGCCCGTAGCCCTTGCCGCGCTCCTGCCAGTCAATCCAGACGCCCTCTAGATAAACGACTTCGGGAGTCTCCGCGATGACATCCGCCTTAAAGATCAGCTGCCCGCGCTGGTCCACCCAGACCCAGACGCGCCCCAATCCTATGCGGCGCGCGCAGCGCAGGCGAAAGCCCTGCGGGTCAACGTCCAGTGGATTAACGCCGCTCTCTTCATAAGCGAGCGCGGCGTGGACGGGCATCACTCGCATCAGGTCTTCCTGCGTGGCCCTGCGCAACTGCGGCACAGGCTCGTGCGCTGCGACGGGCCAACGCTGCTCGAACAGAAGCTCTCGGCAGAAGACGCGCGCAGCTTGTCCCGCGTTCGCGTAGTAGCTCCAAAAGCGCTCTATGCGTTCGTGCTCGCCCATGATGAAATGCGCCTGCGAGTTTGTTTGCGCCAGCTCAGCGAAAGCCTTGAGCGCGCCTTCCGTGCGCGTCTCGACAAACATCCCGTGACCGATGAGGGCGACGCCCTCAAGCTCTCCCTCTGCGTTGCGGCAGCCGTAGAACTGCCCGCGATTGAAAGGGCTTTCGAGACCGTTGTCGAGGATGAGGCCCGTCATAACGATGGTGTGAAGGGGACGCTCTGCGAGGAAACCGAGCACTTCCGCCTCTTGCTCGTTGAGCAGCGGATAAGCTTTTAAGGCTGTTGGTGCCTGCGAGGCGAGCAGCGCCGGACCGGCTGTGCTCCCCTGTGCCGTGGTGGATTGGACCATCGCTCTCTGCTCCTTGAGACTCACAAGTCTGAATATCCTTTTAAACGCGAGGAAAACAGTCAACAACCATCTCAATAGTTCAGGCAATCAACTCCGGTATCCACAGCGAGCGGCAGGACATGCGTCTGGTCTCCGTTGTTCGTCGCGGACATCGCCTGCGTAATCGAATCCGGTCCCATGCTGGCATCGCTGACAATCACGCCATCGCTGACGATGACACCGTCGCTGACGATAACGCCCGTGCTGGTGTAGATAGTGCCGCTGCCCATCACGCCGCCGTTGCTGACTGTGATGTTATCGCTGACGATGACGCCGTTCGTGATCATCGTTCCGTCGCTGACGATAACACCGCTATTAATAAGCACGCTGTCGCTGACGATGACGCCCAGCCCGTATATCTTCTGATACCTGGAAATGAGATCTGTTCCCGTCGCAAAGTTGTATTTCAGAATCAAACCCTGCGACCAACTGAAACTCTGCCCCGCGATCGTCGTCTGCGCACTCGGCAACACCGAACTCGTTAACAGCGGCGCTCCCAAACTCGTCGTCGAACCGAGGTCCGTTCTGACCAGTCGAGCTAACCTG
>DASWMI010000137.1:0-9782 GCA_036399835.1 Pyrinomonadaceae bacterium | reverse complement strand
CATAGACAAGTTCAAGGTGTTGATGAGCGCCGTCCGGCTCGCCGACCACGCGCCAGGTCTCCGAAGGCAGCTCGAAGCTGTAATCCACAGCCGGGGTAGTAAAGACCTGCGTCTGGGCCAGCACAGCGACGGAGGCCAGCGCGAAGATAAGAGTAAAGCTCAGGAAGATAATCGGGCGTCGCATGTGATTGAAATAACTCCTCTTTATTTGTGAGACGATGATAAACGTTTGCGGGCCGTTAGCGAAACCTCTTTGTGCGCTGTGGCATCTCTCTCTGGATGAACGCCGTGAGATGCGCCGGACGGCAGGCCGCGTTGTCTTTCTCAAAGAAGCTCGCGGCGCTCTACCTGGCGGCCTTTGTCAACGCTTCACGCTGAATCTGCACGAGACGCTCTATCCCCAGCCGCGCCAGCTCAAGTAGACGGTCCATCTCCTGGCGCGTGAAGGGCGCGCCTTCGGCTGTGCCCTGCACTTCGATAAAGCGCCCGTCGCCTGCGCACACGACGTTCATATCAACTTCGGCGCGCGAATCCTCGTCGTACTTCAAATCAAGCAGAGGCACGTGGTCCACTATCCCGACGCTGATGGCGGCCAGTTGGTCCACCAGCGGACTCTTTTGAATTTTGCCGCCGCGTTGGAGGCGCTGGCAGGCGAGCGCAAAGGCCACGTAAGCGCCCGTGATGGCGGCTGTGCGCGTCCCGCCATCGGCCTGAAGCACATCGCAGTCGAGCGTGATGGTACGCTCTCCGAGCAGGCTTCTATCCGTGATGGCGCGCAGGCTTCTGCCTATCAGCCGCTGGATTTCATGTGTCCGGCCGGAGAGTCCGCCGCGTCCTATCTCGCGCTGGCGGCGTTGAAGCGTGGCGCGCGGGAGCATGGCGTATTCGGCTGTGACCCAGCCCTGCCCGCGCACATTGCGCAGGTGCGGCGGCAGCTTCTCTTCGACCGAAGCCGTGCAGAGGACGCGCGTCTGGCCCATCTCCATGAGCACGGAGCCTTCTGCGTAAGAGAGATAATCGGTCGTGATGCGAACGGCGCGCAGCTCTTCGGGCGTGCGTCCGTCAGTACGTGCGAAGCTCATCATGCCCCCAGACTTCCACGGCCTCCAGTACGGAAGGCGCGCTCCCCAGGAATCTTTCCGCCACACGCGCGAACCTCTCGGCGGCATCCGTCACATAAAAATGGTCCAGATCGTCGCACAACTCTCGCTCGCGCCCTCTCTCACTCTCATCAGACGGGCGCGCCAGCCCTTTGGCCTTCAAGAGGCGCTCGACATCGCCAGCGGTCGCTTCGCCTGAGTCTATCAAAGAGACGCGCTCGCCGACTACCTGCTGAATGACGCGGCGCAGGATAGGATAATGCGTGCAGCCGAGGACCAAAGCATCAACGCCCGTCGTCCTGATGTCCTTCAAGTATTCCTCTGCGACCGTGCGCGCCACATCAGTCTCGGCCCAGCCTTCTTCGGCCAGCGAGACGAAGAGCGGGCAGGCGCGCTCGATGACCTCTGAGCGCGGGGCAAGCTGTCTAATCGCGTTTTTGTAAGCGCCGCTCTGGATGGTCGCTTCGGTAGCGATGACGCCGACCTTTGGCTCGCCGGATTCTACGGCGGCTTCTATGGCAGAGCGCGCGCCCGGCTCTATCACGCCGACGACCTCAGCATCGATGGCCCTGCGTATCGCCGGCAGAGCCAGAGCTGATGCCGTGTTGCAGGCGACGACCAGCAGCTTGATGCCGCGCGATTCCAGGAAACGCGCGTTCTCGATGGCGTAACGCTCGACGGTCGCCAGCGACTTTGTGCCGTAGGGGACGCGCGCCGTATCGCCGAGATAGATAAAACGCTCGTCCGGAAGGCGTTCGTGTAGGGCACGGTAGACGGTCAGCCCGCCGACGCCGCTATCGAAGATGCCGATGGGAAGGTCGCTATTCGGGAGTCTTGATTTCAAGGCCGGATACTTGTGCAGTCAAACTAAAAACATCAGCCGCAGAGGCGCAGAGACACAGAGAACAAGTAAGAAAGATGTGTTGAAAACTCTTGTTACTTCCTGATTTATTTCCTCTCCGTGCCTCTGTGTCTCTGTGGCTATTTCTGAAAACGGAGCGCCATAGTTTACTTCTCATCAAAAAGCAGAAGCGGCCAGTCGAAACGATGTTATCACATCAACGTTTGAACTGGCCGCCCGTGCGACTTGAATTTAAAGTGGAGGCGCCGGGAATCGAACCCGGATCCAAAAGCCAACCCTGAGAGACTCTACATGCTTAGCCGCTTCTCTTGTTTGGTTTCGCGCCGGTGCAGAGTCAGTGAAGCGACGAAGACCTCTGCGGGCGCTAGTCCGACTTTAATCTTGCCAGCTCCCACGGACCGAAGGAGCCGGCCAGCTCAACTAAGTGACATCTCCTTCCGCGCGTATGAGCAACTTGCGGCGAGACGCTCGGTGCTTAATTAGGCAGCGAGAGCCAATTCATTGTTATTGGCAGTTGTTTTTCCCCAAGCTTTTTAACGAGCCGCTCAGAGTAGGCCCGGCATGCATCCGCTCAAGCGTTCAGGTTTCTGTCGAAGCCTGTCGCCCCCATTGAAGCGAACTGTCAAATAATGACATTCAATCTGATGCCAGTCAAGCCCGCGAGGGTTGCCAGGTCTGGAAACTAAAGCTTTTAGTTTCCGCGATTTAGAGGATAATTCCGGTTCTTTCCGACCGTTCTTTCCGGCCCGCCGGACTGTGGCTCTCCACGTTACATCAAACCGCTGGATGGCTTATCCTGTCCCTCTTTAGCTTCGCTCGCGCGCGTGGATTACGTTATAATCCGCGAGCGCTTTGCGAAACCTTCGCCTGTTGACAAAAAAAAGGATTTATCTCGAATGGCATCAAAAACCCCTAGTCCGCGTCCGACGCTCTCGCGCTCAGATAAGCCGCCCGCCAAACGGCGACACTTCCTGCGTCGTTTCTGGTTTCCAGCCGTCCTGCTGCTGGCGCTGGCCGCCGGAGGGCTGACGGGCATCGTCGCCGCCTACCAGCTCAACTATTCGCGCGCGGCCACGGAGGTCGCCTCGCTCGCGGCCTATCGTCCGAGCGAAGTGACGCGTGTTTATGCGGATGATGGCGAGACGGTGATCGGCGAGTTCGCTTTGGAGAAACGCATCCCGCTCAAGTATGAAGAGATTCCGCCCGTGATGAAGAATGCCATCCTCGCCATAGAGGACGCGCGTTTTTACGACCACGTCGGGATTGACCCGATTCGCCTCGCGGGCGCTGTCATCAAAAACATCACGACCGGAAGCCGCGAAGGCGGCTCGACCCTCACCCAGCAGCTTGCCAAGAATCTTTTCCTTTCGAGAGAGCAGACGCTTCAGCGCAAGGCCAACGAATGGCTGCTCGCGCTCCAGATCGAACGCTATTACACCAAGCAGCAGATCATGGAGCTTTACTTCAACCACATCTTTCTCGGCGCAGGCTCATACGGCTTCGAGGCTGCCTCGGAAACCTACTTTGGCAAAGAGGCCAAAAAGCTGACGCTTGAAGAAGCGGCGCTCCTGGCCGGCGTGCCGCGCGCGCCGAGCGATTATTCGCCCATCAATCGCCCGCAGGCGGCCAAAGAACGTCGCAACCTCGTGCTGGACCAGATGGCCAAGAACGGCTTTATCACGCAGGCCGAAGCCGAGACCGCGAAAGCCAAACCCATCAAGCTGGCCGACACGGCTTACTATCAGGCGCAGGAGCGCACCTCGCCCTTCGCCTACCCGGTTGAAGAGATCAGACAGCATCTGGAAGACAAGTACACGACTCGCGTGGCGCAGTCGGGCCTGCGCGTCTACAGCACGATCAATGTCGAAGCGCAGAAAAGGATGGTCGAGGTTGTACGCGCCGGGCTGCGACAGTATGACCGCTCACACGCGGGCTGGCGCTCGAACTATACCAACATCCTGGCGGCCAACCAGTCCTCCTCGCAGCAACAGCAGCTCGAAGGCTACAGGCATCCGGACTGGTACGGCAACGATTACAAGACCGGCGATTACATCATGGGCCTCATCATGAAGGTGGACCAGGGCAGGAATGAGGCGACCGCCCGCTTCGGCACGTTTACGGCGACCGTGACGGCTAAAGATATGGGCTGGTCCAGCCGCCAGCCGAAGAGCGAGTTTAAGCCCGGTGACCTCTGCGAATTTGAGATTAAAGGCGTTGACGATAAGAGCCAGCGCCTTCAGGTCTCGCTCTCGCAGGTGCCGGGCGTGCAGGGCGCTATGATGACGCTCAACGCCAAGACGGGCGAAGTCGTCGCACAGGTCGGCGGTTATGATTTCTACACCAACAAGTTCAACAACGCGACGCAGGCTTACCGCCAGACAGGCTCTGCCTTCAAGCCTTACATCTACACGGCGGCGGTCGAATGGGGGATGACGCCCGAGACGACCGTCAGCGGCGCTCCCATCAGCATCAACGGCTGGCAGCCGCACAACTACGACGGCAGTCTAGGCAACGGCGACGTGCCGATGAAGATTGCGCTCGCCAAATCGCTCAACGTTCCGGCGGTCCACCTGCTGCAAACCGTGGGGATTCAAACCGGCGCGCAGATGGTGCGCCGCTTCGGTATCACTGTCCCGATGGCGCCCTATCTGCCTTCCGCGCTCGGCGCAACGGAAGTTCCCCTGAACCAGATGGTCTCGGCCTACTCGGCCTTCCCGAACAAGGGGATACGCGTCGAGCCGCACATGATTCGGCGCGTGCTCGACCGTGACGGCGCAGTTTTGGAAGAGTGGGAGAAGACGACCTACAAGGTGACGAGCGAGTATGTCGCGCTGACAATGGTCCAGATGATGCGGGGCGTGGTTGACGCTGGCACGGCGACGGGCGCGAAAGTTTTAGGAGTCCCGCTGGCGGGCAAGACCGGGACGGTCAACGATCACACGGATGTCTGGTTTATAGGCTATACGCCGTCTTACGTGACGGGCGTCTGGATGGGCTATCCCGGACGCAAAAAGCCGCTCGGCAACGATATGACGGGCGGGCACGGCGCGCTTCCCTTCTTCGTCTCCTTTATGAAAGATTTTCTCAAGGGGAAACCGAAAGAGGATTTCGAGAAAGCGCCTTCGATGCCCGAAGACATGAAGGAGCTGATCAAGCAGCGCCAGCGAGAGATGTCGGAAGAGCGGCTGGACCTGCTTGCCAAACGCGCCGCCACCAAATCCGATAGCGCGCTGCCCTCGGCCATCACAGAGCCTAAGCTGGAACAGGTCACGCTCCCGCCTGGTCCAGGACTGGGCGATGCGCCAGCCACGACCACAGCGCCCGCGACCACTACCGCGCCCAAGAAACCCGAGGTCGCCACACCGCAAAGCACGGACTCGCTGCCCGCGCCTCCTTCGGCCACGCGCCCGCGCGAGGTCGATCCGCAAAAGAAGAAAGGCAAGAAGGGCACGGACGAGCCATAAAGAAACGCTCAAGCAGGCGGGCTGGACAAAGAAGAAGGCAGAACTCGCGGGAAAGATTGTTGCTTCCACGCGAGTTCTGCCTTCATCGTTTCTACTTCCGCGTCCCTACTCTCCTTTAAAACAGCTTGCCTATGTAGTGGTCCAGCATCTTGCGCCACCAGGGCCAGTCGTGGTTAACGTCGTAGCCCCAGAGGTCCAGCGTGTGCGGGATGCCTTTCGAGGCGAGGACTTCCGAGAGATGGCGGCTGCGGTCCGGCGCTTCATACGCGCCCTGCCCCGAAAGAATGTAGATGGCATTGGCGCGGCGCAGGAGTGGCAGATAGTAATCGTCGTCGAGATTCCTCAGATAGTCCACAGGATTATTAAAGTAGACGTTCTGGTCGTAGTAGCCGTCAAAGTATGAGCGCACATCGTAGCTGCCGCTCATAGGCATCGTTCCGCCGAAGATGTCCGGGTGACGGAAATAAGCGTTGGCGGCGAGGTACGCGCCTAGACTCGCGCCGGTCGTCATGGGCCGCGCCTCAGCGTCCCCCACATCCTCGCGTATCAGAGGCAGCACTTCATCAACCACATAACTGTCATACCGCGTCAGTATCTCGGCCTTCCACTGCGGCGAGGCGCTCTCGTTCAAGAGTGCGTAACGATTGACGCTATTGATCGAATAGACGCGCACGCGCCCCGCTTCTATGTGATGCGCGATGGCGTCTATCAGGTGGAATCTCTCATACTCCAGAAAATCCGCCGCAGCCGTAGGGAAAAACAGCATCGGGTATCCGGCGTGGCCGTAAGCCACAATCGGCATCTCCATCCCCAGCTTCTGACTGTACCAACCCGTTATCCGGCGTAACATCTAAACAATCTCCTGCCTCTGCCGCGCCTCTGCCGCGCAGCGAGATACCAGAACGTCTCCGAGCTATTCACGAAAATTCCGAATGGTCCAAGATATTCTCTCACCTCATGCCCCGCACGCAAGCCTCGAAGCCGCCTGAAATCTCCTTGAGAGCTGAGACCAGATACCCCTCGCACGCGCTCCATGAAGAGCGTTTGACACTCCAACAGCCCATCTGCTATAAAAATTCGCGCCCTCCGCCGTAAGCTTGCCCTTTAAAGCTTCCAGCGAGGGCGCATCTTCCGCAGTAGCTCAATGGCAGAGCATTCGGCTGTAAGCACTGCATGATCTTTTACAATGGCAGAAAGCGCACATATCAGGAACGCAGAAAGTATCTTCTCAAAGCAGTTCAAAGAAGAAGAGAGAAGGTGCGATTGATGGCGGTAGATTATAAAGGTGGTCGCTGTCAGGTCTGTAGTTATGATCGGTGTATTGAGGCATTAGAATTTCATCACCTCGACCCTGCACAAAAAGACTTCGGTATTTCAAGAAAAGGTTATACACGAAGTTGGGAACGGGTGAAGAAAGAAGTCGAAAAATGCATTCTTTTGTGCGCCCATTGTCATAGAGAAGTTCATGCAGGAACGTTGCAGCTTCCACAGGTGACTGTGGTTGAAAAATCGGGTGAATTCAGGGAAACCTACGCTGGCAGCTTGCCGGTATGGCAATCCTGAGCGAAGCCTGCTGAAAGGCGCGTACTAAGTTAAGTACGTTGTAAGCAGGAACGTGCAGAGACTAGGGGTTGAGGAAGCCAACCGATAAGACCCCCGCGAGCGCCCGACAACTCATGAGCGAGTTGATGAGATAGTCCGCCCCTATGTGAAAACATAGGAACATGCGTAACCGAAGGGTTGTAGGTTCGAGTCCTACCTGCGGAGTTTATAAACTCGATTAGTGAGGGAAGGTTCAGCGCCTTCCCTTTTTTATTTCAGGCGCGGAGGATAATTTGTGCGGTGCGCGGGCACGTTTGGACCATTTGAGGATGCCTGGCGGCGGCCTTAAATGTTTGTGTTTTTTGTTCTTATTCCTTCGGGGTGGTCTTCGGAGCTTGCAACCTGACCGCTTTTTAGTGCATCATAGTGACTGGTTAATTCCTTCTCTCTGGCATCAACGGTGATGCGCCCCAAGCTTACTAGCCTTTTGACGGCGGCGTTTTGGATGATTCGAGAGCAGGCTGATTTCAACTTTAGAAGCCGCTCATTTAAGAGCACCCGAACGCGAGCCTTCGCTGCCTACCGTTACATCGAAGCCACTTTGATTCGCAGCTTCTCTCAGATTACTCCTACCACGTAGGAGAGGTACAACTACATGTCTATGAAACTTTACGTCGGTAATCTCTCGTTCCAGACTTCGAGCGAGGATTTGCAGCAGCTATTCTCACAGGTAGGCACGGTCGAGTCGGCTTCAGTCGTGGAAGACCGCGACACTGGCCGCTCACGCGGTTTCGGCTTTGTCGAGATGTCTTCCAAGGAAGAGGGCCAGAAGGCCATCGAGCAGTTCAATGGTAAGGAAATGAACGGTCGCAACCTGACCGTCAACGAAGCTCGCCCGCGCGAAGACCGTGGTAATCGCGGTGGCGGTGGTGGCGGCGGTCGTGGCGGATATGGCGGCGGCGGTGGCGGTCGTGGCGGCGGCGGCGGTGGTCGCGGTGGCTATGGCGGCGGCGGTGGCGGCGGTGGAAACCGCGAGCCGCGCTGGTAAGCTTTACTATTGAGCTTCAACAGAGAACCTCAAGGTAGAAAGCGCCTCCGCGCGATGTGACGAATGCCGCCGGAGGCGCTTTAAATTTTTTCAGGTACAAACAGGCGCGCTCGCATTTAATCAAATGTTTGAGCCTGACGCCAAAGGATTTTATGAACTTTTCTCAGTTGGGATTACAGCCCGCGCTGGTGCGCGTGTGCGAGTCCCTCGGATATACCGAACCAACACCAATTCAAACAGCGGCCATTCCAATCGTGCTCGCAGGCTCGGACCTGATCGGCTGCGCCGAGACGGGCACAGGCAAAACGGCAGCATTCCTGCTCCCGATTATTCAACGCATGGAAGCCACGCCACGCCCTGGCATGCGCTTACTCGTGCTCGCTCCGACGCGCGAGCTGGCGACACAGATCGAAGCCAGCTATCGCTCGCTGGTCCCAAAGAAACTCGCGCGAGTCGTGACCTTAATCGGCGGCGCGGCACTGAGGCGTCAGACAGAGGCGCTCAAGCGCGGCGTCAGCGTAGTGATCGCCACCCCGGGGCGCCTGCTGGACCATTTAGAGCGCGGCGCAATCGATTTTTCTTACGTCGAAACGCTCGTCCTTGATGAAGCCGATAGGATGCTCGACATGGGTTTCTGGCCCGCGATTCGTCGCGTGCTGGCGGCGCTTCCCAAAGAAAGGCAGACGCTCCTCTTCTCTGCCACGATGTCTTCGGCGATTGAACAGCTCGCGCGCTCAACCATGCGTGCGCCCAAGCTCGTAGAGGTCAACCAGCGCGGACGCGCCCCAGTCATGGTCGAGCAGATGGCTTACCCTGTCGCGACCGAATCGAAGATGGCGCTCCTGCTGGACCTTCTTGAACGCGAGCGCTTCGAGCGCGTGCTTGTCTTTACGCGCACACGGCGCGGGGCCGAGCGTCTCTCTCACATACTCGAAAAACGCGCGCACAAGGTCAACCGCATTCACGCTGACCGCACGCAGCCGCAGCGCGAAGCTGCACTGCGCGGCTTTAAAGACGGACAAACGCGCGTCCTCGTGGCGACAGACATCGCCGCGCGCGGGATTGACGTTGATTCAATCTCGCACGTCATCAATTACGACGTGCCCAACGCGCCGGAAGATTATGTGCACCGCATAGGCCGCACGGGCCGTGCCGGAAATCGTGGCCGCGCGATCACGCTGGTCACGCCGGTTGAAGAGCTATCCATGCGGGCCATAGAGCGGTTGACGGGCCAATCGGTCGAGCGTGTGTTGCTGCCGGATTTCGGCGGCGCACAGCCAGCGGTGGCGACTGCGGCGGCGAGGCCGTTTGCTTCCGTCAGGCAGGGCGGGACGGTCGCGCGGCGCTCCTTTCGTCCGAGACGCGGTAGATAGATTTTGACATGACAAGAGAACTCGCGCGCTTGGTGCCTGCGCTCAGGCTCGGGTACAAAGCACGAGGGCTAGAAGACTTTGTCGCTCGGGTTCCAGGGAGCGCAGGTGTCTGGAAATTTCAAACGGTCTGCCTTTGACGACGAGGCGGGGGGCAGATTGAAAGGAAGAGTGAAGGATGGAAAAGACTGTCGAGAAGACGATAGAGAAGAAGCTATTCGTAGTCGGTGAGCGCGTAGAAAAGCTTTGCGCGGTGTGCGGAGTCGAGCGCGGTCACGTGGTCGCCTCCATCACCAAGCGCGGGCAGGTCTCGCGCGTCAGTTGTCCGGTCTGCGGGACGCGTAGCTCCTTCAAGAGCGGCGTCAAGACCTCAGTCTCGCGCAACTCGCCGCAAGT
>DASWMI010000136.1:0-24804 GCA_036399835.1 Pyrinomonadaceae bacterium | reverse complement strand
TTGCCGGAGACGACCGGAGTGTTAAAGACGCGGCAAGCTTCGGCCATGCCGTCAATCGTTTCCGAGAAGGACCACATCACTTCCGGCCTTTCGGGTGAAGCGAAGTTCAAACAGTTGGTGATGGCGATGGGCCGCGCGCCGACGCAGACAACGTTACGCGCAGCTTCGGCGACAACCAGCTTCGCTCCCTCGCGCGGATTCGCGGCGCAGTAAAGCCCGTTGCCGTCGAGCGTCATCGCCAACCCGCGCCGCGTCTCCTTGATTCTCAACACGGCAGCGTCAGCGCCCGGCAGAATAGCCGTGTTGGTCCTCACCATGTGGTCGTACTGCCTGTAAACCCATTGCTTCGAGGCGATGTTCGGCGCAGCCAGCAGACGCATCAACGAATCGTTGTAGAGTCCGGAGTCCGGAGTCTGGAGTCTAGAGTCCGAGGCCAGTTGTTTTTCCGACTCAAGACTCCTGACTCCGGACTTCAGACTGTTCTTGATCGGTCTTTCATAACGCGGCGCTTCGTCTGTCAGGGCAGAGACAGGAATATCCGCGACCTTCTCGGCCTGGTGAATGACGACCATCCGGCTGCCTTCGCGGACGCGACCGATGACGACGGCATCCAGGTCCCACTTGCGAAAGATGTCCATCACTTCGCGCTCGCGCCCGCGATGCGCGACGATCAGCATACGCTCCTGCGATTCCGAGAGGAGCATTTCGTAGGCCGTCATCCCCTCTTCGCGTTGCGGCACGAGGCTCAGGTCCAGTTCTATCCCAGTGCCCGCGCGCGCGGCCATCTCGCATGAAGATGAAGTCAAACCTGCCGCGCCCATGTCCTGTATCCCGGCGACCGCGCCGCTGCGCATCGCTTCGAGGCAGGCTTCCAGCAGCAGCTTTTCCAGAAAGGGGTCGCCGACCTGCACGGTAGGCCGCTTCTCAAGCGCCTCTTCGTCAAACTCGGCGGAAGCCATCGTCGCGCCGTGTATCCCGTCGCGCCCCGTCTTCGCGCCGACGTAGAGCACGGGATTGCCGACACCCGTCGCCTTGCCGAAAAAGATTTGGTCGCGCCGGACCAGCCCTAGCGCGAAAGCGTTGACGAGCGGGTTGAAACCGTAAGCATCGTCGAAGGCGACTTCGCCACCGACCGTGGCAACGCCGAAAGCATTCCCGTAGTGCGCGATTCCGGCGACGACGCCCGCCAGCAGCGCGCGGTTGCGCTTGCCCGTCTGCGGGTGGTCCAGCGAGCCGAAGCGCAAAGAGTTCATCGCCGCGATGGGGCGCGCGCCCATTGTGAAGATGTCGCGCAGGATGCCGCCGACGCCCGTCGCCGCGCCCTGAAAAGGCTCTATGAAAGACGGATGATTGTGCGATTCGACCTTGAAGGCTGCGCACCAGCCGTCGCCCACGTCAACCACCCCGGCGTTCTCGCCCGGCGGGACAATGACGCGCTCGCCCGTCGTCGGCAATCTCTTCAAGTATACGCGCGATGATTTATAAGAGCAGTGCTCGGACCACATGACCGAAAAGATACCAAGCTCGACAAACGTCGGCTCGCGTCCGAGCAGCTCAGTGATGCGTGCGAATTCCTCTTCGGTGAGATTATGTGCGGCGACCTGTTCGGGTGTGATGACTTCGAGGTTCATAAAGAGAAACGCTTTTGGCGCGTGATGGATGAACGAAGCACTATAAGAGGAAAGCCCCGATCTTGCAATTCGACGCCCAGCGTTTTCTCCTTTAAGCGCCCGAATCCCTCTTCAAATCTTTTGACCAATTCTTATTCTGCCCGGCGAAATCACACTAAAGCAGCGCGCAAAGTCTGCTTTATGTTCTCCGAAGGCGCTTGAGACAATTTCGGCTTTCCGTTCTGAAGACAAACCAGCTAAACGAATTAACACCACGCCACCGGAACTCAATCTTCCTTCGCGAAACATCAGCTCACCGAAATCCTTATCTGCCGTGACCAACAACGCCATTCTTTGATTTGCACTCTCAAGAACGAGATCGTCTGTTATTCCCGGCTTCATTTCAGCGATGTATAAAACTTCTTAGCCGTCTTGCCGCAGCCGCTGGACAATCTGCCTATCAATACTTTCATCTGCAAGCAGAATCATGCAGCTTTCTGAGGAGGTGTATTTTGGAGGGTTTGGAGAGCATACGATAAAGCTGCCGAGATAGCTTCTCTGGTCAGCCTCGGATGAGCTTCAAGAAGCTGCTCAATGGTTTCTCCGGCAGCCAGTTTTTCAAGAATTAACTCAACCGTAATACGCGTCCCTGCGATGACAGGCTTGCCCATCATCACAGACGGATCAGATTGAATAAGATTCGTGTTCATAGCATCCCTGATTATATATCATCTCAAGCAAGCGCCAAACTTCAGCCTCTGGGCTTCAAAGCCTTTTCGATGACGGCGCGTAGCTCTTCCGTCTTGATGCGGCCCAGGTGTTTGTAGACGAGGCGGCCTCGCGCGTCGTAAAGGAAGGTCGCGGGCATCGCGCCGCTCCAGGCGGGGTCAACCGAGAGGATAATCTCGTTCGGGTCGGGCACGTTCAAAAGATAGGCTGGCATAGAGGCACGCATCGTGTGCAGGTATTGCGGGACGCTCGTCTTGATGTCGGCCACGTCGTCGAGCGAGACGGTGATGAACTCAAGCCCGCGCGGGCGAAACTCCGTATCCAGCCGGACCAGATCAGGGAACTCTTCGCGGCAAGGCTCGCACCAGGTGGCCCAGAAATTGACGAGTAAAGGGCCTGCGCCCGCCGCGCTCCGGTCGCGCTGCAAAAGCTTTTTCAAAGCCTCGCCGTCAAGCTCCTCGACGACGGGCAGCGCGGCGGCCTTGAGAGGCTTGGAAGCATCCTGTGATGAAGCCTGTTGTGGTCCGGCAGAAGTTTTCTCTTTATCAGGAGACTTCTCTTTATCTTGAGCGGAGGAAGAGGCTGTGGGCGCAGCCGTTGTCTGCGCTTCTGCCACCGGAGAGAGTTGCATTGGACCAGAAGCGCAGACGAGCAGGGCGACGAGCCGGAGAGAGCTTGCGAGGCGTAGGCTATTGCTCATGAACTTTAAGAGGCGCGCTTGATGGCGCAGCCGAAGGCGCGCACGTAAGGGTTAGCCACGGGCTTGCCTGAGAGGGCCGCTTCGACCGCATCACGCAGATCGTTCGAGCTGATGGTCTGCCCGCTGCGCGAGTTGTCTATCCGACCGTGATAGAGAAGCCTGTTGCCGGCATCCAGAAAGAAAGCTTCGGGCGTGGACGTTGCGCCGAGCAGGTCCGCAATCTTATTGCCGTTGTCCTTGAGAATCGTGAAGGTCAGATTGTGAGAGGCCGCATGACTCTTAACATCGTCGGCGGATTCGTTTTCGTTGGCGTTGATGCCGATAACATTGATGCCGCGCGCTTTGAGGTCCTGGGCCAGTTTTTCCATGCGCTCGTTATAGGCATTCGAGACGGGGCAATTAATCGAAACGAAGATCAGGACAGTTCCCTTCTGGCCCTTCAGAGAGGCGAGCGAATGGCTCTTGCCTTGAGCATCAGAGAGCTTAAAGTCGCTGATGGTTTGTCCGATAGCAGCACCCTTATTGCCCTCGTCCTGGGCCAGTGCGGCGCTCGTCGCCAGCAGTAGAGATAAAACGGAAAAGAGGAATGTGATCGTGCGCTTCTTCATAAACTTTGATTGAAACTCCTTTCAGAAATGGTCCGCTATTTGATGCGCAAGCTTAACAGCCGCGAGGAGCGTGTGACAAGCAGGTTGTGACGAGCGGGCCTTCGAGTGGTTCGAGCGGCCTCTTTCCGGTTTCCAGGTCCGCTAACTTGCGCGCGCCGCTTCATCGTTCGCCCGAAGCCTTCTGCAAGGTAAAACGCCAGAGCATGCGCTGCTCTTTTTCGTCAAAGACCTGCCGCCCTTCCGTCACGCGCCAGCGGCCCATGCTTTGCCAGCGCCCGACCGCCAGCTTGTTAAAGAGCGGGACGGCGTGCCCGCTTTGGATGGCGGCGAAGAGCGCGCGGTTCGCTGGGTTCAAGGTTTGATCTCCGCGGCGGCCATCGCCCGTGTAAGAGATGGTATCGCCCGCTTCGTTCAGACGGTCCGGATAGCATGGATTGATGCGCCCGAAATCCGTCAGCAGCGAGATGAGCCGCCCACGGCGCTGGTAGACGCCGCTCCGAATACGATGCACTCGATTGACTTCGGCCCAAGAGAGAATCTCATCAGACATAGAAAGACAAAACGGATGAAGGCGGCAGCGCGGCCTATCAGAATAGTTTCATTGTCGGCTCTGACGTTCAGGAGCTGTTTCCAGAATGTGAGATGAAGAACTCGGCCAGCAGCGTTGCTGCAAGCGAGAGCGTGACGGCGGCTGAGAGCAGGCAATACTGGCAGAAGTGGCCGATGACAAAGGCTTGCAGGTAGAGCAGCCAGAGCGTCACAAAGAGCATCAGCGCGACGAGTAGACGCAAGGGAAGACGCGCACGCGCGTAGCCGAAAAGGACCAGTACGGCGAGGCTGAAGACAAAGAAGTAGCTGGCTGCGCCGATGGCTGCGAGCGGGATACCGGCGATGACGGCGTAAGGACTGCCGAGCACTTCGTCGCAACCGGTCGTGATAGTACAGCGCACGCTCTGGCCCGTCAGGTGGTTGACCGTCAGATAGACAGCATCTGCAAGACCCAGGAGCGCGAGCAGCGCTGCCATGATAAAGGGCCGGCTCGCGCGCCCTCCGGCAGACTGTGGAGCGCGGGCCGCGGAAGCCTTCGGAGCGCCAGCTTCCGCGCTCTCTTCAATCGTCTTTCCGTTGGCCTTGACGGTAGCGTTGGACGCGGCGGCAGGAGTTGTCATGTCTAAATCGGAGACGCTCTCTCAGTTTCTTCAAGCTCTCTTATCTCTTTTCGTTGAGCGCGTTATTAATCTCCGCGCGCAGGCCCGCGGCGGTCATGCTGGCGGCGGGGATTTCTCGCCCGTTGATAAAGAGTGTGGGCGTGCCCTTGACGCCCATCGAGTCGCCGCGCGTGATGTCGTTGATAATGCGCGTTTCGACCTGGCGGCTATCCATGTCTCGCGTGTAACGCTCCACGTCCAGCCCGAGTCTGGCGGCAAAGCCCGCGAGGGTCGGGCGCGCGTCCGGCATCACGCTCCACTCGTTCTGCTTATCGTAGAGCATGTCGTGCATCTCCCAGTATTTGCCTTGCACCCCGGCGGCTTCCGCTGCACGCGCCGCGTCGAGCGCGTTCTTGTGCATCTTGGTCAGAGGGAAGTTGCGGAAGATGACGCGCAGACGTGTGCCAAACTCCGCTTCGAGCTTTCTCAATTCGGGGTCGAGCAGACCGCAGGGCGGACACTGGAAATCACCGAACTCTTCAAGCGTGACACTCGCCTTCTCGCCTCCCCTGAAGTGCGGCGGGTTTGCTCCTGCCGCCGGACTACGCGCGGCGACGGGCGATGAACTGCTCGCGGCTGAATCCGAAGGGGATGGAGAGGCCGCGTTGGGGAGTCCGGTCAACCCTGTTGCGGACTCCGACCCGCTCTGCGGCGCGTTCCTTGACGAACTGAGGAGCAGCCCGCCGCCGATGGCGACCAGCAAGACCGCGCCGATGATGATGAAAGGCAGATAACGTTTCATGTAAGCTTAATCTTTCGAGAAATATTTTCGACTGGTCCAGCCTCTCGCTCAAGCTCAAAAGGGCGGCGGCCAGCGCCGAAACTGCCTGGCAATGTTACCGGAGATAGCTGTTCAATCAAAATCCATAGCCGTCAACTCATCTCTCTTTCTCTCTCTGCGGAAAATTTTACGAGGCGACGTGTGCGGCCAGCGTTGCGGCGAGCGAGCGGAAGACTCCGCTCCCGTCCGCAGAGCCGAGCAGGTCTTCGCAGGCACGCTCAGGATGCGGCATGAGGCCGAGCACATTGCGCTCGCGGTTGCAGATGCCGGCGATTGCATCGCGCGAGCCGTTTGGGTTGGCTTCATCCGTTACTCGCCCCTGCTCATCGCAGTAGCGAAAGATGATGCGGTCTTCGCGCTGCAACTGGTCCAGCGTCAGATCGTCGCAGACGTAGTTGCCTTCGGCGTGCGCGATGGGAATCCTCAACACCTCGCCTCGTTTCAGCTCGTTGGTAAACGGCGTCTCGCTCGTCTCGACGCGGACGTTGATGTGGTCGCAGATAAAATGCAGGTCGCGGTTACGGAGGAGCGCGCCCGGGAGCAGTCCCGCTTCGCAGAGAATTTGAAAGCCGTTACAGATGCCGAGCACGAATCCACCCTCGGCGGCGAAATCGCGGACGGCGCTCATGACGGGCGAAAAGCTGGCGAGCGCACCGGCGCGCAGGTAGTCGCCGTAAGAAAACCCGCCCGGAATAATGACGGCGTCGTAGCCGTTAAGCGCAGTCTCGCGATGCCAGATAAAGTCAACGGGCTGGCCCACGTGTTTTGAGATAACATGGTAGGCATCGTGGTCGCAGTTTGAGCCGGGAAAGACTATGACACCGAATTTCACGCTTCTATCTCCACTCTGTAATCTTCTATGACCGGATTCGAGAGCACTTCGCGCGCCATCCTTTGGGCCGCGTCGAGCGCCTCCGTTTCGCTCAGAGAACCGTTCAGGGCGATCTCGAAATACTTGCCCTGCCGCACGTCCTGTATCCCGCCGTAGCCGAGCAGCTCGACGGAATGCTGTATGGCTTTGCCCTGCGGGTCGAGCACGCCCGGCTTGAGTGTGACGTAAACTTTGGCTTTCATCAAATTGGCTGCTCCGTTGGAATTTTACGGCAAAACGATTGCGCAAACAGTAGTCGTTAGCATAATATTCGCGCCAAGTCGTACACTTCAATCTAAACCCGCAGGTGAGAGGAAGCAACTTCAGGCATGTCGAACCAGTATCCACCGCCCGGGCCGCCGCAGGGCTACGGCACCCCATACGGCGAGCCGTATGGCGGGCCGCAAGGTAACAATCCGCTGGCCGCGCCGCCCGGAGGTCCAGGCCCAGCAAGCAAAACGAGCATCGGGCTGGACGGCAACGTCGCGGGCATGTTGAGCTATCTCGGCAACATACTGTGCTGTCTGGGCGTCATCCTGAGCCTGGTCTTTCTCATCACGGAAAAGGAGAACAGGTTTGTGCGCTTTCACGCCGCACAATCGCTGCTCCTCTCCGGCGTCTTTATCATCACGCTCATCGTGCTCAGCCTGTTCTCGGCCATACTCGGCCTGACGCGTATCTGGATTCTGGTCCTGGTCGTCGGCTTCGGCCTGCGTCTGATTGTCGGAGTCATCTTCCTGATAATCTATGTGCTGGCCGGAATCAAAGCTTATCAGGGGACGACCTACAAGCTGCCGCTGATTGGCGACATGGCCGAGAAAATGACCGGCCCACAATAGTCGAATAATTCAAGTTAACAGGAGACACCTTTTATGCAAAATCCTCCGCCCGAACAACAGGGCTATGGCAACCAGTACGGGATGCCGCCGAACGCGCCCGCTGCCACGGCAGACGTCAAGGGCAAGACTGGCATCGGTCTTGATGCGAACCTGGCGGCGGCGCTCGGTTATCCCATCGGCCTGCTGGCAATCATCATGTTCATCATGGAAAAGGAGAACAAGTTTGCTCGCTTTCACGCGCTGCAATCGCTTCTCTACCATGTGGCGGCGATTGTCTTCTTTATCGCGTTGATGTTTATCGGGCTGATTCTCGCGCTCATTCTCAGCTCGATCAGCGGTTCGCTGGCGACCCTCGTCGGCATCATCATCTGGCTGCTCTACATGGTCGTCTTCTTCGCCTACTTCGGCGGGCTGCTCTACGCCGCTTACAAAGCTTATCAGGGCCACTGGTTCAAGCTGCCACTGGTCGGCAACTTTGCAGAGAAGACGGTTAACAAGTAGAAGAGTGATGAGTGATGAGTAATGAGTGATGAGAGGAAAGCTTTTCTTTCATCACTCATCACTTCTTTTCAAAGACTCTCTTGAAGACGGCGTCAACGTTGCGCAGGTATGTGGCGAGCGAGAAGACGCCGTCTATCTCTTCAACCGAGAGATGCTGTTTGATGTCGGGGTCGGCGGCGACCAGCGTGCGAAAGTCTGCGCCCTCGTCCCAAGCCTTCATCGCGTTGCGCTGCGCCCACTCGTAAGCCGTCTCGCGCGAGACGCCCGCCCTCGTCAAAGCCAGCAGCAGCTGTCCGCTAAAGACTAGCCCGCGCGTGGCCTGCAAATTTTCCAGCATCCTTGCGGGATAGACGACCAGCCCTTCAAAGAGCGCGGCAGATTTGTGCAGCATGTAATCGAGAGCGATGGAGGAATCCGGCAGGACCACCCGCTCGGCTGAAGAATGAGAGATATCGCGCTCGTGCCAGAGCGCTATGTTCTCAAGCCCGACGAGGCTGGCAGCGCGAACCAGCCGCGCCATCCCGCAGAGCCGCTCCGAGAGAATCGGGTTGCGTTTGTGCGGCATCGCGCTCGAACCCTTCTGGCCGCGCTTGAAACGCTCCTCCGCTTCCCTCACCTCTGTCCGCTGCCAGTGCCGGACCTGGAGCGCAAATTTTTCGAGCGAGGAAGCGATGATGGCGAGTACGCACAAGTATTCTGCGTAGCGGTCGCGCTGGACCACCTGCGTCGAGACGGGCGCGGGCCTCAGGCCCAGATGAGCGCAGACCAGCTCTTCAACCTGCGGGTCCAGATGCGCGAACGCGCCGACCGCGCCGCTTATCTTACCGACCGCGACCGCTTCACGCGCACGCCCCAATCGCTCTCGATTCCTGCGCATCTCGTCGTGCCAGAGCGCGAAGGTCAGACCAAAGCTGGTCGGCTCTGCATGCACGCCGTGCGTGCGTCCAATCTGCGGCGTCTCCTTAAACTCGAATGCGCGACGACGGAAGATTTCCATCAGCGCGTCAATCTTTTTGAGGAGCAGGTCGCAGGCATCTCGCAAAAGAAGCGCGTTGGCCGTGTCCACGACATCCGAAGAGGTCAACCCGTAATGGACAAAGCGCGCGGCCTCACCGATGTTTTCCGCGAGGTTAGTGGTAAAGGCTATGACATCGTGATCGGTCGTCTTCTCAATCTCATGCACGCGCTCGACGGAGAAGGCTGCGCGGCGGCGTATCTCTTCCAGGGCCTCGCGCGGAATCGTGCCCATCTCGGCGTGAACCTCGCAGACGGCCAGCTCCACCTCAAGCCATTTTTGAAACTTGTTCTGCTCGGACCAGAGCGCGCCCATTTCGGGCAAGGTGTATCTTGGAATCATCTCTTTTATTTCAACGCGTCTGAATTGACAAAGTAGCCCGCCAGGAGCCAGCGCCCGTCGCGTTCGAGCAGGGTGAAGGTCTCCATGCCTTCGGCGCGCTCGAAACGCGTCTGGTAAGTAATGACGAATGAATGGCCGGGGCCGTCGCCGCCAGCGTTCTGCTGGTCTTTGGCCGTGTGAAATGAGCGGCTCTTGACGTTGCCGAGCCTGGATTTCAGTGTATTGAAGAAAGCCTTCGACTGTTCGGGCGTCGAAGTCCGCTTCCATTCCTCCGCCGCCTCTTCGTAAATCTGTTCATAGCTCCCTGCATCCATCTGCGCTGTGACGCTATCAATCGTCGCCTGCGCCTGCGGCGGGATGCCCTCGCGGCTGGCGGTCAAAGCACACGCGCACGAAGCCAGCGCGAGAAAGAGCAGCGCAGGGATAAGCTTCAAGAGAAGCGAGCGTCGAGGAGAAAAATGTTGAAGGCTGAGCGAGGCCCAAAGCGCGTCTGAGTGTTTCGCACGCCGCGCCGGATAATGATTTTTAAACGGGAGAGACATTCAAATTCCGCTATAGCTCGATCCAGCCGGTCGGCTCTTTGGGAAATGAGAGTGTGATTTCGGTCTCGGCTTGAAAGAGCGGGGCGCGTTCCCTAAGCGCCATCTCGGCGGAGATTTTGGCGACGTAAGGGTTGTTGGCGCGCTGCGACAGATGCGCGAGCACGACATGACGCGCCGTCCCGTCAAAGCCTTCGCGCAGCCAGTCGGCGACATCTTCGTTCGAGAGATGACCCGTGCGCGAGAGTATCCGCTGCTTGAGTTCCCAGGGATAAACTTCGCAGGCTTTAAGCATATCCCGGCTATGGTTTGATTCGATGATGATGGCCGCGCAGCCGCGCAGCCGCTCCGTTATCAACGTCGTGATATGGCCGAAGTCCATCAGGGTCGCCACGCAGACGCCTTCGTGCCGGGCCGTAAATCCGAAGTTGTCCACGGCATCGTGTGGAATCGTGAAGGGATGAAAGTCAATCGCGCCGATCTTAAAATCCCTGCTCGATTCGATTTCCACGGTCCGTTCGCGCAAAGCATCCGCGCGCTTGCGCCACTCGTCGTTGGCAACCGCGCGCCGCTCGTTGATATAAGCCTCGCGCGTCTCGCCCGAAATATAAACAGGACAGTTGAGCTGCTTGAGGAGCACGCGCAAGCCGCCCGCGTGGTCGCCATGCTCGTGCGTAATAATCACGCCGTCAATCCGCGAAACGTCCTCATCCATCAAGGCCAGCCGGCGCACGGTCTCCTTCGCGCTCATCCCCGCATCCACCAGGACACGCGTCTCGCCCGCGACAATCAAGATCGCGTTGCCCGTCGAGCCGCTGCCGAGAACTGTGAATTTCATCATCCGGTGACAGGTAACAGGTGACAGGTAACAGGCAAGAACAAGCAGTTGTCTTGTCACCTCTCACCCGTCGCGGTTCTTATATCTCAAGGCGCGAGCGGTCTACGCTGAAGCCGTTGATATTGCCGAGCGCGGCCAGCGCCAGCGTCTCGGTCTTGAAGAATTTGCGTGCGATGGCCTGTATCTCTTCGGGCGTGACGGCCTGAAGTCGTTCTATGACTTCGTCCGGCGAGATGCGGCGGCGGTGTATGATCTCCTGGCGGGCCAGCGTTCCGGCGCGCGCGCTCGATGATTCGAGTCCGAGCAGGATTGAAGAGACGGCCTGCTCCTTGACCAGTTGCAACTCATCCTCGCTGACGCTTTCGCGCACCACTCGGCGCAGTTCCTTGAGCGAGAGTTCCAGAACTTCGTCCAACTGTTCCGGCGAAGTTCCAGCGTAGATGGTAAAGACGCCCGCGTCTATAAAGGCGCTCGCGCCCGCGCCGACCGAATAAGCCAGCCCGCGCTCTTCGCGTATGGCCTGCCAGAGACGGCTCGAAGTGCTGCCGCCGATAATCGAAGCCAGGAGGCTGCCGATATAGCGTTCGTCGCTCGTCGCCGAAGGATAAGGGGCTGCGAGAATCAGATGCGCCTGTTCAAGTTCAGGCTTGCGTTCGACGAGGATGGGCGCGGCGGGCGCGGGCTTGCTCCACTGCTTCTCAGTCTCTGAAGAAAATCGGTCCGCCCTCTCTTCTGGAAAAGCGCGCTCGGCCAGCTCTAACAGTTGTTCATGCGAGATGTTTCCGGCGGCGGCGATAACCAGGTTGTCCGGCGCATATTCGCGCGCGTGAAAGCCCGCGGTCCTCACTCTATCGAAGGATGAGACTGTTTGAGCCGTGCCCTCTATGGGACGGCCCAGCGGGTGGTCCGGGAAATAAGCGGCGTTAAAAAGCTCTGTCAAAAACTCGTCCGGCGTATCCTCGACCATCTTCATCTCTTCGATGATGACCTTCTGCTCGCGCTGTAAGTCTTCATCATCGAAACGCGGGCGGGCCAGCATGTCCGCCAAGAGATCGAAAGCCTGCGGCAGCCCTCTGTCCGCGACCTTCATCGAAAAGCCTGTCATTTCGTGCGAAGTGTAGGCGTCCAGATGCCCGCCGAGGCGGTCGGATTCGATGGCTATGTCGAGCGCCGTCCGCCGCTCGGTGCCCTTAAAGACGGCGTGCTCTATGAAATGGCAGATGCCGTTAAGTTCCGGCGATTCATGACGCGAGCCGAGCCTGACCCAGATACCGACCGTGACGGAACGAAAACCGGGCATCTGCTCGGTCAAAATGGTCAGCCCGTTAGCGAGCCTGGAAGATTTCACCTGATCTATCATAAGTCTAAAGCCTGGCGAGGTTTCGGACCGGCTGGCGAAAGAAAAACCTCATCACCTTTCAAACGTGGCATCGTAGCACGCCGCGAAACCAGGCGGCAAACTGGCGAGAGAGAGGCACAGGATGCGAGGCCGCAAGCCTTTGAAAACCCTCTCCAAAGAGCCTCTGAAGAGCCGACGGCCTCTCGCCCTGAGCCTCTCAGTTTGCTTGACAGCCTTTGCCTGATGGCGGAAAATGCGTTCGTTCTCTCAGCGGATGGAATTTTTGACCATCGCCGGAGTGCGCCCCAGACGCTTCGCTTTTCCGATGGCAGGGCAACACCCTCGCCCGCCTACGTCATCTGATGAGGCAAGGACGAAACCTTTCCTAAAGTGAACAGGCATCAAAGAGACAGCTCTACTTACAGGCTCGCGCCCGCGCAGCCTCTTTCGACTGCGCGACCCGTGCGACCCCGGAGGTTGGCCGCGATGAGAAAAGCTTTGCAAGTCAGTCTGACGCTGCTCGCCGTTTGCGCCCTCTTTGGCGCGAGCGCGCCGCAGGCGTTGGCGGCGGGCGGCGGGGGCAGCCGCACCTTAGGCACGATTGCCGGAACGGTCAGAGACAATAAGGGTAATCCGCTCGCGGGCGCTGTCATCTCTTTGCTCAAAGAGGGCGCGGGCGAAGTCATCAAGCAGACGCGCAGCTCTTCGGATGGCAGCTTCTCCACCAAAATCTCCCCGGGTCGCTACAGCGTCAAAGCCGTGGCCGAAGGCTTCAACGAAATCCTCTTCAGCGCCGTGCAGGTCAGAGCCTCAGATGAAATTATCTATCGCTTTAACCTGGAGCCGACCGGACAGGGCCGGACCGCGCCTGAGATGCGACGCGACCGCGACAACGTGCGCTGGCGGCTCAAGGCCGCGCAGGGCCGGCGCTCAATCTTCCAGATACAGGAAGGCGACGACCAAGCGATTAGAGAAGCGCTCGGGATTGAAGCTGAAGAGACTGGTCCAGCCGCTGATGAAGTGGCCGACGCGGGCGAGGCTCAAACGGGCCACAACGCGCCGCGCATACATGGCGTCATAGAGACTTACGCAGCCGCTTCGGCCAGCTCATTTGCTCCCGGCTATATCGGCACGAACTTCGCCATCTCGGCCCCCGCGGGTCAACAGGCAGAGCTTATCTTCGCTGGACAGTTGGGCGCTGGAGAGGGCGCACCGCAGCGCCTTGAAACCAGTGCGCGCGTCCGCGCAGGCGACCATCATCGTCTGAACTTCAGCGTCGGCGCGAACCGTCTGGGTTCCGCCGCCGTGCTCAACAAGGCTGCGAACAATTCTCCGCTGGGCCAGTTGAGCCTACGCGCCATAGACGAATGGGTTGTGCGCGATAGCATAGTTGTTGTGCTCGGGCTGGATTATTCTCGCTTCCTCGGCGCGAGCAATGCCGCGACGATTAATCCGCGCTTTGGCTTTCAGTTTGATGCAGACGCGCGCACGCGTCTGAGGGCCGCGTATGTGCCTGGCGGCGAAGAGCAGCGCGTGCAAAGCGTGGCCGATTTTGAAGACGGCCAGGTGACTTTCAAACAGCCTATGCAGACGCCCGTCGCGCTCGTTGATGGCCGCGCCGTGATGGAGCGCAGCCGCCGCTTCGAGTTCGGCGTCGAAAGAGTGCTCGACAACGAATCGAGCATAGAGGCGACGGCCTTCTTTGATACGACCAGCAATCGCGGCGTCGGACTCCTGAGCACGCCTCTCTCCGGCTTCGCCAACGAAAACGGCGAGGCCCTCATCAGCGTCGCCAATCAACAGGGCGCGGCGCGCGGGATGCGCGTCGTCTATACGCGTCGCGTGAGCCGTGTCTTGAGCGCCTCGGCAGGCTATTCCTTCGGTCGCGGCCAGCGTCTCTCAAACGAAGGCATCAATAATCCTTCCGAGCTTTTCCAGAACGGATTCTTCCAGACCGCCGCGCTTCAGATGGGAGCGGATTTCGGCAGCGGGACGCGCGTCCACACGATCTTTCGCTTTTCGCCGAAGGCGACCGTCTTCGCGATTGACCCGTTTGCCGGGCGGCTCGCTGTCTACGACCCGAGCCTGAGTATTCTGGTGACGCAGGACTTGCCGAGCTTCGGTCTACCCGTGCGGGCGGAAGCCGTACTCGATGCGCGCAACCTGCTCGACACACAGACGAGCGCGGAGGATGGCGAAACAGTCCTGACGGTCGGCTCAGGGGCCAGACGCTCCGTGCGAGGCGGTATCTCGGTCAGATTTTAAAAGTCGGGTGAATCTCTTTGAAAGGGTTAGGGGAAGCCGGAAAGAATCGGCCTTCTTCTTCTAACCCTTTCTGCTTTCTAGCCTTCTCCTCTTCTCCAAATTCTCGGACAGCTACGAAAACTTGGATTTATCCCGGCTCTAACCTTTGCTCTTCGCTCTTCTTTCGGGAGCGTGCAGCGCGGCGCTTACAATCGCCTGATGAGCGCTATGCTTGCAGAGCGTTGAACTTAACTGGCGAGCCTGCCGATGATAAAGCAGGGCTGCGGATGACTGGAACATTGATTGCCTAAACTTTACCGGTGGTGAGGTGTCTTTAACGTTCTAACAGAGGATGTGTCAACGCATTGAAGGGAACGGTGCTGACAACGCGAACGCTGGTGCTGCTGATCGGAACGATCCTGCTGATCGTCGCCGGCGGCATTAATTTTACGCAGCGTCTTAAGCGCCTCCCGCCTCCGACCGACGGAGTTGAGTGGACCGATACCAAGGATGGCATCGTCGCGCGCTCGGTCGCGCCGAATTCGACGGGCGCACGCGCCGGGATTCTGCCGGGCGACATCCTGCGCGGGATTACTCCAAACGAGAAGGAGCGGCCCGAAGAGATTGTCCGCTCCAGCGACGTGCAGATCTATCTCGAAGGAGCAAAGGTCGGCGGCCAGCTTCATTATCTTATCGAGCGACCCTCTTATCCTGTCGAGACGCGCTTCTACTACGCGGACCTTTACGGACTGGACCCGGTCGAGACAATGACGGAACTGGACCTTTATCTCAACCTCATCGGGCTGGTCTATCTCTTCATAGGTCTTTTCGTGCTCTTCAGACAGGGCGGCAGCTCGCCCTTCGTCCCCCACTTTGCGACCGTTTGCCTGGCGGCCTTCGTCTTCCACTTCTACAAGCCGGTCGGGACCTTCAAGGACCTGGACCACGCCATAGCATTTCTTGATGATGCCGCGCTGATTATGTTTGCGCCGCTCTTTCTTCATTTCTGTTCGATCTACCCGGTCCGCTACCAGTTTTCAAATGAGCGTCGCTGGCTGGCCTCTTTGCTCTATGTACCGGCTATCGCGCTGCTCTTGGTTTCCTCGATTGTCTATTTCGGGGAATACCTGCATCTCTACCCTTCCGTCAATTTCATCACGCAATACTCAAAGATAATCTTTATCCATTGCCTCTTAGGATTAGTCGCCAGCGCCGTTCTCTTATTGCGCCGCTTTATCAAGAGCGAATCGGCCATCGTGCGCCAGCAGTTGAAGTGGGTCGTCTGGGGTTCGGCGCTGGCAATCGCGCCGCTTACGCTGCTCTACGGGATTGGCTTTATCTTCGGAGCGAGCCAGGAGCCTTGGCTGACGGCGATGGCTGTCCTGCCGCTGATTCTGATTCCGCTCTCGTTCGGTTATTCGGTCGTGCGTTACCGCCTGATGGATGTCGAACTGGTGGTCCGGCGCGCGGCTGTCTATACGCTGAGCACGCTCGCCATAGCGCTGATGATCGGCGCTGTCGTTTACATGGCCGGCTTCTACGCGCTCAACGGTGATGTCATCGCTTCGGGCGATGTCACGCTGCGAGTCGTTATCGCTATCGCGGCGATGGCCGTCATCGTGATGATCGCCGCGCCGATCAAGAATTTCCTACAGGAGCGCGTGGACCGTCTCTTTTACGGCGAGCGCTATGACATGCGCAACAGCCTGCTCGATTTCGGGCGCACGCTCTCGGCTACGACCGCGCTCGACCCGCTCCTGGACGCGCTCGTCAGCCGCTTGCAGCAGGTCCTGAACGTCAAGCGCGTGGCAATCTTTATCGAAGACAGGCGCGTTCCCGCCGGTTATCGAGTGGCGCGCGCCGCGGGGCTTTCCGAGGCGATGATTGTGCCGCCCGATTTTCGCGAGATGATTCGCGTGCGTTCTGCCGAGACGGGGATTGTGCGCGCCGACGATCTGGATCTGGTCCCTGAGACGACAGGTTTTGTGCGCCGTGCGCTGCATTACTATGTGCCCTGCGTGATACGCGGGCGGATGGTGGCCGTCATCGGGTTGGGACGCTCTATGGACGGCGCGCTTCTCTCTTCCGAAGACGTGGAAATCCTGCGCACCGTGTCTGGCTATGTCGCGGTCGCGATAGAGAACAGCCTGCTCTACCAGGAGCAGCAGGAGCGCGCCGAAGAGTTGCAGCTGCTCAAAGAGTTTAACGAGTCCATCGTCGAATCCATCAACGTCGGGCTGCTCGCCGTGGACCTCGACGGGCGCATCACGCGCTGCAACTCCGCGCTCGAAGAGATGCTCGGCATACAGCGCGACGAGAGTATCGGTAAACGCGTCGAAGATTTGTTTGCCGAAGATTTTGCAGAGACGCTGCAACAGGTTCTGGGGCCGGACGAATGGCATCTGGCGGGGTTGCGTAATATCTACAAGATGCACACGGCTGCGCGCGGCGGGCGGCTGCTGGTCCTCAATGTCGCGATTGCTCCTTTGCTTTCCATCTCGCCCGGACAAACGGGCGCGCTCGTCGTGCTTGAGGATGTGACTGCGCGCGCGCGTCTCGAAGAGCAGTTGCAGCAGCGCGAGAAGCTTTCATCAATCGGTCTGCTTGCCGCCGGAGTGGCGCATGAAGTCAACACGCCTTTGACCGGCGTCTCGTCCTACACGCAGATGCTGCTCAGCATGCTGCCTGAGACTGACCCGAAGCACGCGCTCTTGCAGAAGGTGCGACGACAGGCTGACCGTGCCTCCAACATCGTCAATAACCTCCTCAACTTCTCGCGCACGGGCAGCGCGACGGACTTTAACGAGTTGGACCTGCACCGCGTCTTGGACGACACGCTGCAACTGCTGGAGCCGCAACTGCGGCGCAACCAGATAGAGCTGGCGCGCGATTATCACGCCGAGATGCCTAAAGTCTACGGCAACGCGGGCAAGCTCCAACAGGTCTTTACCAACCTGCTTCTCAATGCGCGCGATGCGATTCCGGAAGGTGGCCGCATCACGCTGCGCACAGCCATGAAGGGCGATGACGATTCCGTGCTGATAGAGATAGAGGACACAGGGATAGGCATCGCGCCGGAGAATGTCGCCAAGATTTATGACCCGTTCTTCACGACCAAGGGAGTCGGGCGCGGCACTGGCCTCGGACTGGCCGTCTCCTACGGCATCGTACAGGAACACAACGGCCACATCTCGGTCGAAAGCACACCTGGGCGCGGCACGACCTTCCGCATCTCGCTCCCGACCGCACACGCGCGCACGCGCGAGCGCATGTCCGTCGCGGGCGATTAAAGCACACCACCTCAAGTTCGGCCCGAAGTCGCATTCGCAGATAGCGTGCGCCGCGTTGTATAATCACAATATCTTAAAAGATGGACGATGAGCCGGAGGAAACTTTGAAGGCCGTCGTCCATTCTCTATGCTTTATCGTCGGGGGAACGGAAAAGTTTGAATGGCTAAGAAGGGTTCAGTGCTCGTCGTGGACGACGAGGAGATTATGCGCGATGTGCTGGAAACGCTGCTCTCTGCCGAAGGCTTTCGCGCAGAGTTGGCGAAGACCGGCGAGGAGGGTCTGGAAGCTTACGCGCGGCGGCCCTTCGATGTCGTGCTGCTCGATGTCTCTATGCCCGGCATGGGCGGCCTGCGCGCGCTCGAAGAGTTTTTAAAGCTCGACGCGGAGGCGGTCGTCATTATGATTACCGCTTACGCGACCTTTGACACGGCCATCGCCGCCTGGGAAAAGGGCGCGTTCGGCTGTATCCGCAAGCCTTTTCAGAACGAGCAGATTACTTCCACTGTCGCCGCCGGCATCAAGCGCCGCCGCAAAGAGGAAGAGAGGCTTCACCTGCGTCGCGCGATGAGCCGCTCGGTTGATCGCGGCGGCATCATCGGTCGCTCAGACATCATGCAGCAGGTCTTTCGGCTGGTGGACCAGATTGCGCCCGCGCGCTCGACCGTCCTAATTACGGGCGAGAGCGGGACGGGCAAGGAGTTAATCGCCAAAGCCATACATGAATCTGGGCCGCGCGCGACGAAGCCTTTCGTCACCGTTAATTCCTCGAACATTCCTTCGGAGCTGCTGGAATCCGAGCTGTTCGGCCACACGCGCGGCGCTTTCACGGGCGCGGTCGCGGCCAAGAAGGGTCTCTTTGAAGTCGCAGACGGCGGCACAATCTTCCTCGACGAGATTGGAGACATCCCGCCCGAAACACAGGCGCGGCTGCTGCGCGTGCTGCAATCGAAAGAGTTTACTCCGCTCGGCGATACCGTCTCGCGCCGCGTTGACGTACGCGTCGTGGCCGCGACCAATATTGACCTCAAAGAGGCCGTCAAGCAGGGCACGTTCCGCGAAGACCTCTACTACAGACTCTCGGTCGTGCCGATTGAGCTGCCGCCCTTGCGCGACCGCCGCGAAGACATACTCGCTCTGGCCCAGCATTTTATACACAAGTACAACGAAGAGAACGGTAGACAGGTCTCCGACCAGCTCTCGCCCGAAGTGCTGGCCCTGATGGAAAACTACTCATGGCCGGGCAATGTGCGCGAGCTGGAAAACACCATCGAGCGCGCGGTCGTCATCGCGCCTGGCACGGAGATCTCGCGCGAATGCCTGCGCCCCGAAATCACAGACCCGCAACTGTCGTCCGCCGCCTTCGCACGCGAAGACACGAGCGGCTCGGCCTCGCTCGACATAGGTCGCGGCATCAACTTCTACGACGAAGTGCGCCGCTTTGAGATAGACCTGATTCGCCGCGCCCTGGAACAAACCGGCGGCCACCAATCCCGCGCCGCACGTCTCCTCGGCATGAACGCCACCACGCTCAACTCCAAGATCAAAACCTATAACATTAATTTGCGCCCGTAGCAGAACGCGGTAGCGTGAAGGATGAAGGACAGGCTATTGCTTCATTGATTCGTTGGACCATTGATTCAACGAAGCGATAGCCTGTCCTTCATCCTTCATCGTTCATCTTTGCTTTTTCGACGCGATTGCGGCCCTGTGATTTGGCCTGGTAGAGCGCCATGTCTGCGCGTGCGATCATGTCGTTGCCGGATTCATGTTCGGAGAGGCTGGCTGCGCCAGCGCTGAGGGTCAGGTGGAATCTTCCTCTGCCTTCGCCAAAGAGTCGCTCAAAGGCGGTCGAGCGTATCTTTTCGCCGAGGGCCAGAGCGCCGTCGAGATTCGTGTCCGGAAGCAGGACCAGAAATTCTTCGCCGCCGTAACGGCAGACTATGTCCGAGCCGCGCACGACTTCGGTCAGGATGCTGGCGGTCTGTTGTAAGGCCGCGTCACCTGCGGCGTGACCGTAAGTGTCGTTGATGTTTTTGAAATCATCCAGATCAATCATCAGGCATGAGAGCGGGCGCTGGTAGCGCAGGGCTTCGGCCCGCTCGTGTGTCAGGAGGCGTTGCAGGCCGTAGCGGTTGAGGAGGCCCGTCAGCGCGTCCGTCATGGCGCGCTCCTGTGCCAGCTCGGCGCGGGCCTCTGCCTCTTCTGCGCTCAGTCGTAACTTGTCGCGCTCGCGCTTGAGGCGTATGGCAACATCCACACGCGCGATGAGTTCTTCGGCCTTGAAAGGCTTGCTGATGTAATCGTTCGCGCCGAGCGTGAGGCCGCGCACCTTGACTTCCGTTTCATCGCGCGCCGAGAGAAAGATGACCGGAATATCGCGCGTGCTCTCGTTATCCTTGAGCAACTCGCAGGCTTCCAAGCCGTCCATGACAGGCATCATGACATCGAGCAGCACCAGATGCGGGAGGATGGAACGCGCCATCTCGACAGCCTCCCGCCCGTTCTGCGCCGTCACCACGCGATAGCCTTCGCGCTCCAGACGGCGTTGAATCAGCGCGCGGTTGACCGGCTCATCATCCGCCACCAGGATCGTCTGTATATAACTCTCATCCATAAGAACTGAAGAACAAAAGAGAGAAGCCGAACGCCGCGGCGTGAGCGATGAAGGATGAGCTATTGACTCATTGATTTATTGGACCACTGAGCTAACGAGTCAACTGTTTTTCCTTGCGAGTTCATCCTTCATCTTTCATCGTTTCTTTTATACGTCCGCGCCGGGGACTTCGGGCGGAAGTCGAACCCAGAAGGTAGAACCCTCTCCGGGCGTTGAGACGACGCCGATCAGCCCGCCGAGCTTCTGGACCAACCGCTTGGCGACCGCGAGGCCCAGACCGCTCCCCTCATACTGCCGCGTATTTGAAGCATCGCCCTGTCGAAATTCGTCGAAGATGTGCGGGTAAGAGTTGATGTCGAAACCTATGCCCGTATCCATCACGTTTATCTGCACGGAGCCTGCGTCAGCCGGTTCGACCGTGACCTGGACCAGCCCGCTATCCGTAAACTTGACGGCATTGGAGAGAAGGCTGGTCAGAATTTGCCGGACGCGCTCAGGGTCCGTGCGTATGACTGGCAGCGCATCGGAGATTTTGAAGTGTACGTCAAGGCCCTTGGCTTCGGCGGCCTGGCGCACGCCCTCCACGGCGCGGCGAATCACTTCATCAAAGGCGACGACATCCATGTAGACCGGGAAACGCTCTGCATCCAGGCGCGCCAAATCCAGCGTGTCTTCGACCATGCGCAGGAGATGGTCGGCGGATTCCGCAATCGTCTGCACATCCACGCGCTGCTGCTCGTTAAGCTCGCCCGAAAACCCGTCCTTCAACATCTGCGCGTAGCCTATGATGGCGTTGAGCGGCGTGCGCAGTTCGTGCGAGATGATGGACATGAATTCCGTCTTGTGCCGCTCGGCCTGAAAGAGGTTCTCTTCCAGTTCCTCTAAAAGCTGCGCCCGCAGACGCGCGCTACGACTCCACTCAAGCTTCTCTATGGCAAGCGCGACGGGACGCGTGAAGAGGTCTGCCAGGCGCTGCTCGTCAGGGCCGACCTCCGCCGCCACACGCGAGAAAGTAATCAGGATGCCGGAGAGCCTGTTGGCCGGACCGGTGATGGGCGTGGCCCAGACGCCGCGCAAACTGGACCAGCGGACAGCCGAGTAGAGGTCCGCGAAGCGAGCCTCGCTGGCAAGGTCTGCGACGACGCCGACGCGCCGCTCGGCGGCCAACCCGCAGACCGTGTCGGTCAAAGGAATGCCCTGCGTGTAACGCTCAAGCAGTGCCGTTGGCAGATGCTTCATCGCGGCCAGGCGCAGGAGTTTGTGTTCCTCGTCCCAGCGCAGAATGGCAGCCGCATCCGTGTTGGCGACCTTGGCCCAGGAATCGAGCACGGCGCTCAGGCAGCGTTCCAGCTCGGCCTCGCTCTCAACTTCCAAACTCATGCGCAAGAGCGTGAGGAGGTCTTCAAAGCAGGCGCGCTGGCGGGTGTGAAGTTGCGCATTGAGGATCAGCGGCGCGATGGTTTCGGCCACGCGCGCCAGCAGCAACTGCTCTTCAGTGGTCCAGCGCCGCTGCGTATCAGATTCGACGAGGCCGAGCGCGGCCAGCACCTGCCCGCCATAGATAACTGGCAAAAGATAGAACGAGCGAGCGCCCAGACGCTCGACCAGCAGACGCAAATCCTCCGCGCGCTCGCCTCGCGCATCTTCTATCAAGACAGCGCGCTGCTCTGTGTAAACGACGCGCTCGGCCCTCGAAACGGGCGCGTGAATCTCCAGCGGCGGGCGGTCGTCGCCGGGCGTCCAGGCGCGCAGCGTGGCTTCAGGCTGTCCGAAAGCGACGGCGCGGAGCACTATAAAGCTGGCGGGCAGAGACTGGGCCAGCGTGTCTATGGCATGCTGTATGATGTGATTCAGCTCGACGGAAGCGCGCGCCGCCGCGTACAGATTCTGGACCAAAGCATCCTCACGCAGACGCGCCTCTTCGCGCGTGCGGACAAACGTCATGCGGCTCGCCAGCTCTAAACGCTCCAGCGTCGAAGCCAGTAGCGCTCCGACCAGCGAGGCAATTTCCGAATCGCCCTCCGTGTAATGCGCGACGCGCGCGGTGCTAATGATGACAGTGCCCGTGGCCTTGCCGCCGAGCATGAGCGGCGCGCACAGCACGGACTGGGCCGCCGGACAGGCCAGCGCGATCAGCAAAGCGCCGCCGACCAGCTCGTGAGGCGCATCATTGAAATAGACAGGCGCACCAGTCTGGACCGCACGCTCAAGCATGGTGTGCGAGACGCGCAGCACTTCGCCGTCCGCCAATTCCCTGAACTCGCCGTTCTGGTCCAGTGAAGCGCTGAGCCGCTGGCGGTCTTCACCTGCGCTTGTCGTCAGCCGCAGGGCATCCGCCGGAATCAGTTGCATGAGCGCATCCAGCGCCGCCTGGATCGCTGCGGACGGAGTCGTCACGTCGTTCAGAGCGCGTGCGAGGAGCGCGACGCCGTGTAGCCGGGCATCCATCGTCACCTTTTCAGAGCGCACGTCTGTTTTATTCATCCGCGAACTAATTGGCCGACTCTTTCATGCGAGCGGGGACGCTTTGTTTAAGGTCGAGCACACGAGATTGACTGACTGGCCCTTGTGAAGAGAGAGGCGCTTCCGGAAAATTTTCTCTGTGGCAAAGCCACGCGCTGCCAGCATCTTAAAATAGTTTCATTCGCGTCCGCAATCTCCTTTCTTTATGTTAAGCTCTGACGCGAGTCGCAAGTCAAGAGTTCGGAGTCTCTCATCGGCGACCAGATTTTCCGAACTCTCGGACGCCGGACTCCAAACTCCGGTCTTTAAGGAGAGACAGCAAAAGTGCGAAGACGTGAAGGCGACGGATGTCCTGTGACGGGCGCTTTACAGTTGGTTGGCGACAAATGGACGATGCTCCTGGTGCGCGAACTTTCGCACGGCGCGAAGCGCACGACGGAGATCTTAGCTGCTCTTCACCCGATTAGCAGCCGCACGCTGGTCCAGCGGCTGCGCGACATGGAAACCGATGCGCTTATCGAAAGGCGCGACTACGGCGGCAGCCCGCCGCATGTCGAATATATCCTGACCGAGCGCGGGCTGCTACTGCTTCCACTGCTTGATGCCCTGAGACGGCTCGGCCAGGCCCTTGACTGCAACGAGTGCAGCGAGCGCAAGGAACGCACAGGCTCTTTCTGCGAAGCCTGCCCGCACAATGACGAGACGCAACGCACCCGCACAAGGTCTCCGCACCGTATGCAGGACGATTCAATCGTTCTCCTCTAGCAGACGCTTTATCCTCGAACCTGGCGGGAGCAATCCAGCGGCAGCAAGTCTGTCAGATTAATCTTACCGCAAAGAAAAGAGGAAAGAGCATTGGCCCCTTCCTCTTCTGCTGTGCAGACTCTCCTATTCGAGCTTTATCTTTAATCGCCCTGCGCCGAGACCTCTTCGGCCTTGTTCGACAAGACCTCGCCGTCCGGCATGATAATCCGCTGGTGGTCCGGCGTGACCTGTTCGCCCTCTATCGTGATTTCCGTGCCCGAAGGCATCGTGACCGGCAGGTGGTCCAGAAAACGCTCTGCGTCTATGGCGGCCATGCAGCCGGTGCCCGCCGCCGTGATGGCCTGACGATAACAGGAATCCTGCACGTCGCCGCAGGCGAAAACGCCCGGAATGTTGGTCGCCATCGAATGGCCGTTAGTCTTCAGATAACCTATCTCGTCCATCTCAAGTTGGCCCTTGAAGAGGTCCGTGTTGGGCTTGTGGCCGATGGCTACGAAGACGCCTTCGCAGGGGAAGGTGCGCTCTTCATTGGTCTGCAAGTTGCGCAGGCGGACGCCGGTGACGCCCGTTTCCTGCTCGCCCAGGATTTCTTCGACGGCTGTATTCCAGATAAACTTAATCTTGGGATTATCGAACGCCTTGTCCTGCATGATCTTCGATGCGCGCAGGCGGTCGCGCCTGTGGACCAGAAAGACTTCCGCCGCGTAGCGCGTCAGAAAGGTGGCCTCCTCCATCGCCGTGTCGCCGCCGCCGACGACGACCAGCCGCTTGTTGCGAAAGGCCGGAAGCGGGCCGTCGCAGGTCGCGCAGGCTGAGACGCCGTTGCCGCCAAAGCCTTCGGGCACTTTCGCCTCGCCGGGGATGCCGAGCCACTTAGCAGACGCGCCGGAGGCTATAATCAGCGTCTCAGCCCGTATCACGTGATCGTCCGTGTAGAGCGTAAAGGGGCGCTTGGAGAGGTCAACTTTTGTAATCCAGGCTTCGAGAATCTCCGTGCCGAAGCGCAGGGCCTGCTGGCGAAACTCTTCCATCAATTCCGGCCCCTGTATGCCTCTGGCAAAGCCCGGATAGTTTTCCACGTCGGTCGTAATCATCAACTGCCCGCCCGGCGTAGTCTGTTTCTCCGCATTGGCGGGCGCGTCAATGACGAGAGGCTTGAGATTGGCGCGGGCAGTATAGATGGCCGCCGTCAGTCCGGCTGGTCCAGTCCCTATAATCACCACGTTTCTGTGCAGAGTCTCTTTGCTCATTGAATCCTTATAGGTCTCCTTCGTCCTCCGAGAGGAAAGATTTTTCCTCAATCCGGCACACAACATATAGCCTTTTCGGTTGCGCGTATAGTATAACTACTCTATCGAAAGTAGTCGAACAGGGCGCCGGGCGCTTTCAGATTTCCCTGCCGGCGCGCCCGCTGAAGACAACCATACAGGTAAGAATTTTTGAGCACACAGGAGAGCACAGGGCGCTTTGCGCCGGGGATTGAAACTATCGCCGTGCTCGGCGCAGG
>DASWMI010000135.1:0-20430 GCA_036399835.1 Pyrinomonadaceae bacterium | reverse complement strand
TGCGCCAGATACCGGTCGTCGTGCTGACGACCTCAAGCGCCGAAGAGGATATTTATCGCATTTACGATTTGGGGGCCAACTCTTTTATCACCAAGCCTGTGATGTTCGAGTCGCTCGTCACAGTGATGAGAGACCTGGGCAAGTACTGGTTTGAGATAGTCGAGCTGCCGACCCTGACGCAAGGAGAAAAATGATGCTGAGTTCACGCCCGCTTAAGGTCTTGCTCATCGAAGATGACGAGGATGACTTTATCCTGGCCCAAGGTCTCTTATCGGAGTTCGGGGGATGCCCTGTCGAGCTGGATTGGGTCTCCAACTATCAGGATGCCCTGCGGGCTATTGAAAGAGGCGCACATGATATTTGCCTGGTCGATTATCTTCTGGGCGAACGCACGGGCCTGGAGCTGATGCGTGAAGCGCTGACTACCACCCGCCCCATCCCTATGATTATGCTGACCAGCCAGACAGGGTACGAGATTGACACAGAGGCGATGATGGCCGGGGCCGCCGATTACCTGGTCAAAGGCCAAATCAACACGGACCTCATGGAGCGGTCGATTCGCCACGCTCTTCAACGCTCAAGCCTGTTAGAGACGCTGCGCAAGCTGGCAAGCCATGACGAATTGACGGGGCTCTATAACCGTCGGGCAATGAGCCGTCTGCTCAGCGAAGAGGCAGAGCGTTACCAGCGATACGAGCGTCCTGTCGGATTGGTAATGCTGGACGTCGATTATTTCAAGACCATCAACGACTCTTACGGCCATCTCGTTGGCGATGATGTCCTCAGGTGGCTCGCCCGTCTGGTTCACGAGACTGTGCGGACGGTTGATTTGCCTGCCCGATACGGAGGGGAAGAGCTGGCCGTCATCCTGCCAGAGATGAACAGTGAGCAGTCTTTGAAAATGGCTGATCGCCTGCGACGGCGCGTGGCTGCGCACCCATACAGTTTTAATTCTGGAGACCATCACCAGCAGATACCTCTCACTATTAGCCTCGGCGTGGCCTCGCTGCCCGCAGACGCCACTACTGCGGACAATCTGATTGCGGCCGCAGACCGTGGACTTTATGCCGCTAAACGTGGCGGGCGCAATCGCTGCGTTCGCTTCTCTGACCTTACGAACGGAATCGAATCAGCCGGGATAAATCCTGTAAACTGACCTAAGAATTACCAAATGTACGAGAACGTAATCAAAGTATTGCTAGTCGAGGATGATGAAAACGACTATCTCTTAACCCGCGGTCTGCTCGCCGAAATCGAGTCGAGTCGGTTAGACCTCACTTGGGCATCGACATACGAGGAAGCACTGGAAACGACTAAGATATTCGGGCCAGATGTGTGCCTGATAGATTATCGTCTGGGTGAATATAACGGCATCGAGCTATTAAGAGAAATGGCCGAGCGTGGCTACAGGATGCCTGTTATCCTGCTGACAGGGCAGGACGACCTGGACATAGACCTGAAGGCTATGAGGGCCGGAGCGTCTGACTATCTGGTTAAGGGGCAGATTGACAGGCCGCTCCTGGAACGCTCCATTCGATACACAATCGAACGCGCCAAGACGCTCGAAGCCTTACGCACGAGCGAAAACAGGTATCGCCGGATTGTCGAGACAGCCAGAGAAGGCATCTGGATGATTGATGAAGAGGCCAGGACTAACTACGTCAACCAGCGCATGGCAGAGATGCTAGGCTATACGGTTGACGACATGCTCGGTCGCCACGTCTCCGATTTCATGGATGAGGCCGCGACGCGTGAGACGTTGCAGAACTTCGAGCGCCGAAAGCAAGGGGTGTCAGAACAGTATGAACGCCTGTTAAAACACAGGGACGGCACGGAGCTATGGGTGCTCATCGCCACCAATCCAATCTACGGCCCCAATGGAGAGTTCGTCGGCTCGCTCGGGATGATCACCAATATCACAGAGCGTAAGCAAGCCGAAGAGGACCTGCGTCGTCAACTCGATTTCACGGAAGCCATTACGGCCAGCCTGGGCGAAGGCGTCTATGCCCTGGACCTCAAAGGACGTGTCACTTTCATGAATCCGGCGGCTGAAGCCGCGCTCGGCTGGAAGCAGGAAGAGCTGCTCGGCCAACAAATACACGGGGTCATACACTGTCAATACAGTGACGGCACGACCAGACCTGCAAGCGAATGTCAGCTACTGAGAGTCCTGAAGACAGACCGGATGACCCTTGTCGAGAGCGATGTCTTCACGCGCCGGGATGGAAGCATTCTGCCCGTCTCTTATACTTCATCTCCGATTATCACTGGCGGCCAAGTGGTCGGCGCAGTCCTGGCCTTTCATGATATCGCCGAGCGAAAACTTGAAGAGGAAGTGCGCGAGCGGCTGGCGTCAATCGTCGAATCCTCGCAGGACGCCATACTGTCTAAGACCCTCGACGGTATTATCACGAGCTGGAATGCCGGGGCCGAAAAGATGTACGGCTACATGGAGGCAGAGGCTGTCGGGCGTCACATCTCGCTGATTGTTCCGCCTGGTCATCAACGCGAGTTGACAGAGATTATGTCTAAGCTCCGGCGCGGCGAGCAGATCAAGCAGTTGAAGACAGTGCGCGTTCGTAAAGACGGCTCGCTCGTCGATGTCTCGATTACCATCTCGCCCATCAAGTCTGCTGGCGGGCAGCTCGTTGGTGCTTCAACTAGCGCGCGTGACATCACCGAGAGTAAGCGTGCAGATGAGCTGCTGCGCAAGAGCGAGGAGCGTTACCGCGAGATGGTCGAGAATGCACGCGACATCATCTACAGTCATGACCTGCAGGGCAACTATACATCTGTTAACCTGGCGGGCGAGCAGATTTTCGGCTATACGCGCGATGAGATTCTGGGGATGAATCTCTCGCAGACCATTGCGCCTGAGTATCTGGAAGAGACGCGCCGGATGATTGATAGAAAGCTGGCCGGTGAAGGGAAGACAGTCTATGAGGTTGAGGCTCTTGCGAAGGATGGCCGCCGGATCACATTCGAGGTTAACTCCAGGCTTGTTTATCAGGACGGCATCGCAGTCGGCGTCCAGGGTATCGCCCGCGATATCACCGAGCGTAAGCGCGCAGAGGAGATGATGCGCCTTGCAGACCGTCGTGCCGTCGAAGAGTACGAGCGATTGCTCGACCGCCTGGCGCGTCTTGCGCTCACCTTCGGCACAGCGCGAGACCTGCAAACAAACTATCGCGCTCTGCGAGACTTCGCGCTTGCCCTGACACCGAGCTTTGCGCTCGTCATCTGTCACTATGACGAGGAGCGAGCCGTGCGCGAGGGAGCCTACTTCTACATCAACGGCGTCGAGATCGAAAATCCTATCCTGGAGCAGATGCCCGTGCGCTCAGGGCCCGCCAGCCGCGTTATCAAGAGCGCCACCGCCCTCATCTTTAATGATTATCTCGAAGAGATTAACGGGGGCAAAAATGCCGTGTGCGTAGGCCTCGACGTGGATAACGAAAAACCTCGCTCCGCCCTCATCGCGCCGATGGCGATTATGGGCCGCGTCATCGGGACGGTAGAAGTCCAGAGCCACGAGTTGAATGCTTATACGCGCGAGCATGCCACGGCCATGCAGATGGCTGCCAATCTCGCTGCCAATGCCATTGAGAACGTGCGCCTCCTGAACATGGAGCGTGAAAAGGAGGAGCAACTACGCCAGTCGCAGAAGATGGAGGCCGTGGGCCGCCTGGCCGGTGGAGTAGCACACGACTTTAACAACCTGCTGACGGCTATCAACGGCTACAGCGAGCTGACGATGCGGCGGCTGCAAAGTGAAGACCCCCTGCGTCACAACCTCGAAGAGATTAAAAAAGCAGGCAATCGCGCCGCTACTCTGACACGCCAGCTTCTGGCCTTCAGCCGCAAGCAGGTCTTGCAGCCAAAAGTCCTGAACCTCAATGCGGTCATCTCAGACCTTGAAAAGATGCTCAGTCGCTTAATCGGTGAGGACATAGACTGGCGGGCAGTGCTCGGGCCGGACCTCGGGTGCGTCAAAGCCGACCCCGGACAGATGGAGCAGGTCATCGTTAACCTGGTGGTCAATGCGCGTGACGCGATGCCGAATGGGGGCAAGCTGACTATCGAGACCGAGAATGTAAATCTGGACGAGGCATATGCTCAATATCACGTCACCGTCGAACCTGGCTACTATGTGATGCTCACCATCAGCGATAATGGATGCGGCATGAGCGGAGAGACGCGCGCGCGAATATTCGAGCCTTTCTTTACCACCAAGGAGGAGGGGAAGGGCACGGGCCTAGGGCTCTCGACCGTCTACGGCATCGTCAAGCAGAGTAAAGGCAACATCTGGGTCTATTCGGAAATTGGCGAGGGCACGACCTTCAAGATTTATCTGCCGCGTGTCGAAGAAGAGGTTGATAATCTACAGCAGAGCCAGCATCCGCAGATGAACGCGCAGGGCACTGAGACTCTAATGTTGGCGGAAGATGACGAGATGGTCCGCCAGATAGCCCGCCGGATACTCGAAATGAGTGGATATCAGGTGCTCGAAGCGAGCAACGGGCCAGAGGCGCTAGTGTTATTAGAGCAGTACAAACAGCCGATTCATCTGATGCTGACAGATGTCATCATGCCTGGAATGAGCGGGCATGATATAGCAGAGCAGGCGGCAAGGCTACGTCCGGAAATGATTATTCTCTATATGTCGGGCTATACGAAGGACGCCATAGTGCATCACGGCGTGCTCAACGAGGGCGTCAACTTTATCGAGAAGCCATTCACGCCCTACGGCCTCGCCAGTAAGGTGCGAGAGGTACTGGATGCTTCCCCCCGCTCGGATGATTACCGCCTGCAAGAACTGAGCACGACAATTAGGTAGGGTAGTTAGACGACGGATGTGGCGCGAGACGATATTATTCCCTGACGAGTAGATTCAGGTTTTTTCTAAAAACAGGATTTGGTCCAAGCTCGATATAGGTTGTTTCGTTTTTTCTTCCAGTAGGCAGTTCGGCACGGACCCCTATCCGGCCCGCTGGCAGATTGCGCAGGATGTAAGAGCCATGCTCGTCGGTCCAACCTTCGCTACGCCCCGCCGCAGATACCCTTGCTCCCTTGATTGCTTCATCTCTCCCCGCATCAAACTGCCCGTTCGCATCTCTATCAATAAAGACAATGCCCGAGACGGCCCGCTCTGCGATTAGCGGAAGGTCCGTGTAGGAGCCCTGCAAGGGGCTAATAGTGATGGGCCAGGAAGTTTGTCCGGGCAAACGAAAATCTGTAGGGATGGACGCAGGGTCAATCTCAAGTATGTAGCTGCCTGGCACGAGATTGCGAAATTCATAAGCGCCGCTGGCATTGACCACCATTGACAGCGGCGTCTCGGTGTTCACGCTGCCAGCCCGGACGGGACGGAGCAGCATTCTCACGCCGTCGCAGCCAGGCGCGTCGCCCGCGGCCATTTCACCCGAGATGAAGAGATCGTTAAAAACGCGTCCAGCGGCGAAACCGAAATTCGTGACGCCAAAGCTCACGTCGTGCGCCTCGCGCGCCGAAAGAGTTACATGCCGCAAGGTCATGTTACTGGCGCGCAGCCTCAAGCCGAGTTCCTCTGAAACAAGCGCGACATGGTGGTCTCCTGGTTCGAGCCCCTTGAAACTGTAGTGGCCGCGCAGGTCCGTCGTCCTTATTTGAGAGCCGTCGAGCTGGACTTTCATTCCGGCTACGCCGGGCTCGTCCAGGTCTTCGCGGCCATTATTGTTGAGATCGAAGAAGACGCGGCCTTGAAGCGAGGCGTGCGCCGGTCTGAGCAGCCTGGAGAGCTGAAAGCCCCTGCCGCTTCCTTCTCCGAAACGGTGTACATAGGAGATGGTCAGTGCGTTGCGGTTTTCTGGACCACTGAAAGAGATGAGGCGTGCGCCGCTCATCTGAATCGAATTGGCCGCGTCGAGTTTGAAGTCTGCGCTTAGTGTAGAGAGTATAGTTCGCTCTTGGCGCGCCAGTATCTCGCCTACGCTGTAGCGAACTTCGCTCGTCAGATTCAGCCGTGAGAAGGCCGCTTGCAGACGCGCTCCTGCTTCAGTGCTGCGCGTGGTCGGCAGCTCAACCCCGGAGAGCAGCCTGGGCAGAGCATCACGATTCGCCAGCAGAAAGCGTGCGGGGTCGGCCGCGAGAGCCAGGCGCAGTTCGGCGGGCAGAAGCAGAGGGTTACGCAGGACCAAGCCCGTGAGCGAAGGCGTGTTGCTTTTGAAGTTGACGAAGCCCGCAACAGAGCCTCTACGCCATGAATAGCGTAATTGCTCGCGCAGGCTCAACCCGCGAGTTGTCTGCTCTGTAGTCTCTGCCTCTCGGCCCTGAATCAGACGCGCTTCAAAATCACTGGTCCAATTATGACCGATGCGCTGGCCGTATCTGAAAGTCGATGTGCGTGTTTGCAGATTGAGGAGAAATGGGAGCGCCAGCGCGGCCGCCGTTTCAATCTCCTGCCGGTTGAAGCTGAAACTGACGCGCGAGGCGCGGACAGGTGCATAACTGGCAGTGGCATTGATAGTCCTGCCGTCGAGCTGCACCTGGCGCGAAGACGAGAGCGGAAAATTCGTTGTGCTGTGATAGGTGAAGGATGCGCCGAATCGTGGGTCGGGTCGCCATTGCAGGCTCAGTGTGTTCATCCTGCGCCCGGCTGTTTGCGCGCCGATGCTGACGAAGGGAGAGCGTCGGTCCAGCCTGAAAAGCTCGCCGTAAAAATGAAGCGGGCCGCGCCGCAGCTCTAGCCGCGTGCGCCAGGAAAGGCTGCCGTTCGAGTAAGCCATCTCTGCTTCGACCAGACTATTTTCATCGGGAGAATAACGCGCGTCCGCGGACCAAACCGTTCCGCCCTCTCGTCCCATAGACAGGCGTTGCGGCGAGACGAAAAATGCGCCCGCGCGTATGCGCCAGGAGTTGCCTTGAGCTAAGGGCGCGAGTGCGCCTGCGAGCAGCCCCTCGCCCTCGTTGAAAAAGGAGCGCTGCGGCCGAGCACGCCCGGCGAAGATTTCCAGTCCGCGCCAGCGCGAGGCAGAGGTCGAGACGAAGTGTGGCCCGCGCAAGGTGTAGTTGTTAAAGCCCAGACGCGATATTTCCAGCTCGCTGTCGAGCAGGTCGAATTTGCTTGCGGGAGAGTCAACGCCGAGGCGCGTGCGATTCATCCCGAAATTCGTGCCCGGAACCTGTACGAGCCCGCGCTCGCCGCGCCCGAAAAAATTGAACACCTCTCCGCCAGCGCGAAGCGTGCGGGAGCCCGGCAGCTTTTGATTGAACTCGAAATCCTGGCGCAGCAGAGACGGCGCGCCGTCGGTGCCCGGAGAGAAATGTAGAGCGTAGAAGCCTGAGTAGGCAGCAGCTTCCTGGTTCAAAGCAGCGCCGCTACCATCTAGTTTCGTTGCGCGAGGGGGGCGCGCAACCTGTATGATGTAGGCGGTATGGTTGTGCTTGCCAGCGACGATAAGAAGTGTTTCTCCCGCATTGAGACCTGTGATAACAAGTCTATGCGCTGCCTGTGTCTCTGCGGCGGCGACGTTCGGGTCAAGCAATGTGACGACGATAATTGCTTCATCGAAAGTCAATTCGTGTGTGTTGTGGACCAGAATACGGATGCGCGTAGCGTATCTGCGCTTTGAACTCTGGGCCGAATCTCCCTGCGGTGCGGGATGCATCTTCGCGAGCGGTGAGCGCGTGAGGTTCGACGCGATAAAGGCCAGAGCTGAGGTGACAGGTTGCCAGCAGGGGAAAGGAGCGAGGATACATACAACGAGCGCGAGCACGCACGCCACTTTGATGCATCGCCAGGTAACATGCCTGCTCATCATGAGCCTCTTTAATTTGAGACGGTGGAGAGATAGTTAGTTCCATCGGAATAGATGGCGGCAGCCCGTTCGCCTGACAGAGCATCGTTGGGAGCTTGGACGGCCGTCTGTGCGAAGGGAATCTCGTATACCAGGGTGGCTGCTTCAAGCCCCGCGCGTTCGTATGTCAGGGTGATGAGGGCGGTGTAGCGGCCCGGCGGCAGTTCTCCGGCCCAGACTACCTTGTAAGCGTCCCTCTGGCCCGGCATGTATCTTTTCTCTTCAGTCTTCGCGCGCCCGACCAGTTTCCCGGACGAGTCCAGGAGGGCCAGGATGCCGCGCACGCGAGCGTGCGCAGTGCTGCGGTTGAATACGTCCAGGCTCAACTCAAGCGGCGTCGAAGCCGTCGGGGGCGAAACTTTTCCACCTCTAACCTCGACATTGTATTCTGTGGCATCTTCCGTCAAGAGCATCAGTAGGCCACGGAAACGTATGCCTATGGAAGCGTTGGCAGTATTCGCTGCCTGTTGCGAAGACGCGGCATCGTTTTTGACAGGCGTGGCCTCGAAGACAGGCATCGTGTAATAACCGCCCGCGGCCGCTAGCGGAACGGTGACAGTGGCTTTGACGTTGGCGGAACTGTGCGGCTCAAGCAGGACTTCTGCGGGCGAAAGCTGCACCCAGGGCGAGGCCGAGCGCGGAAGTGTGCCGGGGCGGCCCGTGACACGTTTGTTGTGCTCGTCGTACCAGTAATCCAGCAGAGAACAACGTATACGCAGTCGCTCGCCAGTGTTGTTGAAGATCGTGTAGATTTGCTGGTAGGTCGAGCCGCGTTTGACCTTAGACTCAACGGAAGCTGGCGAGACCCCTACTGAGTTTTGCTGTGCGTGTGCCAGAGCAGAGCCGCAAAGAAGAAGGGGTAAGAGACAGACAAGTTTGATAAGGAATCTCTGTTGCATCATGATTCTCGGTCTCATTCAAATTGCCCGCGCCCGCTTGCCTGACAGCCAGCCCTTCATGGCTCAAGCGAGCTGAAATTGCGCTCTATCGGATAAGCGAGCGCGGGCGATTGATTGTGAGGTCAAGTTGGCGGGCTATTCGACTGTGATGGTGTAGATGAGGGTTGCACTCTTCGCGCCAGCAGCCTCGGTTCTGGAAGCGTACATGCCTACATAGCGCTCTACGGCAACACCGCTGGCTCTACCGGATGCGACAGAGCTCGGCGTTGAGGTGCTGACGGTCGAGCTGGCAGAGATAGAGGAATTGCCTTCACGGGCGAGGGCCGTGTCGCCAGCCGCGTCCTGCTCAACCTCTATGGTGGCCGTCTCGGTCGTGAAGCCGGAATAGACCGGCGTCAGGTTGACGGGCGTTTTGTAGAGCGCGCCCGAACCATCTGCCACGACGCTAACGCCAGCGGCGGGCGTACCCAGCCCTAGACCGTTGATGTTGCCAAAGCTGATGCTGAACAGGCCCGTGGCATTGCTGCCGCTGACGGTCGCGCCGCCTGAGCCTGTCGAGATGTTGAGCTGCACAGCCGTCTGCACGGTCGCAGACATCTCCAGCTCGGAGGTTGTCGTCGCAGAATCCTGAACTGGCCCTTGCGCGTAGGCTGCTCCGCCAAAGATTGAGAGCGCCGCTAGAAGGACCGCCAGACGAAAAGGGGAACGGAATTTCATTTGAGATTTTCTCCTGATTTCAATTGAAGTGGTTGGTTGAAATGTGAAAGTTTGCGAAGAGTGTTGAGGGGCCCTATGAAAATAATCTGGCCCCTCAACACCTGCCGGGATAGTTCGTTGATGGTCAGTACTGAAACTTTTTTCAAGAGCCCAACTGCTGTCACGGTACTGGCCCCGCAACAGCATGAGCAACCTTCATGCCAATTCGGCTCTCAACCGTTTTATAACCCTGCTCAAAGCTCAAAGCAGTTATAATAGCCGCGAGAATCTGACGCCCCTGCCCACATGGCCGCGTGTTGTATGTTGCCAAGAGGGCTGTTCGACTAGGGCAAAGAGGGTGACTGACGGGCGAAGAGACCGGGCAGAATTCTCAGGCATCAGGTCGGGGGCCGATTTGGGTACGCCTGTAGGGTGAAGCTATGAATGCTACGGACATGTTGAGGGTCGGTCATCACGACTACAGTATGGTTGCGCTGTCCGTCATCATCTCAATCCTGGTGGCTTACGCTGCACGCGACTTGGTTGGACGTGTCAGCGCGGCTCGCGGCCCTTCCTGGAACGCCTGTTCGGTCGTCGGCGCAACCGTAGAAGGGATGGACACACGGGGATGAAGACCAGCGCCGAATTGACCCACCACGCCATCAGTAACAACCTCATCTCTTAATCTTCCAGGCTTTCCGTAGGACAGACACGGACACGAAAATCAGTGTTGAGCCGATTTTCGCTAGCCTCCTTGTGGCGTATCTTTGAGCCTGAAAGGAAGTTTGAAAGCGGGTGTCAAGAATAACTATGAACAAGAAGATGCAAGCTCTGGTAATCGACGACGAGCCGCAAGTCCGTGGTTTCGTGGCCAAGATTTTGCGCGAGGAAGGATGGGAGGTGACGGAAGCCGAAACTGCTGAGCAAGCCTTCGAGTTGTTCTGCGCCAGAAAGTGGTCGCTGGTCTTCTGCGACGTGTTGCTCGGCGGCGCTGACGGTTTTCAGGTGCTCAGCCGTTTTACGGCAGAACAGCCGGGCGCGCAAGTCGTCCTGATGACCGGGCAGGGTTCTGCTGCGGGCGCACTCAATGCTACCTCACGCGGGGCCTACGATTACCTGATGAAGCCATTCGGCGTAAGCGGCGTGCTCTCCGTAGCACAAGCTGTCTCAAGGAGCGTGCGTGAGAGCCTTTCCTCCGCAGCAGGCGAGGAGGCACCCAACGCATCTGTGCATCTGCCGGACATCGGTTTGATTGGAAGCAGCGCAACTTTCGTCGAGGTGATGAAACTGGTCGGGCGCGTTGCGCCGTCTTCCTTGCCGGTGCTGATTATGGGCGAGTCCGGCACGGGCAAAGAGATTGTCGCCGATGTCATACATCGCCATAGCGACCGTGCAAATCAACCTTACGTCACGGTCAACTGCGGCGCGCTTCCCGCAGACCTCATCGAGTCTGAACTGTTCGGCCACGTGCGAGGCTCTTTCACGAGCGCCGAGCGAGACCGTCGCGGTCTCTTTGAAGAGGCGACGAACGGGACAATCTTTCTAGATGAAATCACAGAGACTTCCCCGGCATTTCAGGTCAAGCTGCTACGCGCTTTGCAGAAAGGCGAGATTCGACGCGTCGGCTCAAACCAAGTGACACGCATTAACGTGCGCGTCGTCGCTGCATCCAACCGCGATGTGGAAGAGGAGGTCCGGCAGGGGCGCTTTCGCCAGGACTTACTCTACAGGCTTAACGCTGTGACGATTCATCTGCCGCCCCTGAGGGAGCGGCGCGAAGACATTCTCCCGCTCGCCAAGCACTTCGCATCGCGCCTGCGCACAGTTGCCGACACGCCTCCGGTCTTCTCCCGCGAAACCGCTTTTCTACTCGAAAATTATCCCTGGCCCGGCAACATACGCGAGCTTGAAAACGCCATGTCGAGAGCCTCCATCCTCTGTGACAGGATTGTGCGCCCGGAGGACTTGCCCGCACGCGTACAGCGTTACGCAGCCTCGCTGGGCAAAGAAGATTCAGCCAGCGCCAGTGAAGCCGCGCCGCATAAGGACGGAGAGTGGCCTTCGCTGTCTGAGATGGAGGGCCGGTATGTGGCGCGCGTGCTGGCCTACACGGGCGGCAACAAACAGTCAGCGGCACGGCTTCTGCGAGTTGACCCGAAGACGCTTGACCGGATGATTAAGCGACATCATCTGTTATCGCGTCGCGCCTCTGACCGCGCAGATGTCAGCCGGGTCAGTCCCGACATGCTTCCAGACACATCGCTTTCCGATCAGGCAACTCAAAGCTTTTGAGGCGCGCTTGGCGGTCATTTCTCCCTGTAGGTTTGTCCCAGGATAACGGCGAGTTGCTGTTCACAGATGTTCTTGAGGTTCGCCGGAAATGGCGAACCCGGCGTTGGCTTTATCATTTTTATGTGTCTTTCGTCGAGTCTGATTTCTCAAACTCTCTGGCACGTCGGATGCTGAAAGACATCCCGGATAGATGCAACAGCACACCTGGCTGCCGTGTTCGAGAGCAGGAAATTTATGACTCGGGCTATCTCACATTAGCGATGCTTGCGGCAGTTCCTCACATGTGATGGCTGCGTATGTGGCTGACCAACTTAAACCCACAGTCTTTAATGTCAGGATAGCTTTATGTTCAGGACAAATAATACAAAGGCGCGGCTGCTCATCGTTGACGACGAGCCGGAAGTTAGGGACCTGCTCTGCACCTTGTTGGGTGAAGCCTACTCTTGCTGTTCCACCTCATCAGCTGAAGGTGCGCTGACTCTCTTACACGCAGAAGAGTTTGATCTGGTGCTAAGTGATATTCAGATGGACGGGATGTGCGGGCTGGAGCTCGTGTCTCGACTGCGTGCGCTCGCGCCAGACACTTTAATAATCCTGATAAGCGGAATGCACACGATAGAGAGTCCAATCAAAGCGTTGCGCGCGGGCGCTTACGATTACATTATGAAGCCTTTCGACCTCGCCCAGGTAGAGGCATCAGTCGCGCGTGCTCTAGACCATAGAGCGCTGCTGATGTCCAAATACCTGTACGAGAATCACCTCGAAAAACTGGTCCAGCAGCGTACGCGAGAGCTGGAAGCTGCGCTCAGCTCGCAGGAGGTAGCGTACCGCTCAACCCTCAAGGCGCTGGGCGCAGCCCTTGAGACGCGCGACCATGAAACGCACGGCCACTCTGAGCGCGTCATCGATTTCAGCTTACGTTTGGGTCTTGAGTTGGGGCTGGACAGGGAGCAACTACGCGCGCTCGAATTCGGAGCCTTGTTGCACGACATAGGGAAGATTGGCGTGCCGGATGCGATCCTGCGCAAGCCTGCCAAGCTGACAGACAGAGAATGGACTGAGATGCGCCGACATCCCCTACACGGTCAGAGCATTCTGCACGGCATAGAGTTTTTAGAAGGTGCTGCGCGCGTCGTCGCACAACACCACGAACAGTGGGACGGCTCGGGCTATCCGCTCGGGCTGTGCGGCGAAGAGATTGATTTTAACGCGCGCATCTTCTCGGTCGCAGACGCCTTCGACGCGATGACAAGCGACCGCGTCTATCGCGCCGCCCGCTCCTATGAGGCCGCGGCATTAGAACTGGACCAGTATGCCGGACGGCAATTTGACCCGCGGGTCGTGGCAGCCTTCCATTGCGTTCCCCGCGAGGAATGGGCGGAGATGCGCCGCCGCTCAACAAGCGTCAAAGAAGAATGTGCTGAGAAGCTCGGCGCGTTTGCCGGAGCATTATTCAACGGCCAGGTAACAGGCTTTCATCCCCTCGAAAGTAGATAAATTGGTGATTCCGATACAGTATTTAATCAACCATCTGCCTGCTCTGACACTATTATAACTCCGGCCACATCGCTCTCACTCGCGATTACGCTCGACTGCCTTTAGTTAATTGCTACGCCGGACAACTCACAGTCTAAGGAGGTGGAGGCGGCATGAGAGAGCCGCGTACACCTGTCGTCATTCTGTTGGCCGACGATGACGAAGAAAATCGCGTGCTGGCATTCGAGGCGCTGGCTGAGAGCCGAGTCTTAAACGAAACACATTGTGTAACGAACGGCGAGGAACTTTGGGACTACCTGCATCGCAGAGGTAAATACGTGCCGCCTGTGGAAGCACCCTGGCCGGGCATAAACCTGCTCGATTTAAACATGCCAAAAAAGGACGGACGCGAGACTTTGCGGGAGATAAAGGCGGACCCGGAAATTAAGGCGGATTCTCGTAGTAGTGCTTACAACATCGGAAGCGAGGATGACATCCTCCGCAGCTATGATTCGGGCACCAACTCTTTCATCAGCAAGCCGGTCACTTTCGGCGGGTTTGTCGAGGTTATGAAAGGATTGAGTCGATATTGGTTCGAGATCGTTGATCTTCCCCGACAAGAAGAGAAGGGAAAATGAGAGGCGAAACTGTCAAGGTCCTGCTCGTCGAGGACGATGAAGACGATTATCTGCTCACGCGCATAATCTTCCAAGAGATTGAAGGTGGTGCATTCGACCTTCGCTGGGCGAGTTCGTTCGATGCTGGGCTTGAGGCTATAGATACATTCAAACCGAATGTCTGTCTGGTTGATTACCTTTTGGGAGAGCATACCGGCCTGGAACTCATCAGGGAATGTAGGCGTAGGCTCTGTAACATACCGATGATTCTGCTGACGGGCCAAGATGACCGGCAGGTAGACCTTGAAGCCACCAAGGCGGGGGCCATGGACTACCTTGTAAAGGGACAGATAGGCCCACAACTGCTGGAGCGCTCCATACGTTACGCCGTTGAGCGGTATAGAACGGTAGGGAAGCTACAGGAATTTGCCGAAATCGTCCAAAGCTCGGACGATGCAATCTTGGGAAAAACACTGGAAGGTACGATCACCAGTTGGAACAAAAGCGCCGAGAGGATGTATGGCTACACGGCCCAAGAGATCATAGGAAAGCCCATTTACACTATCGTCCCGCATGATCGACACGCTGAGCTTTCGGGGATTTTGGAGCGGTTAAGGAAGGGAGAAAGGGTTGAGCGACTGGAAACGATACGAGTGAGAAAGGACGGGGTCCTTGTTGATGTCTCGGTCACTATTTCTCCGATCAAGGATTTTGGCGGGAGGATAATCGGCGCCTCCGCCATCGCTCGCGATATTACTGAGCGTAAGCGAGCCGGAAAAGCTCAGGAGGAGATGGCACGCCAACTGGAGGCGACCGCGCATGCCTACCAACAGGTGATGGATAATTCTCTGGACGTAATCTGTGCGATAGATGAGGATGGGAAATTTATACGGGTAAGTAAAGCCTGCGAAAAAGTGTGGGGGTACAAGCCGGAGGAGTTATCAGGTAAGAGGTATATTGAATTGGTTCTCCCTGATGATAGGCTGAAGACGAACCAAGCGGCCGCCGAGATCATGTCGGGAACCGCCATGCGCGACTTTGAAAACCGATACATACGTAAGGACGGTTCGGAAGCCCACATTATGTGGTCAGCCGTCTGGTCCGAAGAGGACAAGACGATGTTCTGCGTAGCGCGCGACGTAACAGAGGTCAAACGGAGCGAGGAGGCTCTACGACAGATCGAAGAACAGCTACGGCAATCACAGAAAATGGAGGCGGTCGGACAACTCGCCGGTGGCGTGGCTCATGACTTTAACAACCTGCTGACGGCCATCACCGGCTATACGGATCTCAGCATGCGAAAGCTCCGGGAAGAAGATCCCATCTTCCATAATTTGGGTGAAATCCGTAAGGCAGCCGATCGCGCCACCTCCCTAACACGTCAACTACTTGCCTTTAGCCGCAGGCAGGTTCTCCAGCCTAAAGTGTTGGACCTGAACAGAATAATCACTGACACTGAGAAGATGCTGGCGCGACTTATAGGCGAAGACATTGGGTTGCGGACCATCCTCGACCCCGCGCTCGGGAGTGTGAGGGCAGACCCGAGCCAAATAGAGCAGGTGCTGATGAACCTGGTCATCAATGCGCGCGACGCTATGCCGGAGGGAGGCAATCTTACCGTCGAGACACAGAACGTCTACCTTGACGCAGATTACGCGGGCCGCCATATCGCGGTCGAATCAGGGCCATACGTCTTACTTGCCGTCAGCGACACAGGGCTGGGTATGAACAACGAGACGAAGGCCCGCATTTTCGAGCCCTTCTTCACAACTAAAGAGCATGGGAAGGGGACCGGGCTCGGCCTTTCCACCGTCTACGGCATCGTCAAGCAGTCCGGCGGCAGTATCTGGGTCTATAGCGAACCTGGGGAAGGGACTACCTTCAAGATTTACCTGCCCCGGGTAGACGAGGTTATTCCTGAATACATGCGTCCTGGTGCCAGAAGTCAATCCACTCATGGCTCGGAGACTATTCTGCTGGCTGAAGACGACGAATTGGTGCGTAACCTTGCCCGGGAGATCCTTGAGGAGAGCGGGTATACTGTGCTTGAGGCACCGAACGGCGGAGCGGCCCTTCTGCTCTGCGAGCAACACGAAGGAGAGATTGACCTGCTTCTAACCGATGTGGTCATGCCGGAGTTGTCAGGGCGTCAACTGGCTGAGAGACTGGAGAAAATCCGACCCCGAATAAAGGTGGTTTATATGTCTGGATATACGGCCGACGCTGTGCTGCGGCGCGGAGCGCTAGAAGATGAGGCCAAGTTCATACAGAAGCCTTTTACGCCTGATGCTTTATTACATAAGGTGCGCGAAGCCCTTGAACGTCATGCCGGGCAGGAAGGCTAGGTAAGATAGTACGTATCGCTGAGATAATGATCTATACAATCCAGTAAATTATTTCGCAAGTCTTTCTTGTCTAGGAAACTGTTGATGCCGTGAACTGATGTGCCTTCGGAGCTACCCGGCAAATCCTCGCTGCTGAGCATGATAATCGGCACTGTCTCACACCCCGCGCTGTCCCGTATCTGGCGGGCTGCCTCCAGCCCTCCCATGCCAGGCATACGATTGTCGAGCAAAATCAAATCGGGCCTGGATTCTCGCACCATATCAACGGCGACTTCGCCGCTGTCCGCTTCCAAGACACTATACCCTGCATCCAGTATTATTTCTTTCAACCGATCCCGCCACAGCTTTGCGTCGTCCACAACCAGAATGGTTTTCAAGCAATAATTTTTCCTATGACAGTAGAATGATGGAACTAAAAACCCCTCACATGCTGCTCGGGGTTGGCAAAACTATTGCAACCTTCGTGCCTTTTCCGGGTGCGCTAGTTACCTCCAGTTCTCCGCCAAGCTGCCGCGCCCTTTCACGCATTCCCATTATCCCCACTGATTTCTTCCCTGAAAGACCGGCCCGCGAAAAGCCCTGACCATTATCTTCCAACTCAAGGATTATCTGGCCGTCACGGTCTACGAGCAGGATGTTGACCCTTTTCGCCCGTGAGTGGCGCGCGACATTGGTCAGGCTCTCTTGGAGAATGCGGAAGATAGCAGTGGAGTAGTCTTTCGGCAGACGCGAATCATCAACTCGCAGTTGCAGATGACACTCTATTCCGGTCCTTTTCTGGAACTCCTTGACGTGATACTCAACCGCCGCCGTAAGTCCGAGGTCATCCAATAACGTCGGGCGCAGCTCCGAGGAGATTCTTCTCACCGTTTCGATGCTGGAATCAATCAGCCCGTCCATAGTTCCGAGCTTGTTTTGTAGACGTGCTCTGGTGTCACCATCTATGCTGCCACTGGAGAGGATTCTGGACACGCTGTGCAAGTCCCATTTGAGGCCCGTCATGGCCCCTCCTAACTCGTCGTGGAGCTCGCGGGCGATGCGCACGCCTTCTTCCTCGCGCGCCTCCTCCAGACGCATGGAGAGGGCGCGCAACTGTTCGTTGGAGTTTTTAATCTGCTCTTCCGCCCGCTTGCGCTCCGTGATGTCCTGAATCTGATAGATGAAGTATTGCGGATTGCCTTGGACATCCCGTACCAACGACACACTCAGGAGCACCCATACCCAGTGTCCGAGTTTGTGCTGGTATCGTTTTTCCATCTGGTAAGAGCGGGCCTCGCCGGTCAGTACCTTGCTGACATAATCAAGGTTAGCAGGCAGGTCGTCAGTGTGCGTGATGGCTTGAAATGTCATACCTAGAAACTCGTGCTCGGTGTAGCCGACAATCTCGCACAAGGAGTGGTTGACTTCCAACCAGCGGCCATCGGGCGAGACCAGCGCCATTCCGATTGCCGCGTGCTCAAAGGCGCTGCGAAAGAGTTCCTGACTCTCCCGTAGCGATTCCTCGGCGCGCTTGCGCCCCGTTATGTCTTGCACGGTGCCAACCATCCTGACGGGGCGCCCATCTTTGTCGCAATAGACATCAGTTCTGCTTTGGGCTACGCGGATTGAGCCGTCCGGCAAAACGATACGGTAGTCCATGTCATAAGACTTATGCTCTCTAAGAAGCTCGCCTATATTTCGCATCATTAGCTCCTTATCATCTGGATGGGTGAAATCCATGGCAGATTCGAAATTTCCCCTGAACTCCTCTTTGGTAACCCCATAAATGCGATACATCTCATCAGACCAGCGTACACTGTTGGTCAGCAAATCCCAGTCCCAGCTTCCAATGTGGGCGACCTCTTGTGCCCTGGCTAAACTCTCTTGGCTCTCTTTCAGGGCCTCTTCGGCACGTTTTCTCTCTGTGATATCGGTAATGACGGCGACAAACCCTCTAACCTCACCCCCCACGCCAAATTCCGGCACATAGGCGCAATGCATCCACCGACTACCGATTTGCTGGTACGGAACCTCCACTTCAAATTCTATGGGTCGGCCGCCGAGGGCGATATTGACGTATGGCTCTATTCTTTCGTAGGCTTCTCCCCCTAAAACCTCTACAATGGCCCTGCCGACTGCGTCTTCACGCCTAAGCCCTAGTCGCTCAGCATATTTGGTGTTAACGAAAGTGAATCGCCCTTCCGAATCGCAATGTGCGATGTATAAGGGCAGCGTGTCGGTGATGAACTGTAGATGCTGCTGACTGGCTTTTAATGCTTTCTCTGTAGGGTAACGTGCAAGGAGACGTTCAACCTTTGCGATCAGGAGTAACGGATTGTAAGGCGCTTCCAAGTAATCATCGGCCCCGGCCTTAAGGCCCGCTATGGCGCTCTCTTCATCCTTACGCACGGCGCTGACTAACAGAATAGGCGTTAAGGCTAAGTCAGAGTTAGCGCGAAGCCTGCTGCACAACTCGATACCGTCCATCTCGGGCATGGACACATCACTAATAATCAGGTCAGGGCGCTTCTGTTCTACTAAAGCGAGACCTTCCCGGGCGCTGGTCGTAGTCCGTACCTCGTAGCCAGCTCCCATAAGCACTAAGGCCATGAGTTCAAATTGGTCAGCCACGTCATTGATCACTAGTAGTGTAGGCGTGCCGGGTGAGGATAACTGTGTGAGGGTGACTGAATTGCTATCAGAAGGTAGGCTATACATGATGACTTCTCTCCTATTTAAGTGAAGACGGCTAGGGGAAGAGGAGATTACAACTGCGAAGTCTTAAGTCGGCGATCAGAGACAGCGTCATTAGTAAGAAGCAGAACTTCTAAGTGAGATAAGCGCTATCCACCACCAGGTACATTGATTAGTCTATTTAGATCACTGTTGTCAACTGATACAGTCTCTAATTGCGAAGTTTATGAAAGTTCGCCAGTCGGGTTGCACTTGTCCCCGGCTAATGGAAGGCTTTTTAGATTCTGTGTAAGTGGCGATAATCAACCTTTGAGTCTCGAAAGAACAAGATTATGCCACCGATTAGACCCGAACTGCTCGATGAGCTTCTGAAAGATTACTAGAAGCCGGAAGACCTGCTTGGTCAAGATGGCCTCCTTCAACAACTCACCAAAGCTTTAGTTGAACGTGCGCTTGATGGAGAGTTGACTCATCATCTCGGTTACGAGAAGCATGACTCTGCCGGCGATAACTCCGGCAACTCCCGCAACGGCACCACACCGAAGACCATGCGCGGCAAGCGCGGCCAAGTCCAGATTGACGTCCCGCGTGACCGCAACTCCGAGTTTGAACCACAGCTCGTCAAAAAGAACCAGACGCGCTTTGACGGCCTCGATGAGAAGATCATCTCTTTGTACTCGCGCGGGATGACGCAGCGCGAGATTCAGGGGCATCTCGAAGAGATTTATGGCGTCGAAGTCTCACCCTCTTTGATCTCGATCGTCACCGATGCTGTCCTGGAGGAAGTCCGAGCATGGCAGTCACGGCCCTTGGATGCTGTCTATCCGATCCTCTACCTGGACGCTCTCCACGTAAAAGTGAAGAGCCAGGGCCGAGTCTCCAACAAAGCGATCTCCTTGGCCTTCGGCGTCAACCTCTCTGGTCTGAAAGAAGTCTTAGGGATGTGGGCTTCAGAGACGGAAGGCGCGAAGTTCTGGATGCAGATCGTGACGGAGCTGAAGACGAGAGGCGTGCAGGACATCCTCATCGCCTGCGTGGATGGACTCAAAGGCTTTCCTGAAGCTATCGAAGCCGTCTTCGCGCAGACACAGGTACAGCTCTGCATGGCGCATCTGGTGCGGCACTCACTCTCTTACGTCTCGCATCGAGATCGCAAAGAAGCGGCTCAAGACTTGAAGGCGATCTCTCAGGCAGCAACGCTTTCGGAGGCTGAGCATCAACTCAGCGAGTTTGAAGAGCGAGTTTGAAGAGCGATGGACGCAGAGCTATCCTGTGATCTCAAAGAGATGGAGAGGCAGTTGGTCGCGCGTGGTACCGATGTTTAGTTACCCAAGTGAAATCCGCCGGGTGATTTATACGACTAACACAATAGAATCACTGAACATGACGTTGCGCAAGCTGACGAAGAACCGCTCTTTGTTCCCGAATGATGAGGCGGTCTTCAAGCTGATATATCTGGGATTGAAGAACATCAGCCAAAGATGGAGGATGCCGATCAAGAACTGGAGCGGCGCGATGAACCAGTTCGCGATTCTTTTCGACGGAAGAGTCCCGATGGGCGGACTCAGCTCACACTCACTTACACAGAATCCTGCTT
>DASWMI010000134.1:0-18739 GCA_036399835.1 Pyrinomonadaceae bacterium | reverse complement strand
CATGGGAACGTGGCACACGCCGCCTTTCCCCGTCGGCGAATGGTCCTCTTATCTCGTCGTTGACCGCAGCGGAACACTAGACGACGACTGGGAACTGGTTGACCTGAAAGTCGCACACGGATGCACCTTTGAGATTGAATTGTAAAGACAGTTTTCAGTTTTGAGTTTTCTGCAATGACAGCTTGCTTGTATCTGAAAACTGACGGCTGCGAACTAATATCTCAAAACTGAAAACTGAAAACCGCTTTTATGCTCTCACTTTTTGCGCCGCCGAACTTTTTAGATAGCCTGCTGCTCAGGGCGTTCAGTCCCGAGACGGTCAACTTTATCGTCTGGCCTTTGATCCAGATCGGGTTGGTCGTGACGCTGGTGGCCCTCTGGGTAGCGTATGCGACCTACGCCGAGCGTAAGATTTCAGCTTTTATACAGGCGCGGCTTGGACCAATGCGTGTCGGCCCGTGGGGACTCTTGCAGCCGATAGCCGACGGCCTCAAGCTACTGCTCAAAGAAGACCTCGTGCCCGACAAGGCGGATGCTTACATCTTCAGGTTCGCGCCCTACATCGCCGTCGCCGCCGCCTTTATAGTCTTCGCCGTGATTCCGTTTGCGCCCGACTGGGGCGTCATCACGGACATCAACATAGGCATCCTCTTCGTGCTCTCAGTCTCAAGCGTCGGCGTGCTGGCTTTGATTCTGGCGGGCTGGTCCTCCAACTCTAAATACTCTCTGCTCGGCGCGCTGCGCTCTTCGGCACAGATGGTCTCCTATGAAGTCTCTATGGGACTGGCGATTGTCGGGGCGCTGATGTTTGCGCGCACGCTCTCCATGTCTGGCATCGTCTCGGCGCAGGCCGTAGACAGCATCTGGTACTTGCTCTATCAGCCGCTCGGCTTTATTACTTTTCTGATTAGCGGCATCGCGGAAAACAACCGCGCGCCGTTCGATTTGCCCGAAGCCGAATCCGAGCTGGTCGCGGGATTCCACACGGAGTATTCGGGCTTTCGCTGGTCGCTCTTTTTTATGGCCGAGTATGCGGCGATGGTCGTGGCGAGTTCGATAGGGGTCACGCTTTTCCTGGGCGGCTGGTACTTTCCGGGTCTCTACGGGCTAACGGAAGCGCGCGGGCTGCACAATCTATATGTCACCGCCTGCCTGATAGTCTTTCTGGTCAAACTGTCTGTGGTCCTCTATCTCTATTTCTGGCTGCGCTGGACGCTGCCGCGTTATCGCTACGACCAACTGATGGACCTCGGCTGGAAATGGCTGATTCCGGCGGCGCTGACCAATATCGTCCTGACGACCCTCGCCGTCTTTCTGGTCCAGGCGCTCAACGGCTGGCGCGGGATGAAAACAATCGAATCGCTCTCGGGCGGGCTGAACCTGACGGGGACCGGCAAGGCCGTGATGATAGTCTTCGGCTGGGCCGGACTCCTGATTACAGCCGGAGTGCTCTCGACCATCAACTGGCGCTCGCGTGATTTTAATCTGAAGAGCCAGCGCCGACAGATTCGACTGGTCAGCACGCCGCAGGGCGAGACCCTGGGACAAGGATGAGGGGATTTGCGGTTTGCGATTTTTGATTTTAGATTTAATCTTAAATTGAAATTCAATCGCAAATCTAAGATCGCAAATCGAGAATTAAAATTATGCCAGCAGTAGATGTTCCGCAGCCAACTTTGATGCAGAAGCTCAAGCGCTTCTTTATGATTGATCTGCTCAAGGGCCTCGGCCTGACGATGAAGTACAACATCGGCGCTTTGACGGATAAGAATGCGATTTCGGGTCACGGCATCTACACGGAGCAGTATCCCAAGGTGAGGCCGGATGTCGCGCCGCGCTTTCACGGCGCTCCGCGTCTCAACATGGACCCGGAGACATACGAAACGCTCTGCATCGCCTGCAATCTCTGCGCGCTGGCCTGCCCCGAAGATTGCATTGACGTGATCCCGCTCGATATAGAGATTACGGTGGCGGGTAAGGCGCGCAAGAAAAAGGTGCTCGACGAATTTATCTTCGACACTTCGCGCTGTATGTTCTGCGCGCTCTGCCAGGAGGCCTGCCCGACCAACTGCCTTGAGCTGACGCAGGATTTCGAGCTTGCGACATACTCGCGCGCAGGCTTTGTCTGGAATCGTGAGATGCTCGAACAGGGCCGCGAGACGGTGAAGTACGAATCTTAAAAACTATGACTCTATCCGGCTGGGAAGCGGTCTTCTTCTGGGTCTTTTCGATAGCGGCGTTGCTGGCGGGGATGCTGACGGTGCTCGCGCGCAACGCCGTGCATAGCGCGCTCTTCCTAATCTCTTCGCTGGTTTCCGTGGCGGCGCTCTTTATCCTGCTCGGCGCGGAATTCATCGCGGGCGTGCAGATACTGGTTTACGTCGGCGGCGTGATGGTGCTCTTTCTCTTTGTCATCATGCTGGTCAACGTCGGCGCCGAGGAGCGCGGGCGCGAGAACCTTTTTAATCGCCCGGCACAGGTTGTCGCCGCACTGCTCTTTCTCTTCCTGCTCGCGGTCGGGCTGGTCTTTGCGATTAACCGGGGCTACGCGGGCCTCAGTCAACGCGACGAAAGCGCGCTCGCGCAGACGGCTGCCGCAGGAGAGCGAAGTCTGCCGCAGGGCGCAACCGGGACAACGCAGTTGACGAAAGACACGGAGCGCGTCGGCGCAAGTCTCTATCGCTTTGCCTCGCTCCCCTTTGAGATTGCGAGCGTGCTGCTGCTGGTCGCCATCATCGGCTCGGTCATGCTCGCGCGCACGCTCAAGCAGGAGGCCGCCGCCGACGACGTAGCGCCGGAAGTTCTCAAGGAGGCAGCCGACGCCGGCGAGGCTGCCGATGTTGAGACCGAACGCGTCCGGCTCGAAAGCGTCAGTTAGTAGAAAGGATGAAAGGGCGAAGTCGTCAGCGATGGTTGATGAAGAATTAACTCGTTGAAATGTTGGTTCGTGAATCGCTGTTTCAACGAATCAATGCTTCAACCTCTTTGATTGCCGTGTTCATCGTTCATCGCGTCTGGTCCATCGTTTATCTTATGAATCATCTCTTCGCAACGGCTTTTAGTCTCATCTTGCAGGAAGCGTCCGGCGGGCGCATGACTGTTATCAAGCAGGGCCTGACAAACCCTGATCTCTCGAAGTTCCTTGCCATCGCCGCGCTGCTTTTTATCATCGGCGTGGCGGGCGTGCTGACGCGCCGCAACATCATCGTCATCTTTATGTCCATCGAGCTAATGCTAAACGCGGCCAATCTCAACTTCGTGACCTTTTCGCGTTATCTACAGGCAACCGGCAACATGAACGCCGTCGCCGGGCAGGTCTTCACGGTCTTTATCATCGTCGTCGCGGCAGCCGAAGCCGCCATCGGCCTCGGCATAGTCATCGCGCTCTATCGCAACAAAGAGACCATCCTGATTGACGAGATTGATCTTTTGAAATGGTGACAAGTGACGAGTGACAGGTGACAAGATTAACCCCTTGTTCGTTCCTGTCACCTGTCACACGTTACCCGTCACTGGCTTATGTATAAATTCATCTGGCTCGTTCCGCTTTTGCCGCTGCTCGGTGCGGCCATCAACGGTCTGCTCGGGCGCAAGCTGCGTTTCTCGGAAAAGTTGATCGGCTCGATTGCCGTCGGCAGCGTCGCGCTCTCGTTTCTCATTAGCGTGGCGGCTGTCTATGCGTATGGCTTTGGCAGCGGCGCGCTCTGGCCCAATCCCTTTATCACGAGCCAGATGAAGTACACATGGATTCCGGGCGGGGCCGTAGAGATTACCCAGGGCGCGCCCGAACGCGCACGCGCCGCGCACTCTAATGGGCCTGAGCTAAATGCAGGCATGGCTCTCAGCCAGATGGGAAGGCAGGACGAAAAGAGGGCGGGCGAGGGCAGCGGAGCGGCCCGCACGGCGCAAGACCCCGCGGGACTGGGCCAGCAGGCCGCGAGCGATAAGAGACGTAATGAGAGGACGGGGCGCGGCTCGCTTCTTGACGTAGAGTGGAGCTATCAGCTCGATCCTCTGTCCGCCATCTTTATGCTCGTCGTGACGGGCGTGGGTTTGTGTATCTTCGTCTTCGCCACAGGGTACATGCACGGCGATGCTGGCTTTTATCGCTTCTTCGCTTACCTCGGACTCTTTATGTTCTCGATGCTCGTGCTCGTCATGGGGTCGAATTTTCTGATGATGTTCGTCGGGTGGGAGGGCGTCGGACTCTGTTCCTACCTGCTCATAGGCTACTACTTCGACCGTCGGGAGGCTGGCGACGCCGCGCGCAAGGCTTTCATCACGAATCGCATCGGCGACTTCGGCTTCGCGCTCGCGGTCTTCGGCATCATCGCGACTTTCGGCTCGGCGCAATACGGGGAGGTCTTCGCGCAGGCGAGCAGTTACCCGATTGAGACGCTCGGCACATGGGGGTTGATGTCTTGGCTCGCGCTCGGCCTCTTTGTCGGGGCAACAGGCAAGAGCGCGCAGATACCGCTCTATGTCTGGCTGCCGGACGCGATGGCCGGTCCGACTCCCGTCTCCGCCTTGATTCACGCGGCGACGATGGTCACGGCTGGCCTCTACATGCTGACGCGCACCAATGTCATCTTCCAGCACTCGCAGACGATGATGCTGGTCGTCGCCATCATCGGCGCGGCGACGGCCATCTTCGCCGCGACCATCGGCATTACTCAAAACGACATCAAGAAAGTGCTCGCCTATTCGACCGTCTCGCAGCTAGGCTTTATGTTCCTCGCGTGCGGCGTCGGCGCATTCATGATCGGCATCTTCCACGTCGTCACGCACGCCTTCTTCAAGGCGCTGATGTTTCTCGGCGCGGGCAGCGTCATACACGGCATGCACCACGAGCAGGACATGCGGCGGATGGGCGGCCTCAAGAAGTACATGCCTTACACCTACTGGACCTTTTTCGCGGGCTGGCTCGCCATCTGCGGCATCATCCCTTTTAGCGGCTTCTGGTCCAAAGACGAGATACTCTGGAATGCTGCCAGCACTACTTACATCCCTGGCGGCTGGGTGCTCTGGCTGGTCGCCACGATTGCCGCGACCTGCACGGCCTTCTACATGACGCGGCTGATGGCTTTGACCTTCTGGGGGAAGGAGAGGTTCGGGCACGCTGCGGCGGGAGGGGAAGCGGACGAGGCGCACGCGCACGGTTTTGACGAAGGCTTAAAGCCGCATGACGCGCGCACGTTTTCAGCGGGCGACCGCCCGCATCACGAGCCTGGCGAGCACGTCTCGATGGTGGACGAAGGACATGGCGAAGACCAAGCCGCGCATCAAGCGGGGCAGGGACACGGAGCGGGCCGGCATGACGCGCATGAGCATGGCGCGCACACGCCGCACGAGTCGCCGCCTTCGATGTGGATTCCGCTCGCCGTGCTCGCCGTGCTGGCCGTCATCGGTGGCTTTATAGGCATCAGCCCTGCCTTTACGGGAGGCCATCATGTCGGCGGGCGTATGAACATCGTCAACTGGCTTGAGCCTGTCATCTGGAATCCGCAGACGCACCGCTTCGGCAAGGAGACCGAGGAAGAAGCCTCAAAGGACGCGAGCGCTCCGCACGCGGCGGAAGGCAGCCCCCTGCCGACGACCAGCGCTGTCGAGACCGCTGGTCCGGTTCACAAAGAGAGAGCTGGCGAAGAGGAAGTCTCGCCTTACGGTGAGACGGGATTCAACCTGGCGCACGCGGCTGAGAAAAGTCTGGGCAGCCATACAGCCGCCGAGTGGATGTTCATTATCATCTCGCTTCTGGCTGCCGGAATAGGCATGGGTCTGGGCTTCCTCTTTTATGTCTGGCGACCGCGTTTGCCGGAGGTCTGGGCTGCAAGGCTTGGCCCAGTTTATCGCGCCAGCTTTAACAAATACTGGGTTGACGAACTCTTCGGCGCGCTCTTTACGCGGCGCACGATGGATGCCTCGCGCGGCGTTTACAGTTTCGATTCAAAGGTCATAGACGGCGCGGTCAACGGTTCTGCGGGCCTCACGCGCTGGTCCAGCCTGGCGACGGGCATCTTCGATAAATATGTGGTTGACGGGCTGGTCAATACCATCGCGGGATTCATCAGCAGCCTGATGTCGCCACTGCTGCGCGCGGCGCAGACGGGCCTCGCGGCCAACTATGCGCTCGTCATGGTGCTTGGTCTGGTCATCGCCGTCGCGCTCTTCTTCGGCAGCGATATTTTCGCGGAAATACGCAGCGTCTTCGCGGCAATTATTTGAACTAGCCAGTAAACAGTTTCAGTTTTCGGTTTTAAGCGCGAGACAAGTTGACTTTTAACTGAAAACCGAAAACTGAAAACTCATCAGAGGTTCTGACGTGAAAATTCCGGCTCTGCTCTCGATCATCACCTGGCTTCCGGCCCTGGGTGCGATCATCATTCTGGCCCTCTTCAAAAAGGACCAGTCGAAGCTCATCAAGCAGTTTGCGACCGCCTGGTTCGGGCTGGTCTTTCTCGTCTCGCTGTTTCTCTGCACGTATGACCGCGCGACGGGCGGGATGCAGTTTCTCGAAGATCACCAGTGGATTCCCGTCATCGGCGCGCGTTACCAGATGGGCGTCGACGGGGTGGCCCTGCTGCTCATCGTGCTCACGACGCTGCTTGGCGCGATAGCCTCGCTCTCATCCTGGAAATATATAGAGAAGCGCGAGAAGGAATATTACGTCCTGCTCTTGCTGTTGCAGACGGTTGTGGTCGGCGTCTTCGCTTCGCTGGACCTTTTTCTCTTCTATCTCTTCTTCGAGGTCTCGCTGGTCCCGATGTATTTTTTAATCGGCATCTGGGGCGGCGAGCGGCGTCTGTACGCGGCGATTAAATTCTTTCTCTACACGCTGGTCGGCTCTGTCCTGATGCTGCTCGGCATTCTCAAGATTTACTTTCTGACGCAGGATGCCACGCTGACGGGGAAGATTGCGCCCGTCACTTATGACATCATTGCCGGGCCTGGCGGCAGCGCTTCAAGGGCCATGCTCGAAGCATCCCTGCGCGCCGCGGCGGACAATCACACGGGCACTTTCAATATCATGTTCCTGCAAGCGCTCGGCTCGGTTATCTCGCCCGGGGCCGTGACCACGCTTGAAGTGCTGCTCTTTTTCGCCTTCGCCATCGGGTTCGCGATTAAAGTTCCGATGTTCCCGTTTCACACCTGGCTGCCGGATGCGCACGTCGAAGCGCCGACCGCAGGCTCCGTCATCCTGGCGGGCATCCTGCTCAAGCTCGGGACATACGGTTTCTTCCGCTTCAACCTCCCGATGTTTCCTAAGGCTTCGTTTGACGAAAGCTATTTCGGAGGCTTTGGGGTGCGCAGCGTGATGGTTGCGCTGGCAATCATAGGCATCATTTACGGCGCGCTGGCGGCCATGTACTTCGTCGTCAAAAAGGACGGCGATGTCAAAAAGCTGGTCGCTTATTCTTCAGTCTCTTCGATGGGCATCGTCATGCTCGGACTCTTCGCCTTGAACCCGAACGGCGTCAACGGCGCGGTGCTCCACATGATAAATCACGGCATCTATTCGGCTGCGCTCTTTCTGCTGGTCGGCATCATTTACGAGCGCAGGCACACGCGCAACGTGGCGGAGTTTGGCGGTCTCTCGCACGTCATGCCGGGCTACGCGGCGGTCTTTCTGGCGATGGCGATGACGGCCATCGGGCTGCCGCTGCTGTGCGTCTTCATCTCGGAATTTCTCTCTATGCGCGGCGCGTTCGAGGCCAATCCCATCTGGGCCGGCTGGGCCGCGCTCGGCATCATCCTCAACGCTGGCTACATGCTCTGGCTCTACCAGCGTATGTTCTTCGGCAACATAGAGAATCCTAAGAACGGCAAGCTGACTGATATGTCTGGCCGCGAGTGGGCCTACATGATTCCGCTCGTCCTGCTCTCGCTCTGGATAGGCGTTTACCCGAAGCCGTTTCTGGATTACATACAGCGGCCCGTCAATGCTGTTGTCAGACACGTGCGGCCTGACTATCCCATGCCCGGAGCGATGAACGCGCCGCAGCAGGCGGCGAAATGATGGAAGCGATTTTCGATTTTTGATTGGCGATTTTAGATTTCGCGTGGGCCATAGATCGAAAATCTAAAATCCAAAATTAAAACTATGTCCCTTCTTCTTCTGCAAGCCAACACTACGACGCTCTTCAGCGCGGGCGACCTGCAATTAATCGTGCCGGAGCTGATTCTGACTTTCTGTGCGTGCGTAGTGCTCGTGATGGAAGTCATCTTGCCGTACAAGCTGAGCAAGTGGACCGGCTATTTCGCTTTGGTCGGGCTGGCGCTCGCCGCAACCTCGCTCGGCATGCAGTGGTACACGAGCGGCGCGAGCTTTCCGCTGACGGGCTTTTACGGGATGGTGCGGATAGACGGGTTTGCAGTGCTCTTCAAGGCCATCTTTCTGATTGCCGCCGCGCTCGCCGTTGCCATCTCGATGCGCTTTCTGGATATTGAAGGCGAGCAGCACGGCGAGTATTACTCGCTGGTCCTGTTTGCCACCGTCGGGATGCTCTTTCTGGGTTGCGGCTACGACCTCATCGCGCTCTACATCTCGCTTGAGCTGATGGCGCTCACCTTCTACGTGCTCGTCGCTTTTACCAAAAGACAGCGGCGCTCGAATGAAGCCGCGATGAAATATTTTCTGCTCGGCGCATTCTCTTCCGGCATCCTGCTCTACGGGATGTCACTGCTTTACGGCGTGGCAGGCTCTACAAATTTGGGAGAGATAGGCATGACTATCGGAGCGGTCATTAACTCTTTGAAGACGGGAGGCGAGGCCGCGAGCAACTTCGGCACGCTGCGACCGCTCCTGCTTCTGGGCATGATCGCGCTCGCCGCCGGATTATTCTTCAAGATTTCCGCCGTGCCCTTTCACATGTGGGCGCCGGACGCATACGAGGGCGCGCCGACTTCCGTCACGGCATTTCTCTCGACCGGCTCGAAGGCCGCCAGCTTTGCGCTCTATGCGCGTATCTTTATGGTCGCGCTCGGCAGCATGCGGCTCGACTGGGCGCCGCTTTTGGCGCTGGTCGCCGCGATCACGATTCTCGTCGGCAACTGGGCCGCCGTCACGCAGGATAACTCAAAGAGGCTGCTGGCCTATTCCTCCATCTCGAACGCGGGCTATCTGCTGCTCGGCATCATCGCCGGAAACGAATACGGTTATACTGGCCTGCTTATCTACCTGCTCGTCTACACGTTGATGAACATGGGAGCTTTCGGCGTCATTATCTCGCTCAGGCGGCGCGGGATTCCTGGTGATAATGTTGAAGACCTGGCCGGACTGGCCCAGAAAGCACCGGGCACTGCGGCGATGATGGCGCTCTTTATGCTCTCGCTCGGCGGGTTGCCGATGACGGGAGGCTTTATCGGCAAGTGGTTTCTGTTCGGCGGCCTCATCCAGCGCGGCGCAGTAGACGGCAAATCCTGGTACTACTGGCTCGCCGGTTGGGCCATCCTCAACACGGTCGTCTCCTTTTATTACTACGTGCGTTTTATACGCGTCATGTATCTGGGCGAGCGCGTCGCAGACGACCGCCCGCTTGAGTTGTCGCCGCCGCTGCGAACCGCGCTCATCGTCTCGCTCGCAGGCATTATCTTTATAGGCATCTACCCGCAGCCGATTATCAACATCGCGCAGAAACTTCTCATCCCGCTTGCTTCGGCAGCTTCTGTCGCCGTTCGATAAGAGATGCCGTTCAAGCCTCATCACCCAACAGGAGAATTGGAATATGAAAAGCAAACGCAGCCACCTCTCAATGCTCATCCTTGCGTTGGCGGTCGCGGCTCAACTCGCCCTCGTCTCTCCCACATCACAGGCCGGACAGAATGCAAACTCTTCGACCACCACGACGACCACGCAAACGACGACGACCACCACAAATAATATGCCTGGCAGAGGCCGGAGGTCTTCCCGGCGTTGCCGCGCGAGATGTAATGAGCAGTACCGGATGTGCATACGCGGCATCGCGCCGCCCAACGTCGCACGCTGCCGCGCACGCCTGCGCGCCTGCCTGCGCCGCTGCCGCTAAATTAAACGATGAAGCGGAAACGCCTACACGCCAAACCGGAAGATGAGCCAGCGCAGGCACGGAGGGACAGAGAAGATAAATTAGAGAGAAGATAAATCAGGATGTGAGAAGACTTTCTCAACACCTCTTTTCTATTTGTTCTCCGTCTCTCCGTTTTATTCTCTGTGCTTCCGCGCCTGCGGTGGCTAATTTTGAAATCCGTTCCGAGTTGTCTTTCTTTTAACGCGCACGCGTTCCCGCTTCGTCCTTTTCTTCCTAGATGTGGGTCTTCTATTTCTTCGCGGCGGTCCTCCTGTGGCAGTCTATCATCTCGCTTCGCGGCGGCTGGCAGTTTCTTTCCTACGTGCGCCGCGAGATGAAGAGGGAGCTTGCGGATTTCACGCCGCCGCTATCTGTCATCGCGCCCTGCCGCGGACTCGAACAGGGTCTGCGCGCCAACCTCGAAGCTCTCTTCACACAAGATTATCCGGCCTACGAGATTATCTTCGTCTCCGACGCGGAGGACGACCCTGCGCTCGCGCTTCTCGAAGAAGTCAGGCGAGCCTTTGATGGGCAAAGTGGACCAGCTTCGCGCATAGTCATCGCGGGCAAGACCGGAGAGAGCGGGCAGAAAGTCCACAATCTTCTGGCCGCCGTCCGCCAAGCCAGCCCCTTGAGCCAGCTCTTCATCTTCGTTGATACGGACGCTCGGCCCGCCGCCGACTGGCTGCGCGCTCTGGTCGCGCCTCTCGCCGAAGATGATGTCGGCGCGGCGACCGGCTATCGCTGGTTTATTCCTTTGCGGGGCGGCCTCGCTTCGCACCTACGCTCTGTCTGGAACGCTTCGATTGCCTCGGCTTTGGGAGCGCGCGGCGACAAAAACTTTTGCTGGGGCGGCTCGACCGCCATCCGCCGTGAAACTTTTGAGAAGCTGGATATGACGCACGTGTGGCGCGGCACGCTCTCAGACGATTTCGCGCTCATGCGTGCGCTGCGCCGGGCGCGGCTGCCGATACATTTCGTCCCCGCCTGCCTCGTCGCCTCGCTCGAAGATTGCGGTTTCCGCGAGCTTCTCGAATTCACCACGCGGCAGTTAAAGATTACGCGCGTTTACGCTCCGCACTTCTGGAAAGCCGTGCTCGCGGGCAGCACACTCTTTACGCTCGTCTTCTTCGGCGGCCTCGCGCTCACGCTCGCACGCGCCTGGCTCGGTCTACCCTTTGCGATTCCGCTCCTCTTGCTCGCGCTCATCTTTCTGCTCGGCGTGGGCAAGGCTTACCTGCGTCTTCGCGCCGTCAGCCTGCCGCTCGCGCGCTACCGCAGAGAGCTGGCCGTGGGAGCGCCCGCGCAGCTTCTGCTCTGGCCGCTGGCCGTGCCCCTCTATCTTTACAACGCGCTGGCCGCAGCCCTTTCGCGCCGCATCACCTGGCGCGGCATCACCTACGAATTGAAATCGCCGACCGAAACTGTCATTCTTCACCGGCCAGAGGAAGAAAACTCAGCTTCAAGAGAGACACGCCGTGCCCAATAAAGCAGTTCAACTGGTCCAGCTACTACGCTCGACGAAACGCGAAAAGCGTCTCGGCACGCTGATCCTCTTTGTCACCTCGCGCTGCAACGCCTTCTGCCAGACCTGCTTTTATCACGCGGAGCTGAATCGTCCGGGCGATATGACCTTCGAGCAGATAGAAAAGATTTCCAGCACGATGCCTCTCATCACGGACCTCTGGCTCTCAGGCGGCGAGCCGACCCTGCGCCGCGATGTGGCGGAGATTATCAAAGTCTTCGTCAAAAATAATGGCGTGCGCCGCGTTATCATCCCGACCAACGGGCTGATTAAAGCGCGCGTCTATGAGCTGGTCCAAGAGGCGCTGGACCAGAACCCTAATCTGGACCTTTACCTGAACATCGCGCTCGACGGCTACGGCCAGACGCATGACCTGATTCGAGGCGTGCCCGGCAACTGGGAAAAGACGCTCCGTTGCATACGCTCGCTCTACCCGCTCAAGGACAGGTTCGCGGACCGCTTTCGCCTCAACGTCAATACGGTTATCTGCGCGGCGAATTACACCGAGATGGAAAAGCTCTCGGAGTTTCTCTGGAACAATTTCCGGCTCGACGGGCAATACTTCAATATCATTCGCGGCGAAACGAAGGCGGGAGAAGAGATCAAGCAAGTGCCGCCCGCAGCCCTGCCTGAGATATACTCGCGGGCCGCCGCGCTCACAGCCCTCTACGGCCAGCGCATGTTTGCCGAAGACGAAGCCAGCCGACGCTTTATCAAGCAGGTCGCCTACGTCGGCACGATCATGACGCACTATCGCACGCAGCACGCCAACTTTGAGCAGCCGACGGCCTGGCCTTTCCCCTGCACGGCGGGCGAGACGACAGCCGTCATTGATTACAACGGCGATGTGCGCGCCTGCGAACTGCGCGAAAAGTTTGCCACGCTCGCCGATTACGATTACGACTTCGCAGCGCTCTGGGCCGCCAGCGAGCGTCAAACCGAACTCGACGCGATTGACGAAGGCCGCGCCTGCTGGTGTACGCACGTCTGCTTTATACATGACTCACTGCGCCACTCGCGCCGCGCGCTTGTTTACGAAGTGCCGAAGAACTATCTGACAAGAGGAGACTGGTCCTAAAAGTCTGAGAGTCAGAGAGTCCGGAGTCATGAGTCGAAGGCCAAAAGCTTTTGTCTTTTGACTCTCGAACTCCGGACTCTCGGACTCCGGACTTTTTCATGCCCGAGGAGAGCGAGAATCAAAAGAGCGGCATCGCTTATGCTGCCGCCATCGCGCTGTTTGTGACGGTCGCAACGATGACGGGGCTTGGCCTGCTGCTGGACCGCTGGCTTGGGACTGCCCCATGGCTGCTGGTGGTCGGGATAGTGCTCGGCTCGGCTCTCGGTCTCTACGAGTTTGTGCGGCTCACTTCTAGGCTTTCCTGAGAGGCTGTTTGAAAAGTTTCTTGAGGGTCGGACGGCGACCCGTTAACTTTTCAAATAGCTTCTGAGAGCCACTGTGCCCCTGCTCGACACAGTGCCTGAGAGAATGTAAAATCATCAGCTTTGCTATGAGTGAGATTGTCAACAATGCCGGGCAGAGTGCGCTTGCGGACGAGGCGGAGGGCGCAGCTTTGGAGCGGCGTCTGTGGCGAGGGATGTGCGCGGTCCTGGCCCTGGCAGTTTTAATCAGCGTCGCGTTTGCCCCCTGGCGCGTCACGACCGGACTCATCCTGGGCGGCATTCTTTCGTTCTTTAATCATCACTGGCTGCGCACTTCGCTCGGCGCGGTCTTTGGCGGCGCAGCTCTTGGAAAGAGACCGCGACTGAGCGCCGCGCGCTACGTCTTACGCTATTTCGTTATCGCTTCAATCGTCGCCGCGGCTTATCGGCTGGACCTGATTTCAATCGCCGCGACCCTCGTGGGCCTCTGCTCGTTTGCTGCCGCGATTATGATAGAGGCTTTGACGCAGTTCTATTTCGCCATCGTTTATCGAGAGGATAACTGATTCATGTACTGGTTGCTAAAAGCATCTGAAGAGGCCGGGAAGGCCGCCGAACACGCGGAGAAGGCGCAGAGCGGGCCGGAGCATCACACGCCTGTCATCGTCGAGTTCGTCAACCGCTATCTGGGCGAGCCGGTCCACAACTTTCAGGTCCACTATACCAAGCCCGCCTGGGACAAGTTCTTCGGACTCTTTAAGACCAATGCCGAGAGCGTTTTTGGTCCATATACTCCTGAGAACGCCATCCCCTGGTACACAGTGATGTTCGTCATCGCCTGCATCTTGAGCGTGGGCCTGATCTGGATACTCAAGGGCAAGCTCTCGGAGGGCGAGCCTGAAGGCGGACAGCAGACACTGGAAGTCGGCGTGCTCTCTTTGCGTAGTATGCTGGTGGATATTGTCGGGCCGCACGGGATTAAATATTTTCCTGTCGTCGCCACCTTCGCCGTGCTAATCCTGGTCTCGAACCTGATGGGCTTTTTCCCGCTCTTCATGTCGCCGACCGCCGCGACGAGCGTGACGTTTGCGCTCGGGCTGACATCCTTTTTCTACTACAACTACATTGGCATCAAAGAGAACGGCGTGCTGGGCCACCTCAAGCATTTTGCCGGGCCGATCTGGTGGATTTCGCCGCTCATCTTTCTGATTGAGATTATCGGCAACCTGGTCCGCCCGATGTCTCTGGGCTTGCGCCTCTTTGGAAACATGTTCGCGGATGAAGCCGTGGCCTCGAATATCGCCAACATGTTTCCGGGTAAGACCAACTGGGTCGTGCCGGTCCTGATTATGCCTCTCGGCCTCTTCGTCGCCTTTATACAGACTTTCGTCTTCGTGCTGCTCTCTATGGTTTACATCAGCGAAGTTTCGCACGCGCCGCACGGCGAGCATGGACAGGGGCACGATCATGAAGAGCACGGTAACGTCGCCGTCCCTGCTTAAAACGGCTGGGCGGTGTGTGGACCGGAATTGAAGATTGAAATTTTTTGTTAAGCCGGAAATACCGGATGCCAGTCTTATAGTCGAATCATAAACCACCCGGGCATACGGTATCCCTGCTCTGATGGCGCGCTTGTCGAGCGATGCGTGCAGACGCGCACGCACACGTTGAAGCGCTTCACTTATGACTTTGATTCAAGGCGAGGAAGCGAGACTGTTAATTTTATAGAGGGCGAGGGCAGGACGCGCTTGATAGTTTGGCAACGGAGCTGGAAGCTCCGTAAGGCTTGCATCGCTGGAGCGCCGTTGTACGAGGGGCGGCTGCATACCGGAGGCGGGCGAAATTATAAACGAAGCGTCTCCTGTTCTGGTCCACAAAGTCTAAGGCCCGCGCTTTGAATTCTACTAGAATAGTCTACAGGAGAATCGAGATGAGAAAAGTCAGATTTATCTTTTTCACGTTGGTCGGCCTGCTGGCGATGGCCGCGCCCGCGCTGGCGCAGGCTGCTCCGGATAACGAGAGCAGCGTGAGCAAGTACAAGGCGCTGGCGGCGGGCTTCGGTTTTGCCATCGCGGCAGGACTCGGCGCTCTGGGCCAGTCGCGCATCGCCGCCTCCGCGGTCGAAGGCGCGGCGCGCAATCCGGGCGCTGCCGGTCGCATCCAGACGATGATGATTCTCGGTCTGGCGCTGATCGAATCACTAGTCCTGTTTGCCCTGCTGATCGTCTTCGTCAAGGTCTAAAGGGCTAACTCTCAAGCGGTACAAACAGAGGCGGGCGGGCTGCATCAGAGCGCGCCCGCCTCTTTGTATGGTTTTCATCACGAGGCGTATCGCGCCGGTACGACAGCCGCTTCCAGTATCCGCTCTTCATCCCCTAAACCACCCGTTAACAAAAGGATAAGTTGGTTGACGGGCGATGTGGCATACGCTTTGCCAAATATTGACTCAGGGCTGACGCGTATTCTTCATTAAAGGCTTCTGGCTCAGGTGTTCATCCGGCTTTTTAACTCTTTCCCTGAATGCAAATTGCCCCCGGGTTTGAAAATCTTTACGCGAACGGAGCTGTCCTGCCAAAGTCTGGACAGCCGCTCTCGCGTGTATTAGAAAAATCTTCGACGCGCAACCAGCGTCAGGAGGACGATCGAGATGATAAAGAAAATAGTTCTGGCTCTATTGATGATGATGATGGCCGCGACCTTAGCCGTGGCCGATACGATTTACCTGCGCGACGGGCGCACCATACGCGGAACGGTCCTCGGCTTCGTCAACGGTCGCTTCGTCGTGCGCATTGAAGGCAATACCAACACGAGCGGACAGGCTGGCAGCACCTCCGGCAACGCGGGCGGAGTCAACTCCTCAACCCTCGCCAACGGCGATGTCGTCTTTATTCGTCCGAACCAGATTCAACGCATAGAGATTGAAGGGCGCTCGCTCGACGATGCCCGGTATATAACGCGCACCGTTCGGGTAGAGCTTGGTCCAAACTGGGTGGACAGCGGAGTTGACGTGCGTCGCGGCGAGCGAGTGCGCATCTCTGCCTCCGGCGTGATTTATGCCGGACGCACGCGCATTACGCCTGACGGACTGCGCTCGACAGACCCGAACGCGCCGCTCCCGCGTGCCGCCGAAGGCGTGCTCATCGGCGCTATCGGTAACGACTCGAGCGCGCCCATCACGGAGCTTGGGCTGAACCGAGAGTTTGTCGCGGACCGCGACGGGCGACTCTACCTGACCTCCAACCGCAGCAACTTTACGGATGCGCGCGGCGCTTTCACCGTCCAGGTCCAGACCGAAAACGCACTCTTTAACCGGAACAATCAGACCGCCGGCAATCGTAATGATGATGAGCGCAGCCCTGACGACTATGATCCTTTCGGTAACCAGTCGCGCAGAGACCCCGCGCCCGTCAGATCACGCACGCCGCAAGGGTCACAGATTGGCACGGGCACGGGTGCGGACTCACGCCTGACGCGCGAGAAGAGCGTGATGGTGGACTCAACTCTTTCGCGCGGGACGGACACGGGGATTGACCTGCGCGCGGGCGATCAGATCACGATTAGCGCGACAGGCAATATCACTGCGGGCCGCAGGGTCGGAGTGGTCTCGCCGGAAGGCGGACGCGTCGGAGCGGCAGCCGTTTTTGGCGCGAGCGCGTATCCGGTGCCGCAGGCTGGCGTCGGCGCGCTCATCGGCTATATTCGCATGACCAACGGGCAAGCCTCGCAGCCGTTCTTCGTCGGCAGCCAGTTTAACTTCACGACGCAGGCGGACGGCAGGCTCTTCCTTCTGGTCAATGATGACAACTTCAGCGACAACTCAGGCAGCTTTACCGTGAGGATTACTTATCCGGACACATACAACAGGTAAGACTGTTCGGGTCGGAAGTGGGACGCGAGAGGAAAAGATGAGCCAGGGCAGCCGAGGCAGCGATGAACGGAAAAGCATCTATCTTTCATTCATCGCTGCCCTCGTTGTCCTTGTTTCGCCTTCTCTTGCTCTCGCGTTGAGCATCAATTTGTCAGTCGTTCGCTTTTATCTTGGACCATAACCTGGAAGGCGGCTTCTCTTACTCTTTTTTCTTTTGTGTGATAGGCTCTTGGAAAATCTACCGGATGCAAAAATGGCGGGTCGCAGCAGATGAAGATTTGTCCTAAATGTGGCAAGGAATACGGGGACACGAATACCCTTTGCCCGAACGACGGCACGGTCTTGCAGAAGGATGGTGATGCGCTCATCGGCCAGGTGCTCGCCGACAAATATCGCGTTGACGAGCTGATTGACCAGGGAGGCATGGGCGCTGTCTATCGCAGCACGCACATCCTCATGGATAAGACCGTCGCCATCAAGGTTCTGCACCCTTCACTCGCCGCAGACGATAAGATCGTCGCTCGCTTTTCCAGAGAAGCACGCGCCGCTTCGCGTATCTCTCATCCGCACGCCCTCAACGTCACAGACTTTGGAGAATCCGAGAATGGCGTCGTCTTTCTCGTGATGGAATACCTGCGCGGCCACACCCTCAAGGATGTCATTAAGCGGGAAGGCCCGCTCGCCTTATCGCGCGTGGTAGAGATTATCCGGCAGGTTTGTGGCGCGCTCGACGCCGCGCACGCCGAAGGAGTGGTCCACCGCGATCTCAAGAGCGACAATATCATGCTCGTCGAGATGGGCAGCGACGGCGACTGGGCCAAAGTCTTGGACTTCGGCATCGCGAAAATACAGGAGCCTGTCGGACAGGACCCGGCGCTGACCGCGCCCAACCTGATTATCGGCACGCCGCAATATATGTCGCCGGAGCAATGCGGGCAGGCTTCCGAGATTGATGCGCGCTCCGACATCTATTCGCTCGGCGTGATTCTCTTCGAGATGCTCGCGGGCCATGTGCCGTTCACGGGTGAATCGCCGACGGCCATCATGATGCAGCACATACAGGAGCCGCCGCCCTCCATCATGGAGGAGCGTAGCGACCTGCCAGCCACAGTCGGTCGCGTCGTCGCGCGTTCGCTGGCGAAGCGACCCGAAGACCGCTTCCAGAGCGCCGGCGAGCTGGCAGAGAATCTGGCTCTTGCAGCCGAGGGCAAATCGCCCGCAGAGGCGACTGCGGCGGCGGCCATCGCAGCTGGCGACCCTGACCGCGCGACCAACCGCATCGTCGTCACGACAGCTTCCAATGATGCGCCGCCTCAAACTGCGGAAACGGATTTTGATGAACAGACTGTCGTCAGGTCCAGAAACAATGAGCCGGAGATAGCCGTGCTGGCGGAGACCGTTCGCGCGGAGACAGCGCCGCCGGAGGGCTTTAATCCATGGCGGATAATTATTCCGGCGGCGGCTGCGCTCCTGGTCGCCTTCGTCGTGGTCTACGCGCTGACGCGAAATTCTGGTCCAGCCGATGCTAACGCGAACCAGCCTCTGGTCAGCGACCCGCAGGCCCAGCCCGTGCAGCCTTCGCAGTCGCCGACGGGACAGGGCGAGCAGGGAATCACTTCAAGTCTGCCAGCCACTTCTCCGGGTTCGGATGCGGGCGCGAATCCGAATGCCAACGGCTCACCGGCTGCGGGCCAGAATCCTAACGCCGGAGGGTCGCCACAGGCCGTTGATGGCAACACGAATAATAGCGGCGATGCCGGACAGGATGAGAATACCAACGACGCGAGCAGAGGCCAGCCAGGCTCTTCGCCCGACAACCAGCAAACCCCTGATGCTAACAGGAACCAGCAAACGCCCGGGCAGGATAATCCGCCGCAGGGACAACCGAGCACGGCGCCCACAGTGCCGCCGCCCGTCAAG
>DASWMI010000133.1:0-22347 GCA_036399835.1 Pyrinomonadaceae bacterium | reverse complement strand
AGCATCTCTCAGATGCTCAAAGTTTCCCGCATGTTAAAGGCTTACGGTGCGTCTCCGTAAGCGAGCGGTCAGACCTTTATCCCTCGCGCTCGTTGAAACAACCGGGCGAGCTTGAACGAATAACAGGTGTCGCTCGCGCTCAAACGCCTTTCAGGAAAGGAAGATTCCGGCTTTGTCTCTCAAACGTTATCTGGCTCTTTTGTCACTCCTCGCGCTCTCTGCGGGCGCGATTCTCGCTCAGTCAAAAACGGATGCGAGCGACAAGTTCAGGCAGTTGGAAGAGATACTCCCGACGCCGAACGAGTATCGCACGGCATCGGGCGCGCCCGGGCACAGATACTGGCAGCAGCGCGCAGACTATGCGATTGACGTGGAGCTTGACGACACCAGCCAGCGCATCATCGGCAAAGAGAGCATCACTTATTACAACCAGTCGCCCGATACGCTCAACTATCTCTGGCTTCAACTGGACCAGAACATCTTCGCTAAAGATTCCGATACCTACAAGACACAGACCGCGCCGAGCTTTGAGCGCATCCCTTTTCAGGCGGTCGAGAATCTGGTCAAGCGCGATTTCGACGGCGGGCACAAGATCACTGCGGTGAGGGATGCGAAGGGCGCTCCGCTCCCCTTCACGGTCGTCAAGACGATGATGCGCATAGACCTCAGAGAGCCGCTCGCGCCCGGCCAGCAGGTTATCTTTTCTGTTGACTGGAACTACAACATCACGGACCAGCGCAAGCTCGGGGGGCGCTCCGGCTACGAATATTTTCCGCAGGACGGCAACTATCTATACGAGATCGCGCAGTGGTTTCCGCGCATGGCCGCTTACAACGACGTGTCAGGCTGGCAGCACAAGCAGTTTCTCGGCGCGGGCGAATTTACGCTTGAGTTCGGCAACTACACTGTGCGCATCACGGCGCCCGATGACCACATCGTTGCCTCTACGGGGGTGTTGCAAAATCCTGAGCAGGTGCTGACCAGAACGCAGCGCGAGCGGCTGGAACAGGCGAAGACTGCCCGGCAGCCTGTGCTGATTGTGACGCAGGAAGAAGCGAAGGCGAATGAAGCGAGTAAGCCGAAGGGCAAAAAGACCTGGGTCTTCGCCGCGAAGGATGTACGCGATTTCGCCTTCGCTTCTTCGAGAAAATTTATCTGGGATGCGCAGCTCCACGACGTGGGCGGCAACCGCGTGATGGCTATGTCTTTTTATCCGAAGGAGGGAAACCCTCTCTGGGGACAATATTCGACGCACGCCATCATGCATACGCTGAACGTCTACTCGCGTTACACCTTTACCTATCCCTACCCGGTCGCCATCTCCGTCAATGGACCAGTCGGCGGGATGGAGTACCCTATGATCTGCTTTAACGGGCCGCGCCCGGAGCCTGACGGGACGTATTCGGCGGGGACGAAGTATGGACTTATCTCGGTCGTGATACACGAGGTCGGGCATAACTATTTCCCCATGATTGTCAATTCGGACGAGCGGCAGTGGACCTGGATGGACGAGGGGCTGAACAGCTTTCTGCAATATCTCTCCGAGCAGGAATGGGAGACCAACTATCCTTCGCGTCGCGGCGAGCCGAAGAACATCACGGAATACATGTCTTCGGAGGCGCAGGTCCCCGTCATGTCAAACTCGGAATCCCTGCTTCAATTCGGCAACAACGCTTACGGCAAGCCCGCCACCGCGCTCAACATCCTGCGCGAGACCGTTTTGGGCCGAGAGCTTTTCGATCATGCCTTCAAGGAATACGCGCGGCGCTGGAAGTTCAAACGCCCGATGCCAGCCGATTTCTTTCGCACGATGGAGGATGCTTCGGGCATTGACCTGGACTGGTTCTGGCGCGGCTGGTTTTATACGACGGACCACACGGACATCTCGATTGAGACGGTCCATCTCTACACGCTTGATACGCGCAACCCTGAGACGGAGAAGGAGGCCGCGCGCCGCGAGCAAGCGGGGCAGCCGGAAACCCTCTCGCAGCAACGCAATCGCAGCATCCCGAAACGCGTCGAGCAGTTTCCCTCGCTCAGAGATTTTTACAATACCTATGACGAGTTTAAGGTGACGGAAAAAGAGAGCAAGGAATTTCAGGAGTATCTGGCGACGCTGACCGAGCGCGAAAGACAGTTGCTCACTTCGGGGATGAACTTTTACGTGGTGGACCTGAAGAATCTGGGCGGCCTCGTGATGCCGGTCATCTTCCAGCTTGAGTACGCGGACGGGACCAAGGAAGAGCTGCGCATCCCCGCCGAAATCTGGCGGCTCAACAACAGCCGGGTCTCCAAGCTAATCGTGACGCAGAAAGAGATTAAGTCAATCACGCTCGACCCGCATCTTGAGACAGCCGACGTGGACCTGGCGAACAACTTCTTCCCGCGCCGCCCTGTTAAATCCAGATTCCAGATTTTCAAGGAGCAACGCACGCCCAATCCCATGCAGGAGATAGAGCGCAAGCCCACGCCGGAGGGACAAAAGCAGCCATGAGAGTTTGGCGAAAGATTTTGGCCGGATGCTTAATGCTCGCGCTCGCGGCGAGCCTGACCGCCGCCGCTCCTGCTCCTGCGGCTCATACTTTTCACACGAGCCTGATGCAGATGGACTATAACGCCGCCGAGCAGTCTGTCGAGATTGCCGTGCAGGTCTTTGCGCACGATCTGGAAACAATCCTCAGCCGTCGCGCCAGGCGGCGTGTGCGGCTCGATAGAACGCCGGACGCGCAGGCCCTCACCTTTGCGTATCTGCGCGAGGCCGTCAACATCAAGAACCGTGAAGGACAGGATAAGACGCTCTCGTGGGTCGGGATGGAATCGAAGGCGGATGCCGTCTGGCTCTATCTCGAAACGAAGATGCCTGAGGGATTGGCCGGAGCGCAGATACGCAATCGCATCTTTTTCGACCTTCTGGACGACCAGGTCAATCTCATACATCTCAAGTATGAAGGCAGAAAGGCCGATCTCGTCTTCAAACCCGGCGACGGATTCAAGGCTGTCGGCGAGACGGCTGTCAGGAAATAAAGCCGTTTTCAGATTCAGACACTTTTCAGCCGCTCCTGCATCTGACATCGTTTGGTTAAAGTCTCCCGCAAGAAACTTCAAACGCCCTCGTTCCTTACATGACAGAAGGGATAAGTGTTTTCTTCGGAGGAGGAGCGAGAGATGAGAAAGAGTTTGTTAGCTTTAACCTGCCTGGGGCTGGTCCTGTTTGTCGCCGGGTCGTTTGCTTTCTCGCATGGCCGGACCGCAAAGACGTTTGAATCTCTAGCCGACAGTGTGGAAGTCGGCCTCGATCCAAACACGCCGACCGCAGGCGAACCCGACCCCGTATCCTACGAGCCGTTTGAAGTCACAGTGCTGGTCAACGGCCAGCCGCTCGAAGAGTATGATGCGCGGGGCAAGCATTATATAGAGGCGATAGAGGGAGCGGAGTATGAATTGCGCATCAGGAATCCTCTGCCCGTGCGCGTGGCCGTGGCGCTATCAGTTGACGGCATGAACACGATTGACGCGCGCAGGGACACCGCCTGGAATTCCAGCAAGTGGGTGATAGAGCCTTACGGTACGATTCACATCAGCGGCTGGCAGATGAGTTCGGAGCGCGCACGCCGCTTTTACTTTACCAACGAGCGCGATTCCTACGGCGCGAAACTGGGCCAGACGGCGAACCTGGGGGTTATCTCCGCCGTCTTCTTCCGCGAGCGGCAACGTAGGCCAATCCCTCTCATCCCGCGTCCACGCCAGCAGCCTATGGAAGAAGATAGCCGTATACAAAAAGATCGCGCGCCGAACTCCGCCAGCTCCTCAGCGCGTGAACGCAGCGGCAGCGATTCGGCTGCAAGCTCTAACAAAGCGGAAGCCTACCCTGCGCCGGATGATGAGTACGCGGCGACTGGCATTGGTCGCTCTGTGAGACACGATGTCACATGGATAAATCTGGACCTGGAATCGCGCCCCACGGCCCAGGTAACGATTCGCTATGAATACCGCGAAGCTCTCGTCCGCCTCGGCATCATCCCGCGCCGCCCATACACGCAGCCAGACCCCCTCCGGCGACGCGAACGCTCGACAGGTTTTGAAGACCGCCGTTACAGCCCGGAACCGTAGAAAAGTCTGAGAGTCCGAGAGTCCGGAGTCAAAAGAAAAAAGCTTTTGGCCTTTGACTCCGAGACTCTCAGACTCCGTTCTTTCTCACCAGGTCTTGAGTATAAAGCTGGCGGTAGGCGCGATAGTTCGCCATGACTTTAAAGACGTAAGTTTTGGTTTCGGAGAAACCGATCTCGGAGGTAAAGACGCCGGGGTCTGTCTGCCGTGCGCGCTTGACCCAACGCGCGACGTTGTCTTCGCCGCCGTTGTAGGAAGCGATGACGGCTTCGGGCAGATTCGGAAAGAGGCCAGACAACTCCGCCAGATACGCAGCGCCGACCGTCGCGGATACTTCGGGGCGGTAGAGGTCGTCTTCCTGCAAGTTGACATAGCCTGAGCGCGAGGCGTATTTCGAGGCCGTGTCAATCGTTAATTGCAGCAGCCCGCGAGCCGCCGCAGGTGATTTGGCGCGCGGCTTAAACTGGCTTTCCTGCCGCATGATTGCCAGCACCAAACGCGGGTCAACCCTGCGCGCCAGCGCAGAGCGCAGCACGACTTCTCGAAACGGCGCGGGATAATTGATGGCGGCTGCGGCTATCTCCGTCTGAGCGCGGCTCGTGCGCGCCAGCACTTGAGGACGCCTGGCAGCATCAGCGAGCGACTGCAAACGCTGCGTCGCCAGCGAGCCGTAATAAGAGTCCGCCGTGTCTGGAATCATCAGATAGCTATTGATGGCTTCTTCCGTGCGCCCTGCGCGCTCAAGGCCATAGGCTTTCAGATAAGAGACTTCCGCAAAGCTCGTGAGCACCTCCTTCTGGACCAGCGACACGTTGCGCAGCTCGTCAGCCGTTTGCACCGCGCGCGTCCAGTCGCCTTCGGCCACAAAAAGTCGCAGCCTCGCAAAGAGCGCGTTCTTGTCGGTCGCAGTCCCCGCGAATCTCTCTCTCGTCCGCGCAATCCAGACGAGCGCCTCCTGCGGCTGCCCTGCTTCGCGCAGGCTGTCAATAACGTTCAGATAGGCGCTCTCGATGCGCTCGCCCTGCGGGTAACGCTCCGTATATTCACGGTAGCGGGCAGCCGCTTCACGAGCGCGGCCAAGTCTGAGCAGCGCTGCGGCGGACGAGTTCAATCCCTCGCGCCCGTCTTTGGTCTGCGGATACTCACGCGCCACACGCTCGAAATAAGGAAGCGACTCGGCGTAAAAATGCGGCAGGAAAAAGGAGCGACCGATGCCGAAGAGGGCCGCCGGAACATTCGTCTCATTCGGATAACGCTCGATGAGAGCCTGCCAGTGTGCGCGGGCCTCTTCAAAAGCGCGGTTGGCGAGGTAGATATTGGCGCGACGTGCGTGCTCCAGAGCAGGCAACTGGACCAGCTTTCCGTCAATGCCGCGACCCGCCCGGTCCGCTCTGCGCACAGATTCCAGAGAGTTATCGCTGCGCGCCTGAAGAGCAGGCTGCACGGGGTTCGTCAAAGACTGGTCCAGGCTGAACGCTGCGATGGAGTCTGCGTCCGCAGCAGCGCCCGAACCCGAGAGGAGGAAAAGCGTTAAGAAGAGAACTAATGACTGGCTCATAGAATGCTTGCCCGGATGATTAAACTTCGATAACAAAGACGCTCGCCCGCGTCAACCTTCAGACGCGCCGCCATCAACAGCCGTTGTCTTGCAGGGCGATTCAAGAGACGAAGAAGTAGTCTCAACGATAAAAGCTACAGCTTAAAACGATGAACTCGAAACATCGAGAACCACTTTGGTTTGTCGTTCATCATTTATCTTCGGCTTCTTCGATAATCTCGTAGCTGGTGCTGATCTCTACGCAGGGGCTGAGCGTGGCGGCGACGCTGCAATATTTGTTCTCCGACAGCTCTATGGCCTGGGCCAGTGCTTTTTCCGAGATGTGATGGCCGCGCACGATATGGCGGACTTCCATACGCGTGAATTTGCGCGGGTGCTCGTCTCTGCGCTCGCCGCTGACCTCTACGCGATAGGCCGTCACCCGCTCGCGCTTCTTCTGCATAATCGAGATGACATCGACAGCCGTACAGCTTCCGAGCGCGATCAGAAGCAACTCTACGGGCGTCGCCGCGCTGGACCTTTCGTGGTCCGTATCGAGCACCTGCGCGTGGCCGCTCGGAGAGATGCCTACGAAGAGGTCTCGCCCTGCATAATGTACGACGGCTTTGGGGCTATCATGATTCATCTGGTTTGAATCCTCCGTTGAAGGATAAGAGCATAACACAGCGAGGAAGCCTCTGTGAGTCTCCAGACCGGGCACGGGCCGCTCTCGTGCTCTTCAGGCTCTGTCTTCAAGAAGTATAAATTTCGCAATGAAAATATCGCTATTTAAAAATAGTTTTGAATCATGGTTAGTGCATATTCGATTCAAGGTTTTGAGATAGAATTTTCATATAGGGAAAATAGTCAGCAGGGAAACGCGGCTGGATTTGTCTTTAGTGTGTCAAGTTCGACTCCGGGCTTGAGGTGCGGCAACCCCATCTAGGCCGCGCGAATCACAGTAATCGGCAAAGGCCGCCGGTGGCTGACAGGAAGTAAGCGAAGTCTCCCTTTAGAGAGAGCGATTTAGCTGCTGTTTGCGGTTCATGCCAGGCCAAGTCCCGACGACCTTCAAGGGGCACAAAAGCCCGCCTCTCCCTTGTCAAACTCTCCCTGAAAATTTCATTCCCCTGTACGTTACAGCAGCCGCGTGCAAAAGGTTTTGGCTGCACGAACATGCAATGCTTGAATGAAACTGAGCAATGTGGCTTGAAATTTGGAGGGAAAGAAAAAGATGAGAAGAATAAGTAAGATGATTTCGATTGCGCTCGTCATTGCGATGACGAGCCTTGGTGTGAGCGCGCAGACGATCCGCTTTACACGTGCACAGGAAAGACAGGTCCGGCAGCTCTTAGTCAGGATAGAGAGCCGCGAAAACCTGTTTCGCAATAGTCTCAACGCGGCTCTGGACCAGAGCCGGATGGATGGGACCAGGGCCGAAGACAACATTAATTCGTTTGTCTCGGATTTCGATAATGCTTTACGCAGCCTGCGCATGCGTTTCGACAGCCGTCAATCCACTGCTTCAGACGTTCAGTTAGTGCTGGACCAGGCAACGCGAATCAATAATTTTGTGCTCCGCCGTCGGCTCGCTGCGAACGTCGAGCGTGATTGGGCCAATCTCAGAATAGACCTCAGCGCACTGGCGAGGGCTTACGGAGTCATCTGGAATCCGAACACACAAGCCTCGAATTACCCGCGCGGTGGTGGAGGCTATGGAAGGGGCGGCGGCATGGGCCGCACAGCGAATCTACTGACGGGCACTTACCAGTTGGATGTGACGCGCAGCGACGACCCGCGCGCAGCCGCAGAGAGGGCCACGCGCACTATCTCTTATGGAGACCGCCAGCGTGTGCTGGACCAACTGACGGCGCGTCTTGAATCGCCGGACCGGCTGGCTATCGAGCGTCGCGGTCGCACCGTGACCATCGCTTCGTCACGCGCGCCGCAGATTACCTTCGAGGCTGACGGTCGCGCCGACACGGAGCGGACCGTTAATGGACGCACCACCAGCGCGCGTGCCACGCTCAACGGCGACCAGTTGATAGTCTCTTCAACAGGCGACAGGTTTAGCGAATATAACGTGACCTTTAATCCCATTGACGGCGGCCAGCGTCTGAGCGTCACACGGCGCATCTACACCGAGCGGCTCTCGCAGCCCGTCGTCGTTCAGAGCATCTACAATAAGACCTCTGAGCTGGCCCAGTTCGATATTTACAACGGGACGCAGAGCTACCCGTATCCTTCCGGGACGAACACGACGACGAACAGCGGCAGCTTTATCGTGCCCGATGGGACGACGCTCATCGCGACGCTCAACGAGAGCCTCTCGACCTCGCGGACACGCGACGGCGACCGCTTTACGATGACCGTGCGCGAGCCTTACCAGTATCAGGGCGCGATAATTGAGGGACACGTCACGGGCCTCAGTCGCAGCGGGCGCATCACCGGTCGCTCCGAGATGACGCTTAACTTCGACACCATACGGACACGCGACGGCAGGTCTTACAGCTTCGCCGGACTCTTGCAGAGCGTGCGCAGCGCCAATGGCGAAAGCGTGCGTGTTGATACGGAAGGCAGCGTGCAGGATAACGATAGTCGTGGCAATACGACCGCGCAGCGTGCCGCCATCGGGACGGCTGTCGGCGCGATCATAGGGGCTATCGCGGGCGGCGGTAAGGGCGCAGCCATAGGGGCCATCGTCGGCGCGGGCACGGGCGCAGGCTCTGTCTACGTCCAGGGCCGCGACGAGTTGGAATTGATGAGCGGCTCTGAAGTCACTGTGCGCGCCAGCGCGCCCAGATAACTCCAGGTAAGTTCAACTCTCTGCTGAGAAGGCGGAAAAGGGAGGCGCGAAGGATGAAAGCTTCGCGCCGTTCCTTTTCCGCTTTTTTTGGCCCGCGAGCATCCCCTGGCAGTCTCTTTCCAGGGATTATTCGTGACCGTTAAAAAGCTTTCTCAACCCGATTCGGAAGTGTTAGGATGCAGCACTGAAGAGAACCCCTGAAGAGAGCCTTGAAGGAGATGTTAAGCCTTGACCAGTGCAACTACAGCGTTGCGCAACCTGCCGGATGAAGTGCGGCTGCAACGCCTGGAAGCGCTCGTCGTCGCAAGCGAATCTCTCAACCGCGCTTCCGGTCTCGACGACATCCTCCACACCATCCTCGAACTGATACCCGCACAGCTCAACTGCGACCGCGCGACCAGCTTTCTACAGGACCGCCGCACGCAACAGATTCACGCGCGCAAGATGACAGGCGATTTGAAGGTGGACATTATCCTTGAGAAGGGGATGGGCATCGCGGGCCACGTCGTCGAGACGGGCGAGAGCCTGCTCATCAACGACGTACAGTCGCATCCTAACTTTGACCCTTCAACGGATTTGCGCACGGGCTATGTGACGCAGACTATGGTCTGTGTTCCACTGCGCAAGCCTGAAGGCACTGTGATTGGTTCGCTCCAGGCCATCAATTCAAAGAGCGGCGCATTCTCGCAGGCTGACCAGGCTTATCTTGAATCTTTTGCCGCGCTCGCAGCCGTCGCCGTCGAGCGTGAGCAACTGGCCCAGGAAGCCCTGCGCTCGCAGCTTCTGACGACTGAGCTTGAGCTGGCGCGCAAGATTCAACAGCGCCTCTTGCCGCATCCGGGCGAGATCGGATTGCCCGCGCCATTTTCCGCATGGGGGATGAGCCAGGCTTGCTACGACGTGGGCGGGGATGCTTACGATGTGATGATGCTGCCTTCGGGTGAATGCGCCTTCTGGGTGGCGGACGTGAGCGGCAAGGGGATAGGGGCCGCGCTCCTGATGACGACGCTTCAGACGGAGCTGCGCGCACTGGTCCGCACAGAGCAGGACCTTTCGCGCCTCGCCTCCGAATTGAATATGCGTGTCAACGCGGTCGCCCCGCTCGGCACTTACGCGACACTCTTCCTGGGCATACTGGATGCCGTGCGCGAGCGCCTGCGATATTTCAACGCGGGGCATCTGCCTCCCGTCTGGATGCACACGCGCGGGCGCGAGCCCGGAAAATTTCCTGCCAGCGGGATGCCCATAGGGCTGCTCCCGGGCAGCCCTTACGAGGCGAGCGAGACGGTCTTTGCCGCCGGTGGACGCCTCGCTATGTTCAGCGACGGCGTGACGGACGCCGAGAATACCGCGGGGGAAACTTACGAGATGGAAAGAGCCGTGCGGTGTCTCTCTCAAATCAAAGAGCTTGAAGTGAGCCGGATTGGTCCAGCCTTTTTCGCGGACCTGGACCGCTTTCGTATCGGCGCGCCTGCTAAAGACGATACCACTTACCTCGTCGTCGGCCTCGATTAAAGGTCTATTCCCGAGCCTCTCAAATTCCTTTTATCCAACTAAGCGAGATGCTGTTTCTGGACCAGTCGCGCGCCGGATGTGTTATTATCGCTGTGCTCTTTATTGAATCTCACAGGAAAGAACATCATCTCGGAATCAGCTCCCACTGAAAGCCCGGTTCGGACGATACGCGTTTAGAGAGCAGTTGGTCTGAAAGTCCAAAGCTTAAAGTGGGAGGAACTCTGCATTGGCCTCATTACTTCTGGTAGACGACGACGCGGCTGTCCGCGATTCCCTTTATGAACTCTTTGCGGATGAGCACCGTTGCCACACGGCGGAGACGACGGAAAAGGCTCTCGCGATGTTGGAGCAAGAGTTCTATGACGTGATCCTGACGGACATCTCCATGCCCGGGCTGAGCGGGCTGGAATTGCTGGCCCTGGTCCGGCAGCGTTATCCCGAAACACCCGTCATCATCATTTCCGGCATCAGCGACCGTGAGCACGCGCGCGGGCTTTTAAAACTGGGAGCCTTCGCCTACCTGCTCAAGCCTTTCAGGATCGAAGCGGTCGAGGAGAGCGTCAGGCAGGCGATTCAATCACGCCAGCGTTTGAGAAAAGTAAGATGAGAGGCTTGTGAGCGCGGGATGCGCGGGCGGGCTGTCGGGAAGCGGTCTTGAAGGTTTAAGAAAAGACTGCGGATGTGATGGCTGCTCAGGCCGCACGAGTCATCCGCGCGGCATCGCTTGCTTGGCTCTTACGTCTCTGGATTTCCTGCGACAAGATGGCAATCCGTTCGGCGTGGAAGGGCTTGGCGACAACCCAGTCAACCTGCGCGGCCCTCTGTTTGTCGGACCCGACTGCCTCGCCCCAACCTGTGATGACGGCTATCGGAATCTCCTGGTCGCGCTCACGTATGGCACGCGCCAGTTCCCACCCGCACATCTCAGGCATCCCCAAATCCGTAAAGACAGCATCGAAGGCTCCGGCCTCAAAGGTCGCCAGACCTTCGTGTCCGCCGTTGGCCGTCGCCACCTCGCAGCCTTCGCTGAGGAGTATGTCGCGCAGAATCTCGCAGACGTAAGCCTCGTCGTCAACAATGAGTATGCGAGCAAGCTCCGTAGGCGAAGATGGCCGGATGGCTGGTCCAGTCTCTGTGTTGAGAGGGGGCAGAGAGACAAGCGGTGAAGTCTGAGAGGCTGGCTGCTGGACGCAACGCGCGAGCGGCAGCCTGATGCGGAAAGTCGAGCCGCGTCCGACCTCGGATTCAATCTCGATAGTCCCTTCGTGCCGCCGTATGATGCCGAAGCTGACGGCGAGTCCGAGTCCCATCCCGGCTTTACCCTTGGTCGTAAAGAAGGGATCGAAAACGCGCGAGCGTACTTCCTGGCTCATCCCTGCGCCCGTGTCGCTGACCGTCAACTCGACATGGCCGTCCCTTTCCTCCGCCGCCAGCCTGAGCGTGCCCCCTGCGGGCATCGCATCCACAGCATTAAAGACCATGTTGACTAAAACATCGCGCAGCTCGCAATCCTCGCCCATGACGAGGGCGTTTGATTGATTCTGCATCTCAAGCTGAATATAAATGTTCGCAGCTTCGGCCTGGTCCTTCCAGCGCGGGCGCGTCATCTCCGCGACATCTGCCAGCAACTGGTCCACAGAGACAGGCGCGAAGTCCTGATCGCGGCGCTGACGCGCAAAGTCCTGTATACGCTTGACCGTCTTCGCCCCGTCTTCAGCCGTCCTGATGATAATGTCCAGCCCGCGCCTGAGCTTTTCAGGGTCTTGGGTGCGTTGCAGAAGCTGTGCGCGGGCGAGTATCCCTGCGAGCGTGTTGTTGAGGTCGTGCGCGACGCCCGAAGACAACTCGCCAAGCGCCGAAAGCTTTTCGATCTGGCCGAACTGTTCGCGTATGCGTTCCTGCTCAGCGATATAGTGGCTCAGCTCTTCGACGTGTTGGCGAGCCTGTTCGGCCTGCTTGACCGAAGCTTCTATGCTGTTGAGATAGGTGCGATATGTCAGAAAGACGATGGCGATAATCGGAGAGATGACGATGACTGCGGCAAAGCCTACCTGGACGATCAGCTTGGCCGTGATGCCTGCCGCAGACGCGCCCGCGAGAAAGGTCATTGAAGGCCAGACGTAATGCTGTCTCCATATCTCCCAGATGGGCCGGCGTCTGCGCAGGGCCGTAGCCACGGAGATGATTCCAGAATTACTGCCATACTGGACCAGCCCCATCAGGCCCAGCGCCGTGATGAACTGTATGGAGAAGCGGCCCTCCGAGAGCCTGTTGATGCTGCCAAAGCAGAACTCCAGCGCCGAGGCCGTGAGGAAAGTGGAGATGACGGCGACCGCTGTGTTGAAGAGGACGATTCGTATCTCTTTCGTAAAGAGTAAAGAAGAGGTGACGGCTTCGGCGGCCGCCAGAAGGACCGCCGCCTCGCCGCCATAAAGCAGTATGGTGAGAAAGATCAGCGTGTCGGAGACAGAGATGTGAGACGTGAGGCGCGGAATTCTGATAATCAGGCGAGAGGTGAGCGCGGTCGTGACGAGGCTCAGGACGATGAAGCGTAGGTCCAGATTGGCGGGCGAGAAATGGTATGCGACGAAGAGGCAGACGACCGCGCCCAGCGAGATGATTGACCAGAAAAAGTGAGAGATAAACCTGTCTTGGCCCATAGACCCTATCCCGCCTCGGAAACTTTCTCACGGCGGCGGCGGAAAATCTTGAGCCAGCGCAAAGGCTTGCTCAGGGCTTCGCTCAGCAATAAACATGCCGCATCCTGTAAGCTTGACGAGCGAGCGCTTTTGCGAGCCTTTCAAGCTGCTCAGGCGGCCAGAAAGCAAGCCAATGCTTGACCTGCCCGGTCAGGGTGAAGCTGGACCAGTTCAATCTGACAGGAAAGCTGCTCCCAACACGAGCAAGCCCGTCATCTTTATGCAAAGGCTTGAGAGAAGCTGGCGGCCTTGAACCGCCAGCCCAATTTGGCATCCGCCGCAACTAGCAATAAACTTGATGTTGACTGTACGGAAGACCTGATGAATGTGCCTGAAGAGATAGAACTGCATCGCGACCGCATGTGGCGGCGCGAGGAAGAGCTGCGCGTAGAGGACGGGCTTGAGGCCGAGCGGTTTATCAAGAGCGTGGGCTTCTGCGCCGCGATGACGGATGCGCGACATCCCGGACCATCCATCTATATAGCAGTCTGTGGCCGCCGCGATGCGCACATGCCGCGCAACGTACAGAAAGACCCGGAAAGCAGCCTGGCCTGGACCATCAAGGATGAGGTGATGCGGCGTGGCCGTGTCTATTACGCGAAGCTGGCAAAGGGCAAAGCCACTTTTGTCGCTCCGAGGCTGATCCCGCATTTCAAAACAGTCTGGGGCATTCCGCGCAGGCAGGAGCGCGAGCAACTCTCCGTTGATGCGCGAGCCATCTTAAAGCCGCTGCGCCGCGAGTGGGAGCTGGCGACCTGCGATCTGCGCAAGGCTTCGGGCATCGCGGACCGCAAGCGTTTCACACGCGCCCTGGACGAGCTGCAAAAAGCTTTTAAGGTGATCCCTTCCGAAGTGGTCTATGAACCCTGGTTCACATACATCTGGACCATAGCGGAAGCGCGTTTTCAAGAGGAGCTTTCCGTCAAAATCAGCCGCGAAGAGGCGCTGCTTGAGATTGCGCGTGCGTTCCTCTATGGAGCGGGCATGACGCTGCGAGGCGAGCTGGCGAAAGTGACAGGACTCAGCCGCACGGAAGCCGGGCGCGGCAACCATGCCCTCGTCGCAGAAGGCTACGCCGAACGCCTGGACACTGGCGTCTACAGGCTCAGAAAGATAATGACGAATGATGAACGCGGCAACGATGAATGATGAGTGATGAGCTATGAGGGATGAACTAAAAGATTGATTTAACAGGTCAGTGAATGAATTGAGTTAAAGAGTCAACGAGTCAATCGCTTTTCCCGCGAGTTAATCCTTTATCTTTCATCCTCCATCCTTGCTTTAGATTCCTTCACCGTCTAGACCGCGTAGAGCAGCGAGGAGGGCGCGTTGTTCGACTTGAGCGGCGCGAATGCGTGCGAGGCGCTCTGGGTCAGAAGCGGTATCGGCGTGCAGCGTGATGGTCTGAAGACCGCGCAGGGGCTTTCCGCTGAGCGAGCCGTTGATGGCGCATTGCAGCGCGTCCCATGGGAATTGATAGGCCACAGCCATATCCTCATCATTGATAAAGACGCGCCAGCGCCCGTCGTCCATCCGAATGAGGTCAATCTTCGTCATCTGTGCGGATTCTTCGCTCATAGCAAGAGATGATGATTAGCGTTCGGCAATCAAGGCTTGTCGGCCTGCCGTTTGAGAGACTACTTTTTCCAGTATCCAAACCAGAGCCCCAGCCATAAAGCGGTCCAGCCGCCCCAAATCAAGACGAAGCTGCTGGTAGCTATGATTAGCGAATTTCTGAAAGCCGTCAGCTCTGTAGAAAAGAAGTCCTTTTCGTCCTTATCGAGCAGCCCTGCGAGCCTGGATATTTCAGCCCGGACTTTGCGCAGATGAAAGACGCTGACCGTCCCGAAGGTGACGATGCTGCCGAAAAAGACAAAAAGGATAAGTCCGAGCCAGAAGATGATTCCGGCCTGGACCAATTCGGTTCTGTTGAGCCACACGGCAGCTAAAATCGAAGCGCAGAAGACTACGGACGAGACCCACCATGTTGTGCAGACATTGCCGGCCATGTTTATATAGCCGAGCTTTTGTTCAAGCAGAAAACGCGCGTTCTCATCCTTTGCGTTCATGGCCTGAGAACCGGCTTCCGCGACTTTCGGCTCTAAATTTTCCTGTCCGGGCATCGGGACTGTCGTTTGAATTTCAGCCATCCTGCCTTCTCTCTCAACTTGCTTGCGTCAGGATTGCGTGTCGAAACTTCTCAACAATCTCAACTGTTTGACAGATCGCGGGCTATCGTTGATTGCCTTCGCGCATCTCACGCTCGACCTCTTCGAGCGCCTCCTGTTCGAGCCGCGCCGATTCAAGAGCATATGGGAGTTGCTGGTTGGTGGCTTCCAGACGCTGGAGCGCAAAATTCGTATCGGCCAGGGTCGCGCCGCGCGTCGCCGCAGCCTCTATCATCTGCAAGCGTGCTTCGGCTTCGGCGCGTCTGGTCTTGCCCTCCTGCTGTATACGCTGGAATCGCTCGCGGTCTTCGCGCAGCTCTCTTTGCAAGGAGGTCGTGTCCGTCCCCTGTATGTAGGCCACGCGGTTGAGCCGTTTTTCCAGAAGAAGCAGCTCGCGTTTTGATTTGGCGACAACGCGTGTCGCCGTCAGCCTTGATGCCAGGGTCTCTCTATAAGCGTCGGCGAGCAGAGGATTCTGTTGCTCTATACTCTTGAGCGCCTTGCGCTCGGCGCTCGTCAGCTCGGACATAAACCATTGTAGCTCGCCAGCCGTAATACCATCGGCGGCCATGCGCTCGCGGAATCCTTTGAGCCAGTGACGGCGATAAAGAAAGAGCACGAGCGCGACAATCAGTCCGGCGATTGAGCCTATGGCGAGCGAGCTGAGCGCGAGCAGCAGAAAGATGGCGGCGGTTTCGGTCGCCGTCGCCAGGATGTAAAGCACTACGAAGATGAGAGGCAAGGGAAGCGAGACGATAAAAAAGCTGAGCCAGGGAGCAGCCTTCAGCAGTCGCTCCATCCGGCGGTCCTTCTTCGTGATAGCATCTTCCCTGCTGCTGATGAGACTTCCGTCCATCTCTCTCTCCCTTTCGCGCCGGCGGGTGAGACCTTGCATCGGCTCGCTCGAATCCAAAGAGCGCCGAAGCTCTCAAGGCAATGGCCCGTCCCGTCGTGGCGCGATGATAAGGATAATACTCTGCCCGGTTTATCTGCGCCAGCCGCTTTAAAGATGCTGGCGGGCGGGTCACAGGGTCGCCTGCTTTTGAGAAGTTTTAAGCTATAATACGCTCATCCCGGAGCTTAGCCGTCCGGCTCACAGGAGAAGTGATGCAAAAAACGTTGAGACAAATTCCAGCCTTGCTTTTAATGGCAGCCGTCATCCTGAGCACGAGCATACTTATCGCGCGGGGACAGGGAGGCCGCGCAGAAGGACCGGACCAGAACCTCTCAAACGGCAACGGGAAGCCGCGCGGTGTGAGGCCGATGACGATTCCCATCTCTATTCGCCGGAAAGGCTCGCAGGCCCAGAGGGAGGAGTTGCAGCAGATAAGTCTCGTCGTGCGTGAAGACGGCGAGGAGCAAAGTGTCCTCTCCATTCGCAGCATAGAGAACGCGCCGCTCTCTGTCGCCGTGCTGGTCCAGGATGATCTGGTCTCTTCCGTCAGCAACGAGATTAAAGGACTCGCGGACTTTATACGACGGCTGCCTCGCGGCTCTCGCGTGCTGGTCGGGTATATCAGGGGCGGCTCGCTACAGGTCAGGCAAAAGTTTACTTCCGACCTCGAACGCGCGGCGGGCGCTTTAAGAATCCCGCTCTCTTCATCGAGCGCCTCGGCCTACAACCCTTATGTCGAGATTATCGAAGCACTCAAACGCTTTGAGTCTCTCCCATCCGGGCGGCGCGCGATGCTCGTCATCTCGGACGGGCTGGATGTCTCGCGCGGGATAGATACCAGCTCGCCCTCGCAGAGCGTGGATTTGCAGCGGGCCATCAACGAGGCGCAGCGTTACGGAGTCGCCATCTATTCCTTCTATGCGCCGACCGCGCTCGGCGGCGGCAACAACCTGCTCTCAGGCAACGCGCAGGGGTCGCTCAATCGGCTCTCCAGCGAGACGGGCGGACGCGCCTTCTTTCAGGGAACGGGCGCGCCCGTCAGCTTCGACCCCTTCCTGCGCGACCTGACCGGCACGCTGACGGGCCAGATCGCCCTCACCTATCTTTCAACGCACCCGAACAAAGGCTATCACCGAATACAGATTATCTCTGCCAGCCCTGATGTCGAGATAGACCATCCGGCGGGCTACACGAGGCGTTAGCTTTTTTAGTGAAACTGCTGGCGACCCGCGTGAGGAAGATGAAATCTTTACTGGACCGATGCGGGCAGCAGAGAGCCTCTGTGGTCTGAGGCCGTCGCCCACCCGTCCGCGATACTGCTAATCATCCCGTGAAACTGTATCTCCGTGCCGGAGAGGACGAGCAGCACGTCACCAGCGTTATAACTCTTGCTGTCGAGCGGAAAGCGTATGACGGTCGCCTGCCCGTTATGCTGCTCGACGGTCTCAAAAGTAAATCCATCCTCTTCAACGACGTAGGTCTGCGAGTTGTTGACGTTGCTTCTCTGCTCAGGCATGCGACTGTCCTCCGGTGTCCGGCCTGCGTTGAACGAGCCGGAAAAGAAAAAAGAGTTGTGTTGAGGAGAATTCCCAAGCACAACTCTCAACGAAAATTAAAGGGCGGCTAGTGGGTCTTGAACCCACGACCTCTAGATCCACAATCTAGCGCTCTAACCAACTGAGCTATAGCCGCCATCCTTTGCTTCAAAATATTTACACGATTCCCTTATTTCTTCAAGTCCCGGACCGTTCGTGATGAGCGGCGCAGGTTTACTCTAGCCAGCCGCGCTTCCCTTGCATTATGCTGTCTCTCATCCGGCGCTTTTTCAAACTCAAATCGCTTCAATGGAGGGGAACTCATGAACCGAGGACGCCCGTCTGTGCTCAGGCAAGTGCTCGCTCTCTCTGCGGCCTGCGCCGTCATCTTAACTTCGAGTCTACTTAACCAGGCCCGCGCGCAAAAAAGGGCCAGGCAAAAAGAGTCTCCAGCGGTCGCCGCCTCTTCTTCGACAGGCTCTGCAAAGAACGACGCGGCCTACACGGCAAAGATTAAGGAATACACGACCGCGCCCTACTTCATGACGGAACTCGTGGACCACCTGCCCTCTTCGCAGCAAGTGCCCTCGCCCGACAAGGTTCTCGGTTACGTCATAGGCACGCCCAACAAGCTGACCTACACGAAAGACATCTATCGCTATTATCGAGAGCTGGAAAAGGCCACGCCGCGCGTGCGAGTTTTTACAGCGCCGGAGCGCTCCGAAGAAGGCAAGGAGCAACTCCTGGTCGCCGTCGGCGATGAGGCGAGCCTGGCGCGGCTCGACCGCTACAAGGAGATTACGGCGCGACTCGCGGACCCGCGACGGACGAGCGACGCCGAGGCCGAACAGCTCATCGGAGAAGGGAAGGCTTTCTACTGGGCTTCAGGCTCTATTCACTCGACGGAAACCGGCTCGCCGGAGATGTTGATGGAGTTGGCCTATCGCCTCGCCGTCGAAGACACGCCGCTCATCAACGAGCTGAGAAAAAATGTCATCGTGCTCATCACTCCGGTTCTGGAAGTTGACGGGCGCGACCGCATGGTTGACGTTTACAACTATCGCAAGGCCAACCCGGACAAGAGCGCGCCGCCGCTCGTCTACTGGGGCAAGTATGTCGCGCACGACAACAACCGCGATGGCCTGGGGATGGCGCTCGCCCTGACGCGCAACATGATGAGAGCTTTCCTCGAATACCATCCGGCCATCCTGCACGACCTGCACGAGTCGGTCCCCTTTCTCTACACCTCGACCGGCACTGGTCCATACAACGCCTGGCTCGACCCGCTGGTCATAGATGAATGGCACGTGCTCGCTTATCACGAGATAGAAGAGATGACCAAGCGCGGCGTCCCGGGCGTCTGGACTCACGGCTTTTATGACGGTTGGGCGCCAAACTATATGTTCTATGTCGCCAACGGCCACAATGCCATAGGACGTTTCTACGAGACCTTCGGCAATGGCGGGGCGGATACGCTGGACCGCACCGTGACGGCGCAATCGCAACGCGACTGGTACAGGCCCAATCCTCCGCTCCCGCGCGTCAAGTGGTCCATACGCAATAACATCAACATGCAGCAATCCGCGCTGCTCTTTGCCATGAATTTTGTCGCCAACAACAAGGACCGCTTCCTCAGAAACTTCTACTTGAAGAGCAAGCGTGCCGTCAATAAGGCGAACAACGAAGGCCCGACTGCCTACGTTATTCCGGGCGACGAGGCGAGGCCGGTCGAGGCCGCGGAGATGGTCAACCTGTTACGGCTGATGGGCGTAGAGGTCCACCGCGCGACAAAAGAGTTTTCCGTCAAGGAGCAGAAATTCACGGCAGGCTCTTACATCATACGCATGGACCAGCCCTATTCGCGTATGGCCGACATGCTGATGGATACGCAGTATTACAATGCGAGCGACCCGCGCCCCTACGATGACACGGGCTGGACCCTGGGCGCGCTGCGCAACGTCAAGACCGTGCGCGTGACAGACAAAAGCGTTCTGCAAACGCCTATGACGCTGCTCGCCACTGATGCGAAGGTCACAGGAAAAATAGTTGGCCCTTCATCACCATCCGCCTACATCATCAATCACAACACGGACAACACGCTCGCCACGCTCCGCTTCAGGCTCAAGGATACGCGCATCCTTGCAGCCGAAGAGGCTTTCCGCATAGGCGAGCGCGCCTTCAACGCGGGTTCTTTCATTCTCAGGACCGAAGCCAACCCTGCGGACCTGCGCCAGCGTCTTGATGCAGCCGTGACCGACCTGGGCCTCACCGCCGTCGCCGTCGAAAAGCTCCCGGACGTTAAGACTCACGAGCTGGCAGCGCCGCGCATAGCAATCCTGCATACCTGGACCAACACGCAGAACGACGGCTGGTTTCGCATAGAGTTTGACCGCCTGCAAATCCCTTACGCTTACATCTCGGACCAGGTCATACGCAACACTGCGAACCTACGCGAAAAATTCGACGTGATTATCTTTCCGCCGGTCGGCGGAACAGCCGCCTCAATCGTCAACGGCATCCCGCGACGCGGCGCGGCGATTCCCTGGCAGCAGTCTGAGCTGACGCCGAACCTGGGCCTCTCGCCGGACCAGAGCGATGATATTCGCGGCGGGATGGGCCTCGCGGGTGTCGCCAACCTGCAAAAGTTTGTCGAGGACGGCGGGCTGTTTATCCCGATTACAAACAACACGCGCGTGGCGATTGATTACGGCCTCACGAGCGGCGTTTCGATTCAAGAGCCTAGACAGTTGCAGGCGCGCGGCTCAATCTACAACGCCACCTTCTCGGATCGCAAAAGCCCCATCGCGTATGGCTATAATGAAACTCTCCCGATCTATTTCAACCAGTCGCCGCTCTTTCAAGTCGCTTCGCAGACAGCAGGGGCGGGCGATGCGGCTGGTCCAAGACCTTCCGGTCGCGGAAGTCTGAATGACCCGGACATCGTGCAGGGGATGCCGCAGGCTGGTCCGCCTCCGCAACGCCCGCCCGCGCGTCCCGGCGAAGAACAAGTGACGGATGAGCAAAGGCTATTTCTTGGTCCATTCTTTACGCCGCCCGCGCTCAGGCCGCGCGTCATCCTGCGCTTTGCTTCAGAGGAAAAGAGCCTGCTCGTGAGCGGGATGCTGTCCGGAGGCTCTGAGCTGGCAAACGCTCCGGCCATCATTGATGTGCCGTCGGGCCGTGGACATGTGCTGCTCTTTGCCACCAATCCCATGTGGCGACACCAGACGCAGGGCGCATTCTTCCTGCTCTTTAACGCCGCGCTCAACTACGACAATCTTGGCGTCGGGCGCACGGAGCAGCCTACGCCCAGACAGACCAAGACGGAGGATGAGCAGTAGTAATCGAATTGAGTTGAAGCTTGCTTCTTGAAGATGAAGAGGTCGCTGGCTGGCCCGTCCGTCTTTCGATAATCAGGTAATCTGTCACTACCCGCTTTTAGTTATTGAAGGATGCCCCCGGCACGACTCGAACGTGCGACCCTCTGCTTAGCTTACCAGCTACGGATTTCCCCGCCGCCGTGTGGCGTTTGTGGTCTGGACTATATCTTCACCATTTCAGGTGCGGCGCGTGTAGTCTCTACGGAGCCCTGGTGTAATCATCGGCCAACTTAATGCCTGACCTTTGATTGTTCTTAGGCTTAGTAATTCTGAGAGTTATACGGTGGTCTATCTCGGAAGTTGGTACATAGTAGCATTTGTCCGTGTCGGGACAATATATGCAAACTATATCCAATTCTCTCTTGTTGACAGGCTTAACGTGACATCCATTAGCATCAGACCAACAAGACCTCAGAGTAAAGTGTATAGACCCTTTAGTACTTAATCTCCTGTACTTGACCTGAACTCTTTTGAAAAGGCCATCTCTATAAATGACTAAATCAAAAGGCGCGTGTTCGGTACAAGGAGTAAGAATTGTATAACCTTGAAAACACAGGTCAGCCTGTGCTTTCAGAACGCCTAGGTCACCCTTGTCTTTCGTATGGTGTTGCACCAGGTTTCCTCGGTGTTGCCATGCCTTTGACGGTTTAGGTTTCACCGATATAGCGCCGTCCACTCTACAGGTTATTGTTCCCTGTAGAGGCTCCAATGATAGAAGGCAGATGCTCTATCCACTGAGCTACGGGAGCACAAATCAAATGACGAATCATGTTAACATGCGTCACGCAGCATGAGTCAACCGGGTGCGCCTCTTTTTGATTGCTCATGTTGAGCAGCAAAAAAGAGGCGCGTGTCTTGATTCACGGCGTGAAAATCAAGGTGATGAAGAGATGAAGGAGAGTCGAATTGAGCCGCGTTGGATTGCACTTCTGGTCGCCACGGCGATTGCGCTCTACCTCTGCTGGCTGATGCTCAAGCCCTTTGTCGGGGTGCTGGCATGGGCCGCAGTGCTGGTTGTCTTCTTCTATCCTGTTCATAAAAGAATCGTTGACAGGACAAAACGCCGTTCGCTCGGCGCGCTGCTTTCATGTCTGCTTGTTGTCTTCGTCATTCTGGTCCCGCTGTCTCTCATAGTCTCTGCCGTCATCAACGAACTGGCGGGCGTGGCGCAGAATCTACAGGGCAATATCTCGTCCTGGCTCGACCCTAACTCGCCCGTCACCGGACGCATGATTAACTGGGCCGGACGATATGTGGACCTGGACCAATTACGTTCGCAGCAGTTCATCGTCGAGCGCTTGAAGGGTATCAGCGGGAGTATCGCCGGACGCACACTGGGTTTTGTCGGCGGGCTGTTGGGAGTGGTCGTCGAAATCTTTTTTGTGATCTTTACGATGTACTACCTTTTTCGCGACGGCGACAGAATCGTGCATGCGCTGCCCGAGATACTGCCCCTGGAAAGAGCGCAAAGCGAGAGGATTTTCGCGCGCACGCGTGATGTCATCAGCGCGAGCCTCTACGGCGTGCTCGTCATAGCCATCATACAGGGGGCGCTCGGCGGGCTGGCCTTCTGGGTCTTGCGCGTTCCGTCCCCCATCGTCTGGGCTGTGGCGATGACGTTTCTCTCCATGATTCCGATGGCTGGCAGCTTTATTGTCTGGGTTCCGGCGGCCATCTACCTGGCGACCACGGGCCACCCTGTCAA
>DASWMI010000132.1:0-57042 GCA_036399835.1 Pyrinomonadaceae bacterium | reverse complement strand
CGTGCGCGTCGTGCGCGTCGAGCCGGAAGTCTTCGGCGAAGGCCGACTGATCGCGGGCAAAGGCAGCATGTCCATCTGGTTCACAGACGATGCGCGCCGTATCCCCGTCAAGGCTCACATCAGCACAGAGCTTGGCACGCTCGACATCAAGCTCAAAAAGCTGACCAACGCCGCTCCTGCTAAAACGAGCTGACTCGTTTATCCCTCAAACTGGTCTAGCCTCTCAACAGAAAATCAGGATGAGCCGTCCTCTCATCATCGGACATCGCGGCGCTTCGGCCCACGCGCCCGAAAACACACTCATCGCCTTCGAGCGCGCGCTGGCTGCCGGAGCCGACGGCATAGAGTTTGACGTGCGGCTCGCACGCGACCAAGTGCCCGTCGTCATACACGACGCGGACCTCAGGCGCACAGCCCACAGCGCAGGCTTGATAGCAGACCTCTCGTCAACAGAGTTGGCCCAGGTGGATGTCGGCACATGGTTCAACCTTCGCCACACGGGGCTGGCGTCCGTCGAATTCAGCCGTGCCAGAGTCCCCACACTGGCCCAGGTCTTCGAGCTGTTCGGCTCAAGCTTTAAGCATCTCTACGTGGAAATGAAATGCGTGCCAACAGAAGCTCAAGCGCTCGCCGCCGAGGTCGCCGCGCTCACCCGCGCAGACTCTTTGACCGAGCGCGTGGTCATCGAAAGCTTTAACCTCGAAGCCATCAGCGAGCTAAAGAGACTCGCGCCGGAAATCCGCACCGCCGCGCTCTTCGAGCCAAAGCTTTCACGCCCGCTGCCCGGCGCGCGCCGAATATTCGAGCAGGCGGCTCTCTGCGGCGCTGACGAGATCGCCCTGCATCGCGCGCTCGTCTCGCGTCGTCTCGCGGCGGAGGCCACGCGGCGCGGATTGAAGACGGTTGTCTGGACCGTAGACCATCCCGCCTGGATAGAGCGCGCACGCCAGCTCTCTCTCCATGCCCTCATCACAAACCGCCCCGCGCTCATGCTGGCGCATCTCGGACCTCTCGAAAGCCAGTCCGTTTAGCTCAAGACCAATCCGTTCGCCCCGCTGCGAGAGCCTTCTTGCGGTTGAGTATCCTTGCTCGCTTCCTGTACATTCCCTCTTCGATGAGCCGTACCCAATCCGACAGAATTTTCCTGCGCCCACAGTATTCTCTTCTCTCTCGCCGCTCGCGGCGTATGCGTTGGACCAGCGAGCCGCGCGCGGACTACGCCGCACTCTTTCTGCTCGCCGGAGAAGCCGATTACGAAACTGGACCGGACACGGGCCGTCTGGCCGAAGGCGATGCGCTACTGCTCGACCCGGGCACGGCTGCCCATGCGAGCGCGCAGCAGCAGACCGAATATCTCTCGCTGATCATTGCTCCATCCCTGATGCTCGATTGCGCGGCACGCACGCGGCTCGTCGCCCCAGGCTCAAGCGTCAGCTTTCGCTTCCCGGTCGTCGAACAGGACCGGCGGCTCGCGCGTCTGTCCGCGGACCTGGCGGAAGAGTTATGGCAAGAGGAAGCCGGGCAGGAGATGGTCATCGCCGCGCTCGTCGAACAACTGATGGTCCACCTGCTCCGCCATCACTCGAACATACGCCGCTCGGCGGAGCTTGAGCTATCGCGCGTCGGCCTCGTTGACCGCCGCATACGCCGCGCCGTAGAGTTGATGCACGCCCGCCTCGACCGCGAGCTTCCGCTTGAAGAGATAGCCGCCGCCGCATATCTCTCGCCCTTCCATTTCGCGCGCCTCTTTAAAAAACTGACGGGCGCTTCCCCGCACGCCTACCTGGCGACGCTGCGGACGGCTCGCGCTCAAACACTGCTCGCTGAAACGGACCTCTCCATCACGGAAATCTCCACACGCGTCGGCTATTCCAGCCCCAGCCACTTCACCAAAGCATTCAGACAGGCCACAGGACTCACGCCCCGCGCCTTCCGCGCAGCAATCATCCCCTCTAACTTCTGCTTTTAGCAATTTGCCGACGATTAACAGCAAGATTTGCTGAGACACGGAAGGCCGCCGCTCTGTATCATCTTTGCAGATTCATTAATCCGTCAGGAAGGAAAGATTATTATGGCTATCGAGAAGGGCGCGGAGATTGCTCCGGCAAAGGGTAAGCTGGGCGTACTGCTGGTCGGGCTGGGAGCCGTCAGCACTACTTTTATCGCGGGCGTCGAGGCTATCAAAAAAGGGATCGCCGAGCCTGTCGGCAGCCTCACTCAGATGGGCGCGATTCGTCTCGGCAGACGAACAGACAATCGCTCGCCTCTCATCAAGGATTTTCTCCCGCTCGCCGACTTGAAAGACCTGGTCTTCGGCGCCTGGGACATCTTCCCCGACACGGCCTACGAAGCGGCGATGCACGCGGGCGTGCTCGAAAAAGAGCTGCTCGCCCAGATTAAAACTCCCTTGCAGAAGATCAAGCCGATGCCCGCCGTCTTCGACCAGAACTACGTCAAGCGCCTCAGCGGAATCAACGTCAAGGAGGGCCAGAACAAGCTTGAGCTGGCCGAGCAGCTGATCGAGGACATAGCCGAGTTCAAACACAAGAATAACTGCGCGCGCTTGGTCATGGTCTGGGCGGCCTCGACCGAAATCTTCCTTAAGCCGCACGCCGTTCACAAGAACATCAAATCCTTTGAGCAGGCTATGCGCGATAATCACAAGGCTATCGCACCCTCCATGATCTACGCCTATGCCGCACTGAAATCCGGCATTCCCTTCGCCAACGGCGCGCCGAACCTGACCGTAGACCTCCCGGCCATGATGCAGCTTGCAGATGAAAACAACGTCCCTATCTGCGGCAAGGATTTTAAGACCGGACAGACTCTGATGAAAACCATCATCGCGCCCGGACTCAAATCTCGCATGCTCGGGCTGCACGGCTGGTACTCGACCAACATCCTCGGCAACCGCGACGGCGAAGTGCTCGATGACCCTGCCTCCTTCAAGACCAAAGAGGAATCCAAGCTCTCCGTCCTCGAATATATCCTTCAGCCTGAAGTCTACCCGCAACTCTACAAAGATTTCTCGCACGTCGTCCGCATCAACTATTACCCGCCGCGCGGCGACAACAAGGAAGGCTGGGACAACATAGACATCTTCGGCTGGCTAGGCTATCCGATGCAGATCAAGATTGATTTTCTCTGCCGCGATTCAATCCTCGCCGCTCCCATCGTGCTCGACCTGGCCCTCTTTCTGGACCTGGCCCAGCGCGTCGGCATGAAGGGCGTGCAGGAATGGCTCTCCTTCTATTTCAAATCGCCGCAGACAGCGCCCGGCCTCTACCCTGAGCACGACATCTTTATCCAGTTGATGAAACTCAAAAACACCTTGCGCCACCTGCGCGGCGAAGACCTCATCACTCATCTCGGCCTTGAATACTATGATTGACCTGCAACTCTAATCTTTAACGCCGCACGCCCTGCTGGACCAACATAAAGGGCGCACGAGAAAAACTTTCGTCCTCCGACATTGTTTTTCCGTGCGCCCTCTTGCTCCTTTTCTATGACCTTTAATTCTGTAGAGCGAGCGCTGCGCGGCGGCAGACCTTTTGGTTTGCGAAGCTCACGTTTAGGTGCGAATTAAAAGTCATTTTTTGTCACGGAACATTTCCTGTCAGCTCTGCTCTGACAGGAAATGTCACCCCGCGCCTGCTCATCCTTCCCTTCCTTAATTTTTATCAAATTCCTGTTTCTCGAATATTTTGTGGTGACAAAAGGCTTGTTGTCGTATATATAGCGTTTGGTACAATAGACGCGAGCGGGTCTGGCTTGCAGCCAAGAGCAAACAACTTGCCGCACCCGCGCATCAAATATCATAGCGGTTCGTTCCTTGCATGGGTGTTTAGTGGGCACGGCCATTAAAGGCCGCAAGCCGGCGCTCGTTAGTGTTGGGCCAATCCTGTGAAAAGCTTGGTGGCCCACGAGAAGAACGGAACAGGCCAATCGCGGCCAGTCTCCTTCAGACTTCTCAAGAGGAGCGCGGGGCGGCCCGCAAACTGGCACTCGTGCAAAGGAGGACGGCCATGATTGCTGAAATGGAAAAAGAGAAAAACACTATGGAAATGGTCTTCCTCGATCCAGATCAAAAGAGTCCCCGCGCGCAGGAGTTTGAAGAGAAGCTCTCTGGCCGGATTGTCGGGCAGGAGCGAGCCGTGCGCCGCATGAGCGGCCTTTACCAGATTTTTCTGGCGGGCATGAACCCGCCCAGTCGCCCGGTCGGCACGATGCTCTTTTTAGGTCCGACCGGCTCGGGTAAAACTCGCGTCATAGAGGCCGCCGCCGAAGTGCTTTTCGGCGACCCCAACGCCGTCGTCAAGATTGACTGCGCCGAGTTCCAACACTCGCATGAGATCGCTAAGCTCATCGGCTCGCCTCCCGGATACCTCGGTCATCGCGAGACCTCTCCGATGTTGACGCAAGAGAACCTGGACCGTTTTCACACGGAGGAGACCAAGCTTTCGCTGGTCCTTTTTGACGAGATTGAGAAAGCCTCGGACAGCCTCTGGCAACTATTGCTCGGCATTCTGGACAAGGCTACGCTGACCCTCGGCGACAATCGCCGCGTGGACTTTTCGCGCTCGATGCTCATCATGACTTCCAACCTGGGCGCACGCGAGATGTCTGAGTTCATCTCCGGTGGGATAGGCTTCGCCGCCGGCAAGGGCGGGAAACATCCCAACGATACGGAAGTGGACCAGAAGATTTATCGCACGGCTTTGGAAGCGGCCCGCCGTAAGTTTTCGCCGGAGTTTATGAACCGGATAGACAAGGTCGTGGTCTTCCGTAGTCTGAAGGAGCATCATCTGCGCCAGATTCTAGACTTAGAGCTGGCAGCCGTGCAGAATCGCGTCATGCTTTCGGGCGGGACGAAGTTTATCTTTCAGTGCTCCGAAGCGGCGAAGGATTTACTTCTGAAAGAAGGCATAGACTACAAATACGGCGCGCGCCATCTGAAACGCGCCATCGAGCGCTTTCTGGTTTACCCGTTATCGAACCTGGTCGCAACCGATCAAATCGGACTCGGCGATCTGGTAAATATAGATGTTGACCCGGCAAGCGGCAGGTTGATTTTCTCGAAACGTTCTGGCGGGGCTTTGATTCATGATGTCCCGGATGATGAAGGTGAATCGCCTGAGTTAGAGTCCAGGTCCGGAGGCGCTGCCGTGCCGCTTCCGCAGACCAAGGCCGCGCGCAAGGGACAAGGGCGTAGTGATAAAGCAGAGAGCTAGAGCGGGTGAAGTAAAACTTCACCTGCTCAATCCTCAGGACTTTAAGTTACCTTCTCAGATTCTGTTCAGCGAGTGAGTTATTGAAGATTGACTTGATGCCGCTAGTGATAACCGCCCACAGCTAACTATTAGTCCGATTAGTCCTGCGAGCCTGCTGCCCTTTCCCGCAACACCTGTCTCCAGCAATCTCTTTTTGTTAAAGCGGTGACTTAGCGCTCGCAGAATCTATTTTATGCAGTGCGGCAAAAGCTGTGCGAGAGAGATATGGGTCACGTGCCGTGAGCGCAGCGCGTAGGTGTGGAATCGCCGCCGGGTCGCCTATCAAGCCCAGGGCCTCGGCAGCTTCGCGTCGTACATCATCGCCCGACTGTTCATCGTTAAGAACTGCGATTAATGTCTGTACGCCCTGACGACTGCCTATCTGCCCGAGCGAGCGCGCGGCAGCACGCCTCACAAACTCATTCTCAGGCTTTGTGCGTCGCCGCTTGATAAGAAAGCCTGAAGAAACACGCCTGCGCGCGTTCAAAGCCTGTGTCAGAGGGATAACCGCGGTTTCATCTCCGATCTCTCCGAGAGCCACGGCAGCAGAACTGCGCACGCTCTCTTTTTTATCCTGCGAAAGCAGATTGACGAGCGCTGGCAGGGCCGCGCGGCTGCGCGTCTGGCCCAGCGCGTAGGCTGCTTCGCGGCGCGCAAACTCGTCGCGGTCTTGCAAGAGCGGAAGCAGGGCGGCTGCGGCTTCGACCGGAGGCAGCGAAAGCACTGCCTGCGCGGCTGTCGCACGGACAATCGCCGAAGGATCATGCAGGGCGCTGGCGGCAACGCGTGAGCTATCGGGGCGCTTCATCTGGCCCAGACGCATGACGGCGTCGCGGCGCTCCTCCGCATCGGAGGAAGCCAGCCTGCGGCGCTGCTTTTCAATCTCGCGCTGAAGAGGCGTTAAGACTCTCGAAGCATCTTGAGATAATGGCTGCGATTGGCATCCGGCGGCGGGATGGTCGAAGCTGTTGGATGAAAAAGCGGGAGCTATCAGGGCGCACAGTATGAAGAGGGTCAGCACGAACCCTCGGGACGCGATGCGCACGCCGTTTTTTCCGAGGCTCATCAGCTTCATGCGCGCGCGTGGAGTGCGGCAGCACGTCGCTCTGCGCGCCGACGCACGGCCTCCCACTCGTGAGCTTGCCGTGCGCGCCTGTTTTCCGGCGCATCGGCCAGGAGCGCGATTAGCTCATCCTCCCAGACGAGCTGTACTGCGGTGGCGCGGCGCATAGACTCCATGATTGAGATATAGTCCAGAACCTCTCGCACTTCCGCATCATTCAATGCGTCAAGCTTGAGGGCGAGTCGTTGACGTTCGGTTAATCGCTCGGCCATCTTCTTTGCTCCTCTTGCGGCAAAGGCGACGGCCTGCGAGTGCGTGCGGCTCTTAAGAGAGCCTGCGGCAGCGACGTTCAGGAGGCCGTCGGCAGATTATGTGTGCTCCGAGGGACAGCAGTTTTTGTTCGATCAACTGGGTGATGTGCTCTCCTACAGTTAACAAACGAACAGAGCGTCTGCTTGAGAGCATCAACCCTCTGCTCTTTATTCTTGTCATGGGCGCTGGGAACGCAGGCACTATACACGAGAGAGACTCTGCAAGGCAAGATTTCGGATTCATTCGTCAACGCGTTAAGCGTGCGTCTCCGAAGAGAGAAAAGCTATTTCTATTTAAGATTGATGATTCAAGACTATGGCTAGTCTATCTTGTTGGCGACCGTGTGCATCGTGTCAACGATAAGGACGGCGATGGGCGGGTAGAAGAGCAGGTCCGGGCGCACCTGCTGGTCAAAGAAGAAGATGGCGTAGTTCATATCGCTGACCAGATCATAGATGACCGAGCCGAAGAGCAGGCCCGCCACGATGCTCGTCACGTAGCCGATAATGAGGAAAGCTGAAGCGGCAAACCGTGTGAAAGGCTTATCGGGCTTCTCTTCTTCCCTCATGATCGAGTCGTGAATCATCCTCGGCTGATAGGTATAGCGCCTGAAGTATTCGCGCAATCTTGAGGCGAGATGCCAGACGCCCAGAGCGAAGAGCGTGAGCAGCACGGCGCGTCCGAGATAGCCGTCGAAGTTCTGCCAGAAACGCGGTTTGAAAGTCACCACGAGGAAGGTCGAGAGAAAGAGCGAAACCGTGGTGAAGACGGCGCGCTGCAACTCGAACGTGGCGCGGCGGTCGTTTTCAAGCAGCGTATCAACAACCCTGTCCCAGCGTGCCTGCGCCGCCACCTGTCGCATACGGCGCGCATGAATATTGTCGGAATGAAGAACAGAGGATTCTTCCTTGGCGAGCTGCGCGTCGTAGTGAGCGCGCTCCTGCGGGTCGTTCAGCGTCCGGTAGGCCAGGGCGAGCATGGCAAAATCGCGCGCAGCGCTCTCCGCTCCCCCGTTGAGGTCAGGATGCTGCTTGCGCGCCAGCCGCCTGTAAGCCGATTTGATTTCGGCTACTGTGGCCGTAGGCTCTATGCCCAGGATTTTGTAGTAATCAACCACCGTGCTTTTCCAACTTCTTCAAAGCTACGGAAGGGAGGCCCGCTCGGTTCTCTCTCACAGCGTACACGGGCAGAGAGGCTCACCCTTGACGCACATAACTATAGCACTTTTTTTATGAATTAGTCTTGCTGGAAAGAAAAACAGTAGTAGGTCAACTTCAAAATCATCGGACGCTAATTCCGCATGATAATTCCAAATCTGGCCTACTACCCAAAAGTCAGACCCTCGGAACTCTTAAAGAATCCAGGTCGGGATGTCATAAAGAAAACAGTGAGGTTTTGAGAGCCAAAGGCGTTGCGTGGTCATTCCTCGAGCGGCCTTCGAGGGGGGCGAGGACATTTTTTTTAGGTGAAGCGATGCCTACACACTCTGGCTCTCGCTCTCATCAGCAATGTGCATGCCAGGATTTTGTATGCTCAAAAACCCAGCAAAATTCGGAAAGCGTTATCTTTTAATGTCAGAAAGTGTCAACGATTGTAGACACCTCTGTCTACAATCGTTGACACTTCAAGCGAGCGCAAAGACTGTCTTAATTGAGAAAGGGCGGGATTAAAAAGAGGGCGACGCCGAAGTATCATGCTTGAGCGCCGCCCTTTTGAGTGGACTGTAGAGGCTTAACTGCTCGGCTGGCCGTTGCGACCTTCAAAACGCTTGACCAGGTTGAGCAGCGTGCGGACGGCGATGCCCGTCGGGCCTTTGGACCTGTAAGGCTTGGCGTCGTCGCCCCAGGCCGTTCCGGCAATATCAAGGTGCGCCCAGGAAATCCCGTCGGCAAACTCTTTGAGGAAGGCCGCGGCAGTGATCGTTCCGGCCTTGCGCCCGCCGACATTTTTGATGTCCGCGATGTCGGATTTAATCTGCCTGGTGTACTCCTTATCAAGCGGCAGTTGCCAGAATTTTTCGCCGACTTCCCGGCCCGCTGCGATAACATCATCAATCAACTGCTGGTCAGTCCCCAGAATCGCCACGTTGACATCTCCGAGAGCGATCGAGACTGCGCCCGTCAGCGTAGCCATATCAATAATTCTCTTAGCCCCTAGCTTTTTCGCGTAGGCTATGGCGTCGGCCAGAATCAATCTGCCCTCCGCATCCGTGTTGATGACTTCAATCGTCTTGCCGTTCATGGCCGTCACGACATCGCCGGGTTTGGTAGCCTTGCCGGAAGGCAGATTCTCTGCGCAGGGAACGACGCCGATGACCGGGATGGACGGTTTTAATTGAGCAATAGCACGCATCACACCGAGCACAGTCGCGCCACCGGACATGTCATACTTCATTAGCTCCATGTTCTCGCCGGGCTTGATTGAAATCCCGCCGGAATCGAACGTGATGCCCTTACCGACCAGCGCGAGCAGGTTATCCTCTCCCTGTCCAGGCTCCGCATCGCGCGGCGTATATTTGAGGATAATCAACTTGGCGGGCTGCTCAGAACCGGCGGAGACGCTGAGCAGAGACCCCATGCCCTCCTGCCTCATGCGGTCTTCGTCGAGCACGTCAATGCTCAAGCCAAACTCTGTGGCAATCTCGCGCGCGCGATCCGCCATGTCGGTCGGCGTCAGATAAGCGCCCGGCTCGTTAGCCATATCGCGCGTGACGTTGACAGACTCGCCGATAATCCGTCCCTGCTCCGCCCCGCGATTTAAGGCATCTTCTTCCGCACCCTCAATGAGGCAGACAAAACGCTCTATCTCGCGCGTCTCTTTGTCAACCGTGCGATATTTGTCTATCTCGAAGAGGCCCATCAAAGCGCCTTCGACCGAGGCGGCGGCCACTTGCTCCGCATCATTTTCCGAGCGAGGGACCAGCCCTACGCTCTTGACATTCTTGCCGCGCAGAAAACGCACGGCTGTTCCGGCCAGTTGCGAGACCTGCGCTGGACCAAACTCTGCGCGCTCGCCCGCGCCTACGAGCAAGAGCCTGCGCGCACGCACGCCTCCCTGATCGCCGCCCAAGTGTACATAGACGGTCTCGCCCTCCTTGCCCTTTAACTCCTCGGACTCGATAACAGACTTGAGGATGCCTCCCGTCGCCTCATCAAGCTCCTGTAAAAAGCCCTCGTCAGCCTTCTCGTCCTTAAAAACGGCGACGGCCAGAGCCTGCACGTCCTCGTCCAGATAGCGCCCTGCGCTCGCTTTGACTTCCATCTCTTCTTTCCTCTCTCTTGCTGGCAATAAGCAATCTGTGGAATCAGCCCACAGTTTTTGTTAAAGGTGGTGGCGCGAATGATGAATAGTAAAGGGTAACTGTTGACAAGACAAATCGGCTGCTCGCACTCTCTGATACCAGCCGCATCTCAGGCGGCGAAGCTCTCATCCTCTGCGCACCGGCGACTCAAATCTCGCACTATCCCCGGCTGCTTCTCACGCAGGCACAGGCGAAAGCTGAGGAGTCTCCGCTTCAAACAGATATTGGACCAGCTGCGTATAGTTTGTGAAGTCCGGGATGACATGCTTTGCCCCTGCGCGGCGCAAACGGGCTTCACGCTCACCGCTTCCAACACCCAAGAAAGCCAGCTTGAGATTGTGAGCCGCGCTGACATCCCAGAGGCCGTCTCCGACGCTGACGATCTTTTCAAAATTGCTCTGCCCGTAACAGGTCAGAGCTTTCGAGATGGCGGCTTCGATGATGCTCTCTCTGGATAAGCCGTCCTCTGCGAACGCTGCCGGAATCCCTTCAAGCTCAAGACCAGCGGCCCTCAACTTCAGTGCAGCGGATGCGCGCCAGCACCCCGTGGCGATGGCGATGGACCAATCCCGCTCCAGCCTCAAACGCTCAAGGGCAACGCGAGCGCCCTGTATCTCTTGAAAGAGCTGCGAGCTTTCCAGATAGTGTTGATTCAGCAGACCGACGAAGCATTCTTTGAGCCGGGCCAGCTCGAAATCATCAGGCGCACGCTGCAAACGCTGCTCAAAGATGTGCAGCGTGATACCGGAATCGGTCGTGTGCGGATACTCTCCCCAATTCGTGTTGAGACCCTTGAAGGCTTGCGCATCCGCGAGAGCCTGCACATAGCACACGCTGTCAACGTCATTGGTATCCGTCAGCGTCCCGTCAATATCGAAGACAGCCAGCTTCACCTTGAACGCTCTTTCAGTTGCGCGCGTGTCTCGCGCTCGACTGTGCGGCGCATCTCGGTTTCCCTCTTGTCATACAGCTTCTTGCCCTTTGCGACTCCGATCTCGACCTTGATATGCCTGTTCTTCAGATACATGCGCGTCACGACGAGCGTCATGCCCTGCGCCGTCGCGGCCTGGTCCAGACGCTCTATCTCACGCTTATGTAGGAGCAGCTTGCGTGTCCTGGTCGGATCATGGTTCTCCCTGTTGCCGTGTGAATAGGGCGAGACGTGCGCGTTGAAAAGCCATGCCTCGCCATCGCGCACCGCGACATAAGAATCCTTGAGCTGCACACGGCCAGCCATCGCGCTCTTGACCTCCGTGCCCTGCAAAGCAATCCCGGCCTCGTACTTATCCGAGATATGATACTCGTGATAGACCGAGCGATTCGTGACCAATACCTTTTCTTCCGTCGCCGCCATAGAAATCTCCGATTTGCGATTTTGATTTTAAACTCTGTCTGGCATTAATCGCTCTTTTAAATCGCAAATCTAAAATCTAAAATCGCAAATCAATCGAACTCGCCGCGCAGCGGCCTTGTCATCAGGTCCTGCATGGCCTCGCGCGCGCTCTTGTCTTCGTAGAGCACTGCATGGACCTCGTTTGTGATGGGCATCTTGACAGAGAGCCTGCCCGACAGTTGTTTGACGGCCCGCGTCGTCTTGACTCCCTCTGCCACCTCACGCATCTCGCAGAGAACTTCCGCCAGAGTGCGTCCCTTGCCGAGTTCCTGCCCGACAAAGCGGTTGCGAGACAGGCTGCCCGTGCATGTCAGGACCAGGTCGCCTAACCCTGCGAGGCCCATCAGGGTTTCCGCGCGCGCGCCTTCGGCCAGGGCCAGTCGCATCATCTCAGCGATGCCGCGCGTGATGAGCGCCGCGATGCTGTTTGTCCCAAGCCCCAACCCGCAAACCATCCCCGCCGCCAGCGCCATGACGTTTTTAAGCGAGCCTCCCAGCTCTGTTCCCACGACATCCGTGTTCGTGTAGATGCGCAGATTTTGAAAGCTCAGGGCCGACTGGACCAGCATACTATCTTCTATGCTCTGACTTGCGGCAACGACCGCTGTCGGTTGACCCGAGGCAACCTCCTGCGCAAAGGATGGACCGGAAAGGCAGACAAAGCGCGGCGCGAAATGCTCGCCCAGCACGTCTTTAAGAATCTCCGAGATACGCTTTCCCGTCTCGGTCTCGATCCCCTTCGTCGCGCTGACAAAAAGCATCTCGGCTTTGACAAAGGGCAGCATGCTCATCAACAACTCGCGCGCGGCGTGCGAAGGCGCGGCCAGCAGGACCAGTTCTGCTCCAACGACAGCCTCGCCCATCTCGCATGTTGCTGTGATGCTTTCGGGCAACAAATGCTGCGGTAGATATGCCGAGTTCAAATGAGCGCGGTTGATCTCTTCAACCACCCCGGGATTACGCGACCAGAAGCGCACCTCATGACCCGCGCGCCCGGCCATCAGACCAAGCGCCGTCCCCCAGCTTCCCGCCCCGATTATCGCAACTCGACTCATAAAGAGAAAAGCATGAACGCCGCCTTCGTCGTTTCACTTAAACTTGTTCTCGGTGCCTCGCATCAACCTGCCGATGTTCGCGCGATGCATAAAGATAATCAGCGCCGCGCCCAGAAGGGCCGCCGTCAAGATGGCAGCCGTGTGCTCGACGGGCCGGATGAAAGTGCTGAGCAGCCAAATTATTAACGGAAGCGAAGCTGTTGCCAGGATTGAGCCGAGCGAGACAAAGCGTGTGGTCCAGACAATCAGTATAAAGATAATGGCGGTGCAGCCGAGCGCGGCGGGCGCGAGGAGGAGAAAGACGCCGACGCCCGTGGCGACTCCCTTGCCGCCGCGAAAACCGAGCCACACGGGAAAGCAGTGGCCCAGGATAGCCGCGAGGCCCGCCGCAGCCACATACCATTCGGCGTTCACGTCTGTTGTCAAAAACCATCGCGCCAGCGCGACCGCCAACGCGCCCTTCGCCGCATCAAGGAGCAGCGTTAGAATGCCAGCCATCTTCCCCGCGCGCCTAGTAACGTTTGTCGCACCCGTCCCGCCCGAACCCGTCTCGCGCACGTCGCTTCCCTCTCTGGCGCGTACAATCAGATAGCCGAACGGAATTGAGCCGAGCAGATAGGCAGCAAAGAGGAGCAACGCAGGCCGCAGCATCTGGACCACTCCGCGCCCTTCGCGAGAGTTTTTTCTTTGTCAGGGCGAATCGTGAATATAACAGGCAAACGAATGCAGGAACAAGGAGACGATGAAGTCTGAAGCGCGTCGGCGATAAACTTGGGGGATTAACTTATCGACTCGCCGCATCAATGGACCAATGATTCAATCGCTCAAGAGCTTTCCGCACAATTTCAAGCTGTCGCGCTCCCGCGTTTCAAATCAGCCGTCTTCTGAGCAGGTCGAGCGCGGACTGCGAGGCGCGCCAGCGTATGAGTTGGCGGTCGCCGGGCAGCCTCAGCTTGCGATGCTCCGTGTGCGCGTCGTCGCTGAGCGCGATGTAGACGAGGCCGACAGGCTTCTTTTCGCTGCCTCCTCCTGGTCCAGCGATGCCCGTCACGGAGAGACCGAAATCCGTGTCGGCGCGGCGGCGCACGCCTTCGGCCATGGCCTCCGCGACCTCTGCGCTGACGGCCCCGTGCCTTTCGATCAGGCCCTGGTCCACGCCGAGCGCCCTCATCTTCGCCTCGTTGGAATAGGTCACGACGCCTTCCATAAAATAGACTGAAGAACCCTCTATGCTTGTCAGGCGCTGGCTGATGAGGCCGCCCGTGCAGCTTTCGGCCACGGCGAGCGTAAAGCCGCCGACGGCCAGCCGCAGCCCGACGACTTCCTCTATCGTCTCGCCGCGAAAAGCGAAGATGGCATCACCGAGCTGCTCTTCGATCTGCCCTGCCAGGCCATCGAGCAGCAGTTCCGCATCCTGTTCCGTTTTGGCCTGCGCGGTCAGATGAATCTCAATCTCGCTTTTGTTAAAGAGGATGGTCGTCTGCGGATTTTTATACTGCGTATAGATGGGCGCGATCTTTTCGTCAACAGCCGATTCGCCTATCCCTGCGACGCGCAGGACGCGACGCACGACGCGCACATCGCCAGCCCGCGTGACCAGCTTCGGCTGGACCAGATTCTCGAACATCGGACGCATCTCGCGCGGTGGACCAGGCAGGAGCACGACGGAGCGGCCTTCATGCTCTATGTACATGCCTGGCGCAGACCCGTGCGGGTTGTCCAGGACCTCCGCGCCGTCAATGACCATCGCCTGCCTGGAATTAATCTCCGGCATCGCGCGGCCAAAGCTCATGAATTTCGTGCGTATCTCCTCAAGCACCTTTTCATTAAGGAGGAGCCTGCGGCCAAGGGCGCGTGCGGCGATCTTGCGCGTAATATCGTCTTCGGTTGGTCCAAGCCCGCCCGTCGTGATGACTATCCGCGAGCGTTTGAGTGCGTCACGGATGGCCTCTTCGAGCCGCGCGTCGTCGTCTCCGACAATGACTTTGAGCTTAACCTCGATGCCTATGCTATTGAGTTTTTCAGTCAGCCAGAGACTATTGGTGTCGGTCCTATCCGGCGTCAGCAGTTCAGACCCGATGGCGATGATTTCAGCAGTCAGCATGATTTCAGATTAGGTGTTTTGGATTCGGTTGCAGGTCAGGGACGAGCCGTCTCTTCTTTCGCAACAAAGATTTTGACCTCGCGCACCCACATCACAAAAGGTCTCTTGGCAGGCCCTCTCTGCGCGGGTTGGAAGATGCGCGCTCGCGTCGTCGTGACAGGCTGGAACTCGAAAGCCGTGCGGTCGTAGTCGTTCCCCGGCTCAAGCGAAGAGATACTGCGCCAGCTTCCATGCTCGTCCGGGACTTGCAGCTCGACCTGCCGCGAAGGCATAAAGCGGTTGCGGTCAAATCCCCAGTAAACGTAGATCGCAGTGATGCGCACGGGTAGATCGAAACTGAGTTCGATCCAGTGTGGACCAGGCGTTTCGTCCGAGGCCCAGTTGCCTTCGTTGTACTTTCTGCCGCCCACCTCCCTGACATCAAAGACGCCATCCGTCAGTGGTCCAGTGCCGTATCCATCGTAGCTCGAATCAACAGTGACGCGCGCGGGCTTTAGCTCAAGCAGGGATGGATTACCGGGCACGGGCTTTGGTGAAGGCGCTGGCGGCGAAGGCGACTCGATGCTCGCCACGGCAGGGCCTGAAACGGGAGCCTTGGCCGGACGCGCGTAGAAAATTATCAGTCCCGCCAGGACCAGCACGGAAGCCGCGCCCATCAGCAACAGCGCGTGCGCCTTTTTTCTCTGCGCGTCGAAGACATCCTGTTGCTGAAGCCTGCCCGTAGAGGGTGAAGTGCTCAACTCGTGGCCGCAGCGACGGCAATGCGTATCGCCAGCCTCTGCGACCGTTCCGCACTCGGCGCAGATGTGCGAGCCCAGAGCCTGCGTAACATACTTCTGCCTGCCGGTTTCGTCGGCTCCGGTATCGAAAGTCGGCCCGTGAATCTCCTGCGTGCCGACCTCGTGCTTGACGGGCTGCTCGGTTTCGCAAGTCGGAAGGTCGCCAGTTTCCCTGCCGCGCGCATGGCGTATCGCGCGCAGGAATTCTCCTGCCGTCTCGAATCTCTCATCCCTGCTCTTTGCCAGAGCACGCAGGATGGCCCTTTCAATCTCGGGCGTAATCTGCGGATTCAATTCTGTCGGCGGGCGGGGCGTGCGCAGGACGTGCGCGCGCAGTATCTCTGTGCGAGAGAGGTTTTCTTCGTTGCCGCCGAAGGGCAAGGTTCCGGTCAGCATCTCGTAAAGAATGATGCCGAGCGAGTAGATGTCCGAACGCTGGTCCAGCAGCTTGCCCTCAGCCTGTTCGGGCGAGACATACTGCGGCGAGCCGTAAGTCGTGCCGAAAGTATCCGTATTCTCGGAGCCGACCAGCTTGACGATGCCGAAATCCGTAATCTTGACGCGGTCGCCCGACGTGATGAGGATGTTGGCGGGCTTGAGGTCTCTGTGGACCAGCCCGCGACGGGTCTTGCCATCCTGGTCCTGGTAAACAAAAGTATGCGCGCAACTGATGGCGACCAGTATCTGCTCGAAGATGTCCAGGGCGCGCTCAAGCAGCAGCGGGCCGCCTTGACGCGCGACCACCTGCGCGAGCGAGAGGCCCTCGACATACTCCATCACGATGTAGTAGGTCTGCTCGGCGACAATGTAATCGTAAACTTTAACGATGCCCGGATGGTCCAGTTGCGACTGGATGTAGGCTTCCTTCTCGAAGCGGGATTTGAGGCGGCGGAGGTCTCGGCCCGCGCTGGCTCCTATGGATTTGATGGCGACCTCGCGCGGCAGCGTCAGGTGGCGCGCGCGATACACAATCCCCATCCCGCCGCGCCCGATCATCTCTTCGACGCGATAATTACCGATGGTCGTCTCGGTCGCCAAAACAATGCCTCCGGCATAAAAGAAAAGGCAAAAGTAGAAAGCTCAAAGACAAAGTGCGAATCAAAGCAGCTCTTGATTAAATGGGCCGTCGCCTGTCGTTTGCCTTTTTACTTTTACCTTTGGCCTTTTTACTTATCAAGCTGTCTTCTTCTCTTCTTCGTACACGTCGCGCAACACTTCGGCGATGGGAGGTGGAGCGGCATAAGCACCCGGCAGTCTAACGGGAGCGGGCCTCTGAGCAGAATCATTATTTGACGAGCCGGTCTCAAGCGATGCCGCTGCGGGCGCGTGCTTCTGTGTGAGCATGGGAGTGACTTTAAGCTTTTCGCGGCTTTCCGTCAGGAGCATTTCTGCGCGCGTGCGCCTGGCACGTTCAAGGCTGCGGATGGCCGCCATCGTTTGCGGCGCTTCGGCAGGCTCACGCTCAAGCTTACGCAGGATATGAACGTAACGACGCAGCTCCGGCGAAGGTGAAACGCGCGTGCGCTCTGCCGACTGCTCGTCTTCGACCAGATAGGAGAGATGCTCGACAGCCGATTGATAACCGCCCGCGTGATGATAGAGAGCGCCGAGCGCAAAGTGGACCAGCGGCGGCGCATCGGTCATAGAATGCAGCACGCGCTCGCCCATGTCTATGACCTCCGCCAGCTCAAACCCGTACCACCGCCGCTCCTCTTCACGCAGGATGTCGTTGGCATCCTTGTAAAACTCGAAAATGCGCCCGGTCTCCTGATGCTCGGTATGCCGCACGGCGCGCCAGATAAAATAGGTGACGACGCCGAAGAAGATGATGACGGACGGAGGAATCCCCAGCACGCCCAGCATCGCGACGATGACCAGGAGCGCCACCAACCTTTGTGCAGACTCTTTCTTACTACCGTTCATAAAAACAGCGATGAATAAGAAGCGACGAGTGATGAGAGAAGACCTGAAACGAGTCAACCGTCAAGAGAGAAAAAGCGTTTGCTCCACCGACGATTGATGATGAGCAAATCTCTTATCACTCATGACTCATCGCTTCTTTTAATTCTCTGGCAAATAGCCGCGCCTGCCTGCTCGGTCGTCAGCGTGCCGCCCGTGTCGCGCGTCGTCGCGCGTTCGCGTATGGCTTCACCGACAGCCCTTTCAACCGCACTGCTCGCCGCATCATAGCCGAGATATTCTAGCATCATCGCCGCAGTGAGAATAGCTCCAGCCGGATTAGCCAGGGATTTTCCGGCCAGCGGCGGCGCGCTCCCGTGCACAGGCTCGAAGAGCGAGACCCTACACGGATGAATATTGCCGGAGGCGGCCAGCCCCAGCCCGCCCTGAAGCGCCGCGCCGAGGTCCGTCAGGATGTCTCCGAACAGGTTATTCGTCACGATGACATCAAACTGGGCCGGATTGAGCACCATGTACATCGCCATCGCATCAACATACTGATGATTGGCTTCAATCTCAGGATACTCTTCGCGCACTTGATGGAAGACGCGCTGCCAGAGGTCGCCGCCGAAGCGCTGAACGTTTGATTTATCGGCCATCGTCACTTTCCCGCGCCCGTGCCCGCGCGCATACTCGAAGGCGGCACGGATGATGCGCTCGACGCCGCGCCGCGTGTTCAACTCTTCCTGCGTGGCAATCTCGTCCGGCGTGCCTTTTTTTAGAAAGCCGCCCGCGCCGCAGTATGCGCCCTCTGTGTTTTCGCGAAAGACGACGAAATCAATCTCCTCCGGCGCACGCCCGCCGAGCGGTGTCAGTCGCTGGTCCAGCAGACGCACCGGACGCAGGTTGATATAGAGGTCCAGACCGCGCCGCATCCCCATCAGAATATCTTCCGCGTGCCGGTTGGTCGGGACGCGCGGGTCGCCGAAGGCCCCTGAGAGGATGGCGTCGAATTCGTTCGTCAGCATGTCGAGCGCGCCATCGGGCAGCGTCACGCCCTCGCGCAGAAACTTATCCGCTCCCCAGTCGAAATGCTTTAGCTCAAGCTCTACGCCGTGCGTCTCGCGCAGCACTTCTAGGACGCGCACGGCTTCCCTTATGACTTCCGGTCCAATGCCGTCGCCCGCAATGACGGCCACACGTTTCTTCATGTTTCTCATCATCATTCGATTTACAAAGAGAGCGCCACGAAAGACCCTTTTGAAAGCTGGCCTTTAGTTTAATCCATCAGGGAAACAAAGAGAATAATGGAGAAGACACGAAGGATTGGATTCTCTGTGTTAACTCTGTGTTCTTCGTCCGGAAGATTTTGAGCGATGATTTAAGGCGTCTCGCCAATCAATCAAAGCGAGCAGGCAGGAGAGCCACAAAGGACGCGCGCAGAGTAGGACTAGAGAGAGAAGGCAAGGAAAATCTCTACGATCTTTGCGGCGCTTCGCGTTTAGTCTCCTTTCTTTTCTGACACTGAACGCTGGCGGCTTAGAAGGGCCAGCCCGACGCCTCCCAGAATCATGCTCGCCGCGGCCAGCAGGCGTATCGTGATGACCTCTGAGAGCAACAGAACGCCGCCAAGGGCTGCCAGGGCGGGCACGGCCAGTTGGACGGTCGCCGCTCGCGTCGCCGTCAGTCCACGCAGCGCTATATACCAGACGACATAACCCAAGCCCGAAGTCACAGCCCCGGAGAGGACAGCAAGGAGCAAGCCCTTCGTGGAGATGTGTCTTTGGCTGAACATCAGCAGGCTCACCATGATGGCAAGCGGCAGTGCGCGAACAAAATTTCCGGTCGTGTCGGCCAGCGGGTCCAGAGCCTTGCGGCCACGCAAAGAGTAGAAGCCCCAGGAGATTCCCGCGACGGCCATCAAAGCAGAACTTTGCGGCGAAGGGGCCGCCAGCCCCGGAGATACCAGGTAGACTAAACCCGCGATGGCGATGCACAACCCCGCCAGCTCTAACAGTCGAGGCCGCTCGCCCGCACGCAAAGCCGTCAAGAGCATAGTCGCCTGCACGGAGCCGAAGAGAATCAGCGCGCCCGCGCCCGCGCTCAGGCTGAGGTACGCGAGCGAGAAAGCAACTGCGTAGAGAAAGAGCAACGTTGCCGAAATCCAGTTGCCGCGCAGCGACAGGGTACGCTCTCCCTTTGAGACTGCCGTCAACAGCAATAGCATGGCAGCGCCCGAACCCAGCCGAGCGGTCGAGAAGCTGGCGGCATCAATCGCAGCCCCGCCCAACGCCAGGCGGCAGAGCACCGAATTCATAGCAAAGGCCAGAAGCGCCAATCCCGTACACACGAAGATTCTCAGGCGGGAGTTTTGGAGTTCAAAGCTCAAAGCTTATCCTGTGCCACGGAATTTGAAATTTGAAGCCCGAAACTTAAAACCCAAAGCTTGAAATCCGAAACATTTTTTAGAATGGAACGCAGAGGACGGGAACGCGTGTGCCGCGCAGGACTTTCTCGGCTGTCGAGCCGAAGAGGACTTCTTCGGGCGGAGTGGAGCGGCCACGCACCCCCATGACTATCATCGGCAGGTCCAGGTCGCGCGCGATCTTGAGAATCTCCACGAAGGGCGAGCCGATAACAATCATCCGCTCTATATCAACCTCGCCCGCTTCGATTCCTTCAAGCATCGTCTCGAAATCAATCTCCGCCCGCTCGCGCATACGCGCCTGTATCTCGTCGGATTTGCCCAGCCCTGCGGCCACCGCGTCGTCCACAAAATTTTCGTCTATGACGTGAAGCAGCGTCAGGTCGCCGTCGGGCGCGGCGATGCCTATGGCTGCACGGATGGCGTTGAGGGAGCAGGGAGAAAAATCTACAGGGACGAGTATGTCTGCGGATTTCAACATGAGCGGGCCTCCTTGTCCTTCGCAGATTTTACGAGCCGCGTTTATTTGACAATCGCTGCTCGATCTTCGGCAGGCTGGAGAGCAGCACGTCGCCGACAATCTTCAAGCTCTTCGCGGAGACTTTATCGAGCGTGTCTTCGGGCGTGTGCCAGTGTGGATAGCTATTGAGCTGTATGAGGTCTACGGAATCAATCCCGGCGCGCAGGAAAGGCTCGTGGTCGTCGCCGCCGACGCCTTCGAGCCGACTCGGAAACGTTGTCGCGTAGCCCAGCTCGCGCGCAGTCTGCCAGATAATATCCACCAGCCACTTCGTACTCATATCATCGCGCCCGATCTCAAGATTCTTGTAGCCGATCATGTCCATCAGAATCATCGCGCGCACACGTTTGACTTCCCTTTTCTCGGTCAACTGCGCGACATAGCGACGGCTGCCGTAAGTATTGTCGGGCGCGCCGGGCTTGCTGCACTCGTCCCAGCTTTCGCAGAAAGCCTCTTCACCATCGAAGAAGACGAACCAGTAGGTAAAGCGCGGCTTCTGTCGGCTGGCGGTGATGGCGCGCGCCAGCTCAAGCAGGACTCCCGTGGATGAGCCTGCATCGTTTGCGCCGACGAAGCGAAACTTTTCATAGAGCTTCGTATCGTAATGGCTTGAGATGATGATGACCTCGCTCGATTCGCCGGGCAGCTCGGCTGTGAGGTTGACCATCTTGCGCTGGCCGACGGGCGTTGAAGCCGTAAACTCATCCTGCATGACGAGCAGCCCGTAGGACTTTAGCTCGGCGGCGAGGTATTCACGCGTCTTTGCCAATTCGGGAGAGCCTGGCGGGCGCGGCCCGAATTCGACCTGCTTACGAACGTGCTCGAAAGCGCGGTCGCCGTCAAACCCTGTGTAGGCGGTGGCGGAAGGCTGCGGTGTGGGCGAAGCGTTCGCGCCGGGCGCGGGCGTAGAACTGCTGCGCGCAGCCTCGTTTCCGGGACAGCCTATCAAACTGAAAGGCATCACGAGCAGGGCGAAGAGCGTCAGGAAAGAGCGCGCGTCTGCGGCGCATGAAGCCGCCAGATGTTTAAGTGTATGTGCTTTGCTCATCAGTCTGAAAAATTTGTCAGGTCGCGCTCCTGGTCATCTTCCTGAGAAGGGTGCTTGACGTTAAATAAAGCCTATGTGCGAGAGCCGCTGTTGCGGAGCAGTGATGGTGCTGCGCTGTCGCTCGGCCTCGCGGCGCGTCATCTCTTCGCGCTCCAGCTCTTCGTTAGTGATGTGCTCAGTCTTAATAAAAGAGATGTCATTGAGATTGAGCAGGATGACTTCATCGCAGCGCTGTGGCGGCTCGCACATATAAGAAGTAATCACGACGAAGCGGACCTGCGCCGGGATGTCTTCGGCGTGGAGCGCCTCGCGGACAGTGTAAACGACCGTTTCGCCGTTCGTGAAACGAATCGTCAGCCGATGGCGATAAAAGCCGCCGCCCGGCGCAGGCTCGCTCTCCGTGTGCATCGAGCTATCACCGATAAGCGCAGACTCTTCACTCATCCACGCTCCTTTTCGCCACTCGCCTCTTCTTCAGAAAGATGCTCGGGCGGGCGATGCTCCTCGCGCTTGCGCCTGCTCAACTCGCGCCCCTTGCCCGCGATGAGGTTGAAGACTTTCTCGCCGAGCGCAATCGGCACATCTGCGATGGCGCTCAAAGTTTCCATCATCGTCACGGCCTCAAGCTCGACCAGCGTCGCGAGCTTGCTTTGCAAAGGGAGCGTGCGAAACTCTTTGCGCAAGTCGCCAGCAGATTCTGCCGTTGTCTCTTCGCGCTCGGTCACCGGGACAGGACGCAGGACCAGCTCGCCTCCGCGCTCGACCCTGGCCTGGCAAGCCAGCCGCTCGCCAGCCGCCAGCCGCTCAGGACTCAAACGCTCGCGCTCCGCATCTGTCAGCGACGAGAGGAGCGTTGCGCCCTCGTCAACAATGACGGCGCAAGTATCACACTCGCCGCGCCCCGAGCATTCGGCGGGCAACTGCACGCCCATGCGCCTCGCAGCATCCCACAGATAACTGCCTTCGGCGATGATGCCGCTTGGACCATCCGGCTCAAATCTGATTTCGACGCTCATCCGGCCTCATCAATAAATGGTAGAGATAATTTCTGGGGAGACAAAAGGAAATTACACCCAGAGCGGGCAAAAAGGCAAAGAGCGTGAATCGTCAAGAGCGAATCCGCAATCTTCAAGATTGAAGAGGGAAAAGCAGTTTCGATAGACGATTGACGATTCAGGATCTCGCGCAGGCTCACTTCTAATCAGTGTGGACGGAGGTCAGGCGGAAACGCGGCTGCGCTCCCTCGGCCTGATTTTTTCGGTCCTGGGATTGGCGGCGACAATCGAAGCAGTAGCCCAGTATGCGCAGAGAGTGTTGCGTCGGCTCGAAGCGATGCTTGGCCGTCATGGCATCCTGTATGGCTTCCAGCTCTTCGGAGTAGAACTCTATAATCTTGCCGCAGTTGATGCAGACCATGTGGTCGTGGTGCTGGTGTTTGTAGTTGTGCTCGTAATAGGTGCGGCCATCGCCGAAGCGCACCTCTCGCGCCAGCCCCGCTTCGGTGAGAAGCTTGAGCGTGCGGTAAACTGTGGTCTGGCCGATGGTCGGGTCTTCTTTCTGGACCAGCCGATAAAGGTCTTCGCTTGAGAGATGCTCTTCCGTGCGCAGGAATACTTCGAGGATGAGGTCGCGCTGCGCCGTGCGTTTTAGCCCGGAGCGCTGCAAGTGCTCGATGAATACGTCCTGTTCTTCGCTCATAAAAAGTCTCTGCTCAAGCTGCTGCGGATGGTTAAGGGTGGCAACGCAAACATTCTAACACCTGCCGCCATCCGTGTGAAGAAGTTGGAAAGCTGCGGGCGCGCGTGTTATCTTCTTGCCCGTGCCGGGGTGGCGGAATGGCAGACGCTACGGACTTAAATTAATTTGAGCACGTCAGCCGGAAACCCTGACGTGAATGGAGTCAAAGTCGGTGAAACCTTTAATCTGGCAACACCGAGCTAAGTTTGGGGGCAATATTCCTGCCGCGATAGGTTGGAGTTAGAGCATGACAGTTGGGGCAGAGTAATCGCAGGTTGGAGAATGTATTGTCGTGATGATCTCCATTAATGTGGTCTAGCTCAAGGGGTATCGGCTGATCGAGCCAACTCATGTTTGCACAGCTAGAGCATTGCGCTTTAAGGAGACCTTCTGATAACAGTCTTTTCTTCAACTTTGTAGAACTTATTTGAAGTTCATTATTCAGATATTTCTGCAATGGTTGCTTTGGTCCAATGATTTGACCTTTATTCCAAAGCTGTCCGGTGAAGTGGGAAGTATTTAAGTTGAAGTGCTTAATGGCTCTTCTCAAAATTACGTAGTTCCCACCATATGGAGCAACGCCGAGCTTATTTAATGTTTGTGCGAGAGAAGACGAGTTTTTAATCGCATCTACAAGTTGTTGCTCGGTATATTTACGCAGCTTCATGTGGCCTCCAAAAAAGTGTAGAGACTAGACGGCTCCCACCTGACTATTACGTTTATACGTAACAAAAGGTGAAGGTATAGTCCAGACCACAAACCATCTTTTCTGATGGGCGGTGAAAGCTGTAGTGGTAAGAAAATCCGTTGTCCGCAAGGGCGTGCGGGTTCGAGTCCCGCCCTCGGCACCAGCACTTCTTCTCAGCCACGCAGTTTTCTTCAGCCCCCAACTAGTCCAAGTCTCTACGGGTTGTCCGAATTCAAATCAAGCGCCTCGGATACAGCCTTTTATCCAGCCCATCTCGCCGCTGATTGGTCCACCGCCAATCTAACTCGCCTCCCGCAAGCTGGTTTTTAATCGTAAGCCTGTTAAGATTCTGCGGCGGCGCGCGAGGGCCGTAGACTAACGAAAGACAGAGGGTGGGTGTGATGAGCAAGGATGTAGCCGAGATGACTGACGAGGAGATTCGCGGGCGTATTATCAAGCTCGGTTTTAATGGAGACGCTAAGAGGTTCGAGGAATTTTGCCGTAGGCTGCGTGAAGGATTGCCCTCGGGGACGGGCGTTGCGCTGCGCGGCAGCGTGGTGACGGCTGAGCGTTGGGAAGACGGAGCGCCGTTCGATGCAGACGGAGCGGGGACGAGCGATCTGGATGTGACGCTCATCGGCGACGAGGTCATGCAATGCTGGCATGAGGACGCATACTATATTCCGGGGCTTCATACAAAACCTCATGGCGACAAAGACCCGGAGATTGCTCCCACGCTCGATGCGCTGCGCCGCTCGCTTCAGCATCTGGCGGGCCGTCCCGTCAACTTTCAGGCCACGTCCAATATCATCCTCTTTGCCCGCGACGTGCTGATGAATCAACCCTACTACACACTGATCGAGGCAGAGGAAGATTAGTGGCCCTCAAGCTTCTCAGCTACAACATACGCTTTGGCGGGCGTGGCCGCGAAACGCAGCTGGCCGAGACCATCAACAGCATCGCGCCCGACATGGTTGTCTTTCAGGAAGCGACCGACACGCGCGTTATCGAACGACTGGCCCACGCGACGGGCTTACAGTTCTGGGCTGCGCGGCCGCGCCATTCCATCGCCTACATCAGCCGCCTTGAGATTGCTCATCACGAGTGGCATTACCCGCCCGGCGCGAAACATTCTTTTTTGGAGATCGTGCCCGCCGGAACAGAGGCTCGCATCTTCGGTCTGCATTTGAGCGCACGCTTCTCAAAATGGAGCGAGCGCAGGCGTGCGCGAGAGATACGCGCGTTGCTTGATGGCATCAAAAAGCACCAGTCCGGCTTTCACGCGCTGGTCGGAGATTTCAACACTCTAGCGCCGGGCGAGTTGCTCGACACGCGGCGTATGCCGGCATGGATCAGGGCGCTCGTCTGGATTAGCGGGCGCGACATACAACGAGAGACCATCCGCATCATGCTCGATGCCGGATACCTCGACGGCTATCGCTATCTCTATCCGAATGATGAAGGCTATAGCTTTCCGACCTGGGATGCGCACCTCCGGCTCGATTATATTTTTTTACCGGCGCAGTTCGGAGACCATCTGCTAAGCTGCCGGGTAATCAGAGAGCCTGCGGGCGTGGCACTCGCTTCGGACCATTTCCCACTGCTGGTCCAGCTCAAGCTGGAAGTCTGAACGCGGCGACAATCAACTTGCAGAAGAAGCTATTAGCGCATTGTCTCATGGAATCAATCTGCCCATGCGACTATCAATCAATCCCGATAGCTCATCCTTCATCTAGCTCATCTTCATCGTTTCTCTTTAAGGTTTCTGAATCACCTCGACAACACTGATACCGCCCGCGGCGATGTTGAGCTTAAGGCTGTCCTGCCCTTTATTTCGTTCAACCGGGACAGGCTGCTCGGTGGTCCATTCGCGCGCTTCCTTGATTCCCTGGCCGCGCAGGCTCAGGGTGACCGCGACGCTCTCGCCTCGATTGACCTGGGCCAATCCCTGCTGAGGCTTGTAAACGCCCCTGTTGTTAATCAGCGTCAAGACCCAGCCCCGCTGCGTGCGATTGACCAGATATTCGACTTCGCCCCTGACCTCTACGGGCGTGGCCTCCGCAAAAAGATGGACCAGAAGATGAGCAACAAAGGGAGCGAGCCGCTCATCCTCTGCGAGCAGGTCAGGCAGCGCACAGAAGATGACGCTCCCGCGCCCTATGCGGTTGAGCGTCACGAGTGGATCGCCCGCAGCCGTCTTCATCAAGACCTCAACCCCTTCGGCGCGGGGCTCAACCCGCTCATACCTGAAGAGCTGCCCGTGTAAATCGGCAGCCGTCGCATCCTTTAAGAGACACATGGCATCATCCGCTTCGGCCGTCTCGCCGCGTAGCCTCGCGCCCGTCAACTCCGGCGGCAACCCCTTCGCCTGCGCCGCGTTGAGCACCACCACGCCGCCCTCTCTAGCATATTGTGCGAGCCGCCTGGACCAGTCTTCATTCCATTCGACGTGTCCGCCGACGACCAGCGCGCGATAATCTTTTATCGCCTCGGGATGCGTATTCGAGGCGACCAGCACATCGAAGATGTCGCCGAAGGCCGAAGAGATAAAAGCCTGCCGGTCTGCCGTCGCGGGTTCGCCCTCGTTGGCTGGCAGGGGGTAATAGGCCGCGCCGAAAAGCTCTCGCAGGGCGCGGTCGTGCTTGCTGATTTGCGAGACGCCGAAGGGCCAATGCGGATAATCCGTCATCTCCCAGCCGTGCGCCGGGTCGAGCAGGAAGGCGACGGGCGTGTAGGGCGTGCCGCGCTCGGGATGCGCCGTGGTAAAGCGCACGAATTCGTCCGTAATGCGTCCCAGAGGATTAAGCTGGAAGGGATGCTCGCCCGGTCCGGGCTTGAAGAACTGGTCGAAGCCCTGTTCGAGATAGATGGCGGATGCGCCCGCCATATAATAAAGATAATAGCTCTTGCGATACCAAGAGAGCGACGGTCCCATCGTTGGACCATAACGCGAGTGCAGAAAGAAATCAGGCCCGGCGAAATTCTGCACCTTTGTAAAAGTCGTCGCCGTGTCTCCGAAGTTGGGCGCGTGGTAATAAAGAAAAGCTCCGCCGTACTGCCGCGCCGCGCCGCGCGCAAACGCCAGCCTCATCGCAGTCGCGGGCTGGACGGCGGCTGTCTCAATCCCTATCAGGCGGCTGCCCCATTCGCCCAGGGCATGTGCGAAGGAGGTGCTGGAGGTCGCCTGCGCGGGGATGAGCTTGTTCCACATTGGACCAGTCGGAGTATGAAAGGTCGCGCTCCACTTTCGATTGAGCGCGTCCGTGTAAAAGAGCCTGTGCGCTTCGAGCAGTTCGCGCCTCGACATCTCCGGCGTAATCTTCAAATGTGTCGCGGATTCCTCCCAGACAAAGCCTATGCTCTCGCCCGAAATCCAGCCGAGGAACTGTTCGCGCAGCTCTCCGTTGAGCAGTTTCCAGGCGGCCTGTCCCTGCGCCTCATCCATCTGCGCCGCGCCGTAGTTAATCAGCACAGCAAAGGGCGAGCGCGTCTCACGCAGATAACGCAGGAAGGCGCTCTCTTCGCGCAAGAGTCGCGGCAGGTCGTTGATATAAATGACGGGCACGACCAGCTTGTTATCGAAGATGGGAACTTCACGCGCGCCGCTATATTTTTTGACGAACTCATCAATCGGCTCGGCGTTGAAAGGATAAAGAGGACGCTCCGCGGGCGGCTTGTCGTAGAGCACCCAGAAGTCCGGCGTGATATTCCAGGGCATCAGGAAATCGCGTCCGGCTATCGGCGGGCGCTGCCATCTGGCGGGCACTGCTCCGGCCTGTGCAATGCTTTGAGTTGGAAGTAAAGAGGTGAGCGCGGGCCGCGCCGCGTTCCATTCGCGCAGCAGGCGCATCCAGGCAAACTCGGGCTTGCGTCTTCCCTGAGGCTCGAAAGCGGGGTCGTTTGTGATGAGGACGCAATCAACATGACGGCGGGCTCCGGCTTCTCTTTCAATCTCGATTGAAAGCCGCGCCGCTCCTTTCTGAAGCGTGGCGGGCGCGCTGGACCAGGTGAAGGCCCAACCCCAGTACATGCTCACCTCGTCGTGAGGGTCTAAGATGTCACGCGCGCCAAACTCCTGTCGAAAGACCTCGCGCCCCTGCGCCGTGATACGGACAATAAAATTCTCCGTCAGCCTGGACCAGTCCGCATAGCGCACGAAGATTCTGTACTGCCCCGCGCGCGGCACTTCAAAATCCTGATAGATGGTCGCGCGTATCTCGTCGCGGCTGGCGGCGGCGGAATTCCATTCGCTCTCGCCGCCCTGCGACCATTCCGCCGAGACGCCCGGTCCATTCATCCCCCAGCCAGGCGTCTTCGCGCGCGGCCAATCCTGCCATGAAGGATTCAAGATAGGCTCGCCGCGCTGGTTGGTCGCAAACCCGCGCATGTTCTCGGCTTCATACCAGAGATATTCGTAGGCCGGCCCGTGCGTCTCAGCCTTCGCGGGCGCGTCTTGCGAGATTGCTGTTTGCGTGAAGATGAAAAGGGAGGCCGCGAAGAGTATGAGCAGGGCCGCACTCCGGCTGCGAGCTTGACTTACGTTTTTTATCAGCATGAATAATTAGCGGACCAGTGGACCAAATCCTTTAAGACCGAACTCTTTATCTTCAACTATCGGTTGAGGCGCTGACGCTCCCCCGCACGGCATCGAACGCCACACGACCGCCGATAATCGTCAGCTTAACATTTCCTTTATCATCCAGCGCCACAAGGTCCGCACGCCTGCCCGCCTCAATCGAGCCGCAGCTTTCTTCCAACCCGAGCAAGCGCGCAGGATTTCGCGCCGCCATGCGCGCCACCTCTTCGGCTGGGACGTTGAGCGAGAGCATCATCCGCACCGCATCGAGCACAGTGATGACAGAGCCTGCGATGCTGCCCTGAAGGTTACGCGTGCGCCCTTCGCGGACAGAGATGGTCTCACCCCAAATCTGATACTCGCCGTCGCCGAGGCCCGTCGGCGCGACCGCATCGCTAATCAAGGCGAGCCGCTCCGCGCTCTTGCAACGCATCATGAGGCGCAGCATGAGCGGGTCTGTATGCACGCCGTCCGCGATCATGTCGCAGGTCACATCGTCGCGCAGCAGGCCCCACCCGATTGGACCGGGGGCGCGATGATGCATAGGCGACATCGCGTTCATAAAGTGTGTCATGTGCTGCGCGCCCGCCTCGCAAGCCTGGTCCAGAACTTCTACGCCGGCGCGAGTGTGCCCGATGGAAACGACCCACCCGCGCCTGCGCAGTTCGCGTATCAGCTCTATCCCGCCCTCAATTTCGGGCGCGAGTGTGGTGAGATGGGCCGCGCCGTGCGCGTCCACAGGCAGGAGCACATCTGCGTCCGATGCGCTCCGGTAGGTCTTGAAGAACTCGGCCCTCAGCGCGCCGTGCTGCGCGCTGTTGACGAAAGGGCCTTCATAATGAATCCCGAGCGAGCGTGCGGCAGGATCTCGCTCGTGTTGCTTGAGCATCAGTTGGCCCACAGCCTGTGAGACGCGGCGGTAATCTTCGAGAGGTCCGGGGACGAGCGTCGGCAGCCAGGCGGTCGTGCCACGGCTGGCTAGAAAACGCGCGACGCGGTGGAGGTCGTCGGCAGTCGCTTCCATCGTGTCAACGCCGACCGCGCCGTGAATGTGTATGTCTATCAGACCTGGAAAGAGCAGCAGCCCGTCGAGGTCATAAACAATGTGGGGCTGGTCCGGAATCGCAGAGGCAGTGCGACTGGCGCGCCCTTCATGCTCGAAGAGGCTTGCAATCCGCTCGCCTTCGAGGAGGATGTTGAGACCCTCCGCGACTCCCAGAGGCAGCACGACTCGCGCTCCCCGCAGCAATATGGATGATTCGTCGTTTCTCATCTGTCCGGCTTCTCGTAAGCCATCTCTGAAAGAAGATAAAGTGTGAGCTATTCTTGACGGTTATCTTTGCTCTTTATTCATCTGCGGGATGAAATCGCTCATACGCTTGAGCGCCGAGCCGATTTCCGCATCCCAGAAACGCCAGTCGTGCGAGCCTGGCCGCTCGTGGTATTCATACTGGATTTTGTGCGCGCGTAAAGCCTCTGCCAGACGCGGGTTGCTCGGCATGACGGACGAGAGCGCGTCATTCGTGCCCACGCTCACATAAAGATAAGGCAGACGCGTGCGCTCAGGCTTGATGCGTTCGAGGAGCAGGAAGAGGTCGTCGTCTCGCCGCGTCTGGCTGTCGCGCTCGCCGTAGACGCTGCGCGCCGTCTGCGACAATCTATCGCTCGCCCCGTCCAACCCGCTCAGTCGCGGCACATCAAAAGCGCCGCTGAAGCTGGCGGCAAAGGCGAACAGCTCCGGATAACGCAGCGCAAACTTTAAAGCGCCGAGTCCACCCATCGAGAGACCCGCGACGGCGCGACCGTAGCCGCTGGCAAGCGTGCGATAAAGAGCGTCAATGTGCTTGATGAGGTCGCGGACGATGGCCTCTTCGTAACGCGCGCGAGGGTCGCTTACGCTGTTGGCATACCAGCTATCGCCGACGCCCGGCATGACTATGATTAAATGATATTGCGCCGCGTAAAGCGAGAGATTGGTCCGCGTCAGCCAATCATTCTCGCCGCCCGTCAGCCCGTGTAGCAGGTAGAGGACAGGATAACGCCGAGCGCTCGCTTCGTATTCGGCGGGCAGCAAGACTGTGTAAGGCAATGGCGCGCGGCCCAGGCTCTCGGCTAGGAGCCTGCCGGAAATTGCCACGGGCCGCGCCGTCCGCCTGGAAGCCTGCGGCTCAGGGCTATCCTTGCGCCTCGTCTGTCCGCAGACGCAGACCCCGCACGCCAGCCACAGGGCCACGACGATACCTGCCAGACACAACCTACGCCAGCCCTTCATCCGGTTTCCTCTCACTGTGCGACCAAGCCCCAACGGGAAACGCTGACTCAGCACTTCTTTTAACTGACCACTTGAGAACCATCTTAAAACCTGCTCGCGGCATGATGGCTTTAAGCGAGAGCCGCGTGCAAGTGCCGCAGGGCGCGCGGCATTTTGCAGCATCCAGATGCCCACACACTATTTCGTGTAAAGCGCACGCGCACACGCGCACATGGTTTATAATCCGCGCCAATTCAACAATCTAAGCATGCCAGTTTTAGCCTCTAAGTTTCAAAATATCAAGCGTTAGGGAGGCGGGCCAGAGACTGTCCGAACGTGGCACGCTCATTGCTCAAGAGATACACGACCCGCCGCGTCGCTCGGTACACAGGATGATTCAAGGGCGAGCGGCAGGCTTTACCGGAGGATTCGATGAGACACATCAACAGCAAGCTGGCGCAGCGCGTCATAGGCTTTTTAGCTCTTCTGGCAATCATCGCGGGCAGCGTCACGCCGGCCTTTTCGCAGAGGCGTCGCGCGCGTCGCACGCCGCGTCTGGGCACATCCTCGCGGACGGCTCCGCGCGCAGCGCAGCCTAACTATTACACCGTCGCGGCTAACACTGTGCTGCGCGTGCGTATGAATCAGCAGATTAGCTCTGAGACGGCCCGTGTCGGAGACCGTTTTACGACGACCGTGGTTGACCCGGTTTACGCCGGCGGAGTCGAAGTGATTCCGGCGGGGAGCACGATTACGGGCCGCGTGACTAGCGTCAACCGCGCTTCGCGCAAGAGTAAGGCAGGCACGCTCGGCGTCTCCTTCGTCTCGCTCCAACTGCCCACGGGCATGACCAGAGCCATCAACGGCTCTTTGACTGATGCCGGAAGCGAGTCAGTCAGCAACGACAACGAGGGACAGGTCTCCGGCAGGTCTGCGACCAAGCGTAACGCGGTCTTTATCGGCGGCGGCGCGGCCACAGGCGCACTGATTGGTGCCATCGCAGGCGGCGGCAAAGGCGCGGGCATAGGCGCTATCGTGGGCGGCGGACTCGGCGCAGCCGGTGCAGTCTTCTCCAAAGGCCACGAGGCTGTCGTCAAGCGCGACATGCAGTTCGGCGTCGTGCTCAACCAGGGCATAGCGCTCCCGGCGGCCAATGTTCGATAGGTTTTTAAAGGATCGGTAAGCTGTTCGGGCTTGCCGTGCGATGGGAGCCTGTTCGCGAAGGGGAGAGCGCGAACAGGCTTCCCACAAAATCTAAAGAGTCAGGCTTTACAAAAAAATCTAACGAGTTCGGTCGCCCCTGTCACTACGTAAGTGAGCGACCGCACAGAGAGAGACCCGCCCGCGAAGGGGAGAGCGCGAGCGGGTCTCTCTTTTTGTTAGTCCGAGAGTCTGGAGTCTGGAATCAAAAGCTTTTGACTTATGACTCTCAGACTCTGGACTCCAGACTTGCTTCTTCGTTCTGTTTTTGGGCTGTCATGCGGCTCAGTTCCGGGTGGCGGTAGACGATGCGTCCGGCGTTGATGGTGGCGACTGCCGCACCGCGCATGGTCCAGCCATCGTATGGCGTGTTGCGGCTTTTCGATTTTGATTGCGCGGCATCGAAAGTCCACACGAGGTCCGGGTCCAGAATCGTGACATCGCCCCATGCGCCCTTGCGCAGCGTGCCGCGCTCCCTGAGGTTGAAAATCCGCGCGGGGTTGACGGAGCACAGTTCTACGAGTCTTTCAAGATTGATGACGCCTTGATGCACTAAACGGTCGAGCGCGAGACCGACTGCGGTTTCAAGACCCGTGATGCCAAATGGAGCTTGATCATATTCGAGAGCCTTTTCGTCCGCGTGGTGCGGAGCATGATCTGTCGCGATAGCATCAATCGTCCCATCGCTCAAGGCTTCCATGATGGCCGCGACGTGCTCAGGGCTACGGAGCGGCGGGTTCATCTTCGTATTCGTGTCGTAGCCTTCGACCGCCGCATCCGTCAGCGTCCAGTGATGCGGCGTGACTTCGCAACTGATCGCCAGCCCGCGCTCTTTGGCGCGCCGCACGGCTTCGAGCGCGCCACGCGTCGAGAGATGCGCGAGGTGGACGCGTGCGCGCGTCAATTCCGCCAGCGCGCAGTCGCGCACGGCATCCATCTCTTCTGCGGCGGCGGGCATTCCGCGTAGCCCGAGCACGAGCGACCAGTGCCCCTCGTGCATCACGCCGCCCCTCGCCAGCGAGCGGTCTTCGCAGTGGTCCACAACCGTCAGCTCAAAGCCTCTCGCATACTCCATCGCGCGGCGCATCATGCCAGCCGACGGCACTGGCCGCCCATCATCCGAGACGGCGACAATTCCAGCGCTCTTCATCTCGCCCATCTCGGACAGCTCGGCCCCTGCGGAGCCTTTGGTGATCGAGCCGATGGGGAAGACGTTTGCCAGGCGTGCGCGCTCGGCCTGCTCTATGATAAAGCGTGTGATGGCTGGGCTGTCATTAACAGGGTCGGTGTTGGGCATCGCGCAGACGCTGGTCCAGCCGCCCGCCACGGCGGCAGCCGCGCCCGTCGCAATCGTCTCCTTGTATTCCTGCCCGGGCTCGCGCAAGTGCACATGCATGTCTATAAAGCCGGGGGCCACGACGAGACCCGTCGCATCAAAAACTTGCGCGTCCTCCGGCGCGTCTTCGTTTCTCTCCAATAACCCTGCCACGCGCCCGTCTTCAATCAACAGATTCCTGCCGCTGTTCTGTCCCTGCGACGGGTCAATCAAGTAGCCGTTGGCGATCAATAATCTCATCAGCTATCCCAGGCTCCGTTCGGCTGTTCTCTTCTCTTTTGTAACTCTCTCGGCTTCGGTCTCGTCGGACGCGCGCACGCCTCCCGCCAGCAGGTAGAGGACTGCCATACGCACTGCGAGGCCGTTGGAAACCTGGTCCAGAATCAAAGAGCGCGAGCCGTCGGCCACATCCGAAGCCAGCTCGATGCCTCGATTCATAGGCCCCGGGTGCATCACTATGGCATCGGGCGCGGCCCCCTCAAGACGCTTCAGGTTGAGGCCGTAATGCACGGCATATTCCCGCATAGAAGGAAAGAAGGCATCCGTCTGACGCTCGCGCTGGATACGCAGAATCATCACGACATCTGCGCCCTCTATGGCATCTTCAATGCGAGGCTCTACGCGCAGCCCCTGGTCCACCAGCTCCGCGAGGTCAGGCGGCACAAGCGTTCCAGGCCCTGCCAGCCGCACGCGCGCGCCGAGCTTCGTTAAAAGATGCACGTTCGAGCGCGCGACGCGTGAATGGAGTATGTCGCCGACGATGGCAACCTCTAGACCTTCGATGCTTCCCTTTCGCTCGCGTATGGTCAGCGCGTCGAGCAGGGCCTGCGTCGGATGCTCGTGCGACCCGTCGCCCGCGTTGACGACTGCCGCATGGCAGATGCGCGCCAGTTGATACGGCGCGCCCGCCGAAGAGTGGCGAATGACTATGCAATCCGGGGCCATCGCTTCGAGGTTGCGCGCCGTATCGAGCAGGGTTTCGCCCTTGGTGACGCTGGAGGTGGAGGCAGAGATATTGATGGCGTCGGCGGAGAGTCGCTTGGCAGCAATCTCGAAGGAGGTACGCGTGCGCGTCGAAGGCTCAAAGAAGAGGTTGATGACGGTGCGTCCCTGGAGGGTTGGGACTTTCTTAATCTTGCGTTGCGAGATGTCGCGGAAGGATTCCGCAGTGTCGAGGATATGCGTGATCTCGGCGGCTGACAGCTCGCGTATCCCGAGCAGGTGTTTGCGCGTAAAAGCCATGTTCATCTATTTGACAGGTCACGTGTGAGAGGCGACAGCTGACGGGAGAAAAACTTTTATCTTGTCACCTCTTACCTCTCGCGGTTGACAAAAAAAAGCGGCCATCGCTGGCCGCCTCTCAAGAACTATCCGACGCCTCCGCCGGTCGCTCGACAATCACGACGCCTTCTTCTTCATCAAAATCCGTGAGCATCACCTTGATAATCTCGCTCTTTTTCGTCGGCACTATCTTGCCTATGTAATCGGCCTGGATGGGCAATTCTCGATGCTCCTTACCGCGGTCAATGAGGACGGCGAGTTGCACGCGGCGAGGGCGACCGTAGTCAATCAACTGGTCCAGCGCAGCGCGAATCGTGCGTCCCGTGTAGAGCACATCATCAATCAGGATGATGCTGTGATTCTCTATATCGCCGGGCAGTTCCGTGCGATTGACTATCGGGTTGATCCCGACGGTCGAAAGATCATCGCGATAGAGCGTGATGTCGAGGATGCCCACGGGCGGGCGCATGCCTTCGAGGTCGGCTATCTTGTCCGCCATCCGCTCGGCTAAGGGAACGCCGCGCCTGCGTATCCCGACCAGATAGAGATCGCTCGCCCCGTGATTCTCTTCGACAATCTCTGAGGCAAGCCGCGACAGCGCGCGATTGATCCGCGCCCCATCCATAATTCGTGCCTTCTCTACAAAATCCATTGGCTCGCGATACTAACAAGATCGGTGGCGGGTGACAAGCAGCAACCGACAGGTTAATATTTTCCCTGCTCGTCATTTGAATACTCGTCCCCTTCGCCGCCGCTGATGCTTTATAGCAAAATCCTGCGCCCGCTATTGTTCCGCCTGCCGCCCGAACAGGCGCACGAGTTGGCCTTGAAATCCCTCTCGGCGGCGCTCGGCACAGAATGGGCCAGAGCGTTTGTCGCGGGGCGTTTGAGCCGCGAGCCTTTCGGCAGGCTGCAACGCTTCGGCCTCTCTTTCAGCAATCCGGTCGGGCTGGCGGCGGGCTTTGACAAGAATGGGACGGCGGCTGAGAGTCTGTCTGCGCTCGGCTTCGGTTTTATAGAAGTCGGCACGGTGACGCACTTGCCGCAAGAGGGCAACCAACGCCCGCGCCTCTTTCGTCTGCCACTGGACCAGGCGTTGATTAATCGCCTGGGCTTCAACAACGTCGGAGCGGCAAAGGTGGCGGCCCGTCTTGCCACGCAACGTCCGGGCTGCGTCCTCGGCATCAACATCGGCAAGAGCCGAGCAGTCGCCCTGGAAGATGCCATCCCGGATTACCTGCACAGCTTTGAACTGGTCCACCAGGTCGCGGATTACGTCGCCATCAACGTCAGCTCGCCAAATACGCCGAACCTGCGAGAGCTGCAACACCCGGACGCGCTGGCAGAGCTTCTGGATGAGCTGCAAAAGAAGAATCGGGCGCTGGCACAGGCCGCGCAGGGCCGCCAGCCCCTGCCGCTCCTCGTCAAGATTGCGCCCGATCTCGAAACGCGCGAACTCGAAGAGCTGGCGCGTGTCGCCATCAAAGCGCAACTGTCTGGGATTATCGCGACCAACACGACGACGAGCCGCGCGCAGCTCAAGACACGCGTAGCTGAAGTCGCGGCCTGCGGCGCGGGAGGTCTGAGCGGCGCTCCGCTGCGTGCTCGCTCGACTAAAATCGTCGCGGAGCTTTACAAGCTGACGCGTGGAGAAATGGCGATCATAGGCGTCGGCGGTATCTTCAACGCGCTCGATGCATGGGAAAAGATTTGCGCCGGAGCAAGCCTGGTCCAGCTTTACACAGGCTTTATCTACGAAGGCGTCAGCATCGCTCGAAAGATTAACGACGGGCTGGCCGAGCTATTGCTGAAAGAAGGCTTCGGCTCGCTCGATGAAGCTGTCGGTTGCCGGGCCGCAGAGCTTGCATTTGCCTCAGCTTGAATTGATATTTAGAACAGATTTCAAGATGAGCCACAGAGCCACAGAGCCACAGAGAGAAGATAAATCAGGAGCTGATAAGACATTTCAATACATCTTTCCTAATTATTCTCTGTGCCTCCGTGTCTGCGGTGGCCCATCTTCCGGTTTTGAAATACTCTCTGAGAGCGTCGAACTAAAGACGAAGCCAACTTTTTATGACGACTTCGGTTAATGATAGGTTGATTATCGCGCTTGATGTGCCGACGGCGGGCGAGGCGCTTGAGCTTTTTGCGCGGCTGCGCGATGTGACGCGCCGCTTTAAAGTCGGCTCCCAGTTATTTACAGCCGCTGGTCCAGAGCTGGTCCGCGAGCTGGTCCAGGCGGGCGCGCAGGTTTTTCTCGATCTTAAATTTCATGACATTCCCAACACGGTCGCGGCGGCCAGCATCGAAGCCATGCGGCTCGGCGTCTGGATGCTCAACGTACACGCGCTGGGAGGCGGGGAGATGATGCGGCGGACCTGCGAGACGCTCTCGCAGGTCTGCCAGCGCGAAGGGCTGGCGCGGCCTAAAATCATTGCTGTGACAGTGCTTACGAGTGCGGATGCTGCTACACTTGCGGGAGTCGGGATCAAACATGAGCCGCTTGAAGAGGCGACCCGGTTGTCGCGCCTGGCGGCAGACTGCGGGCTTGACGGCATCGTCGCTTCGCCGCATGAAATCTGTGCTGTGCGTCTGGCCGTCGAGCGAGAGGGTTTCCTGATTGTCACGCCGGGCGTGCGCCCGCAGGGCGCTGCGGATGATGACCAGAAGCGCGTGATGACGCCCGCTTTGGCCTTGAGAGCGGGCGCGGACTATCTGGTGGTCGGGCGCGCGATACTTAGAGCGGCGGACCCAGCGCTCGCCGCCAGAGAAATCTGCGAGGAGATGCAGAGGGCCGCAGTCGCTTGAACGCATGATGATGGCGCACGCTCTTCTATCAAGCGCGGCTCTGCGCGTCGGTCCATCAGGAACTTTATAGTTTCCATAGCGTGTAAGCTTAACCTGCGCCGGACCCGTAGATTTTTGTTGAGGGGACGAGTCGTTGAGTTATCGCTTGAAAAAGAGGAATAACGATTTGAGATTCCGTTTGGCCGTTCCGGCAGTTCTTCTCTTATTGGTCTGGCTTGCGCCCGCGAGCGCACAGCGCGCGGACGACGCAGCCTTTCTCCCCTTCAACAGCTCGCCCTATCGCGTCGGCGAGCGCCTGACGTACAACGTCTCTTTCTCAAACTTTAACTCGGCTGCGCACGTCGAGCTGCTCATCGCGGGCCGCGGAAATTTCTATGGCCGCGAAGGTTTGCAGATACGCGCTCACGTTGAGACAACAGGCATCGTCAACGCCGCGCTCTATTCAATCAACAACGATTACATCTCTTATATAGATGCCGGCACGGGCCTGCCCTTTCGCACGCAGCAGATGATACGCGAAGCGGGGCGCACGGCTGATACTTCCAGCGAATACAACGTGCCTGCCGGAACGGCTGCCATCCCGTCCAGACTGCGGACCGGAGAATTTCCGGGCACTTACGATTTCCTCTCGGCCTTTTATCGCTTCCGCTCTTTGCCGCTCGCCGAAGGCTCTGTCTACCGTTTTAATGTCAACAGCGAGGCCGCGCAGTACGTCGCCGAGCTGAAGGTCACTGGGCGACAGTTGATTAAGACGAATGTCGGCTCGTTTCAAACCATCATTACGCAGCTTCGTGTGCCCGGCAACTCCGAAGCCAACGACTATCGCACGCGCATCTACTTCAGCGATGACCAGTGGCATGTCCCTGTGCTCCTGACGGCGCAGCACAAGTCCGGTGAGATACGCGCGGAACTGGCAGGCTCTGAATTGTCCGCGCCCGCTCAAGCAGCAGAGCCGCCCGTGGCGACTGCCACACCACAGCCGCAGCCGCAAGCTGGAATTCCTCAACCGCGCTCTAATGTTCCGCAGCGGACCAGCAGCAGCCCGAACGGCGCCACTAGCGCCGCGACAGAGTCCGCGCCGCTGAGCGGCCTGCCCTTCTCTGTTGGCGAGCAGCTTAACTACAACATCTATCTGGCGAGCGTTGCGCAGCCTGTCGGGACGGCTTCATTCCAGGTACGCCCTCGCGCTCGTTATTTCAATCGCCAGGGGCTGCTCTTCGCCGCGCGTGCGCAGACGACCAATGCCGCGCAACGTCTCTTCGTCGCCAACGACCAGATCAGCTCTTATGTTGACCCGACAACGCTCGTCCCTTTTCGCACGGAGCTGGCGCTGGTTGAAGGAAAGCGCCGCGTCAATCAGGTCGTCACTTACGACCAGGATCGCGGCAACGCGACGACGGACAAGGGCATGCGGATAGAGATTCCCGTCGGGACACACGATTTCATCTCGGTGATGTACGCCGTGCGCTCTTTCAACCTCGCGCCGCCCAAAAGAAATGCCGTCTCCATCCTCGTCAACAATCGCCCGACGACACTCTTCGTCACTTCCCTCAAGCGTGAAACGATTGAGCTGGGCGGACAGAAAATCCGCGCCGTGCAGCTTTCGCTGACGACTGACGACGCGCAGGCAGACAAATTCCAACTGCGCGTCTGGATGAGCGAAGACAGCCGCCGCCTGCCACTGCGCCTCACAGCCATGACACAGCTCGGCCTCTTACGCGCAGACCTCGCGATCATCCCCGTCGTGGACCAGTAAATCCGGCAAATAAAAAGAGAGGCTGGCTTCATGCATGAAGCCAGCCTCTCCATCAACAGCTCAACAAAGCAGGCTATTTCCCTGTGTTGACATACTGTATGCAGTCGCCCTGATTCTTAAAGGGTCCGGCTGTTCTGTTTGGATTAAACGTCTGCCAGCCGCCGTTCTTGCACTGCGCGGCGGAGGTCGGCGCGTTATAAAGCTCAAAGTCATAGGTCGTCGTGTTGCCATTGAAACCGATAATGACGGCGTCAACGTTGCCTATGAAATTGGCCCAGGCAGCACCGCCGCAGCCCGTCGCGATTCTGAATGAGCCGAGGCCGCTGGTGGTCTTGAGGACGCGCGCGTCAGGATGGGCCGCGATGTAGGACTGCAAGGTGACGAGCGGCGGGCCACCGGTCTCGGTCCACCAGCCGCCAATCAACGCGTCCCATTCCTGCCACTCGCCCGTCACGACGCATGCGGGGTTGCTGCCGCACTGGTTCGGGACGGGGTCGCCGCTGTAAGTCCCGTTCTGATAGACCGGCTCGAAGAAGAGCTGGTCATCCAGAGTCCCGTTGTTATCCCAGTCAATATTGAGAATGATGTACGGAGCCTGTCCGCCTGAGCCGAACTGCTGTACATAAGTGCTGTAGCTGAGCGCTGTGATGTCCGATAATTTCACACCGTTCAGACTACTGTTGCGTATAGCCTCGAAGGAATCTCCATCTGGTCCAATCTGGAACTGGTGACTGCCAGTGCCTTCCGGGGGATTTTCTGGGCCTTGAACGTATGATTGCGACCCGGTCGCGGTCGCGCCGCATGTGGCGTGTTGCTCGGTCCAGCCGTTCGGGCTGGTCGGCGTCACAACCACCGTTGAGTTGGTTGCAGTGACGATGCCGACGAGTGAAATCAAGGCCATCACGATTGCTGCAACTGTCAGAGTTAACAGTCTTTTGATTCTCATAAATTCTCCTTCGTTGAAAGTTGGGGGAACAGCTACGCGGAAACCCCGCATAGCTATCTGGGCGATGCTTATTACCGGAAAGATTCTCGCGAATAATAGTTCAGGCAATCGCGGCTGCGCTATGGCCGCGAGCGAGGCGGATAGCTTAAAGCTGATGGTATGAAGCGTACTGAGGCAAGGGGCTCCGGGCTTTTTTGACTTGCGGACTGACGCGATCACACACCAAAGTGAAGGGCCAATGCCGAACGCATATAGTAATTACATTCGGCGACGGTAAATAAGCACCTGACAAAACGGCGCGAACTCTATTTCAAGCGTGGCCGGTTGTCAAGTTACAGCAGGGGAATAGTTTTAAAGGCAGAGAATTTGCGGCCCGGCTTGCAAAGCTTCTTGCAGGCCGGGCCGGTGTGGTTTAACTCTTGGCCGATGGCGGCTTTTTAAATGGAGTCGGAATCAAACGACGCGGACTTCGAGCACGAGGCCGCCGAGCGCACGTTTTTTCCCGTCCTGCTGCTCGACATGAAGCTCGTAGCGTTCGCCTGCCGTCGCATCTTTCGGCACGACCACCTTCAAGCTCATCTCCTTCTTCTGCTCTCTCTTTCGACTGAGAGGAACTCTGCCCTGTTTCTGTCCCGTTAAAGAGAGCATCTGCTTTCCTTCCTGTCTGACGAAATCAAAGCCGCTGACGGCTGTCGCCTGCGTCTGCTTCGAGGTTTGCTTTGAAGTCCTCTTCGTAGACTTGCGCGCTCCCTTGGCAACGGTTTTCGCTTTCGCGCCGCGTTGAACTGTCGCAGCTCGTTTGAGCGTCTTCATCGCGCGCTGGTCGTTGATGTCCAGATAGAGGCCGAGCCGTCCTGGTCCCTTGACTCTCTTGACGACAACAGAGCCTTCTGCGCTGACGCTCTGGCTCTTGCCGCGCACGCGAGCCTTGCGAGCGCCCCTCACGCCGACCTCCTCTTCCTCCGCCTCTTCTTCTTCTTTTGTCGGCTCAAGAGCCGCGACATCAGCGACGAGAAAAGTCAGGTTAACAGCGTCTCCCGGTTTGGCATCCACGATAGTCACATTTTTCTGCGAGAGGTTATTGCTATCAACCACGCTTCTCCCGCCGGACGGAGGACCGTCGTTCGGAGCAACCTCAACGAGCAGGCAGGCGTGCCAGTTCTTCGGAGGAATCAAAGAGGATTTCCATTTGACATGCGTCACCTCGTTCTCGCCAGCCTTGATCTCATCAATCTTCTCTTCGCCGATGAGGTATGTGCCTCCCGTTTTAGCATCTATCGTACTCCGGTCCAGCGGAATAAAGTCTTGCGGAAAGATAAAGCCTGCGTGCGCACGTGCCACGTAAACACGCACAACCACCTTCTTCGCCTCCGCCATGCCGCGATTGTTAACGCGCACGTAGACGTAGTTGTCCCGCCCGCGAACAGGCGATTGATGCTCTTTCCCATCGTCTTCCGAATTGCGCACCCAGATGTCGGGGCTGTTCCAGTAAGGTCTTTTGCTCGGGATGTCGCCGGTGTCTTTATCGCTGTCGCGGACGTAGAGATCGCTCAGCACGGACCAGCACAACTCTGTCATCGCGGCGTTGATCTCCATCATGATGTTGACCATCTCTGTATATTCCGGGACAAACTTTTTGCCGAATTCGATGGTGAAGGCATAGACCCTGTTGAGCGGATACTTTTGATGATTGATGCCGAAGGCGTAATCCGTACAACTGCCGGAGGTCGGGTAGAGAGGTTTCAAAGCCGCCTGCCCGACCGTGTAGACCTCGCCGCGCACATCCTTGAGCGCATCTCTCATCCGCTCCGCCCAACCCTTCATCGTGTTATGGTCCAGCGTCGGAGTAAACTCCCTGTAGAGGCTTTCATTGGCCGGAGGGAGATTCCCGAAGTAGTCCGGCGTGACCCCGCGAATCCCCTTGAATTTCGGATTTGCGAAGTTCTGGTCTCTCTTATCGTGACGGTTGTTATCATCGCCCCACCTGTAGGCGATGACGGAGGCGTAGCTGTGTATGTCTACGAAGTAGCGAATGTTCGGATAGGTTTGCAGCAGGTAGGCGACGTTTTTCGTCTCCGGTTCGCTGGCCGCCTGCGGGCCTTTGTATTGGATGTCTGTGGGATCGTCCGAACAGTGAATAGTTTCATCCCAGATAAAATTGAAGTTACGATTGAGGTCCACGCCGACAGCATTTTTCGCCGGGAACGGCGTGCGGTTTTTACGCCACCAGTCGCCCTGTATGGGCTTGTTCGGGTCATCGCTCTGGCTGTAAGCCTTGCCGTCCGGGTTGACATCCGGGAAGACAAACAACTCCAGATTCTCCATGATGGCTTTGACCTGTAGCGGAGTATAAATCTTGCCGCCAAACACCAGCGGCGAGAAATATTTATAGGCGAGAAGTATCTGGTGAATAAAATTCACGCAGATATCCGAGCCGCCCCACTCGCGCGCGTGGACCGAGGCGATAAAGAGCACGCCGCGCCGCTTCTGCTTGGACCCTGCGCGTATCCGAACCGCATTGGATTCTCTCTTCTCGGCGGTCTTGTTGGGGAGCTTGATAAGCGTTACGAGGTCCGGATAAAAGGCGGGCAGCGATTTGAGCGCGGATTCCACCTCATCTACATTCAGATAACCTGTAAACGGCGGGGGCAGGACCGCAGAGCGCGCGAGAGCTTCATGCGTGCCGGCATAGAAGGCCTCAAAATCTTTGACCGTGGTCAAGGCTGAGAAACGGTTGGTGCGCGAAACTTCCGCACGCCTTTGCCTGGCCTCCTCCGTCAGATCGCCCGCCACCTCGACCTCAAAACCAGCGTCCCTCACCTGCTGAATCTGTTCTTCGGTCAGGATACCGGGCACTTCGCTGATATTTTCTTCAAGGCTGCGCGCGCCCTTGAAAACGAGGTCCAGCCTGAGTTTTTCCAGCTCGTTCAATCGCTTATCGGGAACAGTGATGCGTGCATCGAAGACGGGCATGAAGGGTTCTCCTTTCAGGATACTTTCCGTTGAAGATTCGGAGCCGCGAGCAACAGCGGCGCAGGCTTCGGGCTGCAACCTCCGTACCATTTAAAGCGAGAAACTGATTGCGTTAGTTTTTTTACCGGAAGCCTTCCAGACGAGCTTTCTTGCTCGTTGACCCGTGTCTACAATCCACGACACGCAGCCTTGAGAGGTGTGAACATCTGTCAACATCACGGTCGCTCTGAATATTACTGATCCTGTGGTCCAGAATAGAGACATTATCTGGACCATTTTCGAGATAGTAGCCGGTGGGCCGTGTGCAGAGGTTGATGAAGAGTTCGGAATTTCAAATATTGTTTGGTGCGTTTGGCTGATCCGGCGAAATTGCGTACTGTCGGGCCAGCTCGCGTTTGAGGAGTTTGCCTGTTGGCCCTTTGGGAATGTCTGCGACGAAGCGGACAGTCTTAGGGCATTTATAGTCTGCCAGCCGCTCGCGGCAAAAAGCGATTAGCTCTTCTTCAGTAGTTTGAGTCCCCTCTTTGAGCACGACGAAGGCCGCGACCTCTTCGCCGTAAAGCTGGTCGGGCACGCCTATGGCGGCGGCGGCGGCGACCGACGGATGCTGATAAAGGACTTCGTCAATCTCGCGGGGGTAGATGTTTTCGCCGCCGCGTATAATCATGTCAGACTTGCGGTCCACAATGTAGAAGAAGCCTTCGGAGTCCCTGTAGCCTATGTCGCCCGTATGAAACCAGCCTTGACGAAAGGCTCGCCTAGTGGCCTCCTCGTTTTTGAAATAGCCCTTCAGGATATTCTCGCCGCGCAGGACTATCTCGCCCAACTTGCCGTCCGGCACTTCCCTGTCCTCTTCGTCAAAGACCTTCATCTCGTTGCCGATGGGCATCCCGCAAGAGCCTGGACGCCTTCTCTGGTCCGGCGGGTTGAAGGTCGAGCGGCAGGTGGATTCCGAAAGACCGTAGCCTTCTATCACGAGGCAGTTGAAGGTCTCTTCAAAACGGCGCAGGATTTCCGCAGGCACTGGCGCAGACCCGCACATGGCAAAGCGTAGCTGGCCGGTTTGAAGCCCTGCGGGCACGCCCTCCGGATAGGTCGCCAGCAGCATAGAGAGCATCGTCGCGACAGAGCCGAAGGAGGTAATCTGATAATCGTTGATCATCTGCCAGAAGCGCCTGGCCGAGAACCGCTGGCTGACGACCGTAGAGCCTGCGCTGTAGAGCGGCGTGAGGGTCGTGACCGAGACCGCGTTCATGTGAAAGAGCGGCATGATGGTGAGCAGGCGGTCGCGCTCTGTAAAGCCGAGCCAGTTTGTAATCTGCCGCGCATTGGCAAGCAGGTTGCCGTGAGTCAGCAGGCAGCCCTTGGGCTTTCCGGTCGTCCCTGAAGTGTAGATGATGATGGCTTCGTCTTCGAGCGAGATGTCGGCGGCAGGCGGCATCTCTTCCACAGAGGCAAACGCGGCTGTGGCCTCCGCTTCATCATCAAAAACAATTATCTCGCGCAGGTCCGGCAATCCGGCTCTGATAGCTTCGATGCCTCGCAGGAATTCCGAGCCGACGAGGAGTGCCCTGGCTTCGGAGTTCGAGATGACGTAAGCAATCTCCTGCGGCTTGAGCAGGGAGTTGATTGGTCCAGCCAGCGCGCCCAGCTTGAAGCAGGCGAAATAGGCTATGATGTATTCCGCGCTATTGGGCAAGAGCAGGCTGACGACATGGCCCTTCTCGATGCCGCGCGAGCGGAGCAGGTGCGCGGCGCGATTGACCGCGCGATTAAATTCCGAGTAAGTGTAGGAGCGGCCATCGGCTTCCGAGAAGAGAAAAGTCTTGGAGGGGCTGGCTTGAGCGCGGCTCTCAAGCAGCTCGCGCAGATTCACAGGCTCGCCCGCGAGATTCCCAGGCACGCGCGATTGGTCCGGCAAAGACAGTTTTCGGCTTTCCGTCATGGCGGATAATAATATGCAATCGAAACTTTTTTTTGTAGTTGGCGAGCGCCGGTTGCGGGCGCTGTAATTCTTAGCGCGCGGCGGCGTTCTCTTGATTAAAGGCTGTCAGAGCACGCAATCAAGCTGCCGGAGCAGAGGCGGCGCAGCGGAATCTCTCAAGTTCCGTTTTCCGGGGCGGCTTGCTCTTCCTGGACCACCTTGTGAGCGCGGCGGCTGGCGGCGTATTGTTCGACTTCCTCTCTGATTCTCTGGTTAAGCAGCGCAAAAACTTCCGGTCTGCGCTCGCTCAGCTCAAGCAGGCTTTCATTGCCCGGGTTATACTCGAAGGTCTTGGCAAGCTGGCTCATTTGATACCTTTCTACGGTTTGATGTGTCTCTTCGCTGAGACGCTCATAAGCCTGCGGATTACCTTCGCGCAGCTTAACCAGATTCTCGAAATGTGGATTGCCCGAAGAGCTGCCGGCGGCTCTCTGAAATCTTCTATTGCGCTTTCCCATTGATTGTCTCTGCTCGGTGGATGGATTCTTTTTGTTCTCCGGAACGATTGCCAAAAGGATTAACCCTGGGCTGTCGCCGGATGAAACGTGACCTGGACCGTTTGAGCGATGATAACTCGAAACAGTCCGGATGGCTATCGTTTCAGTTAAAACGGGCGGCGCGCGGGAGTGGTCCTGCTTGTCTTCCGCCGTGTATTGATAAATACTAGCAATGAATATTCGTCTCGAATCTTTTTGAGGAAGAAGTTCGGACAGTTGAAACAGAAAGGGAGCGAGGGCATGGCAAGAGGGCGCAAGCGGAGCGATAAATCTAAGGACACAGCGACGGAAGGGATTTCAGCGGGAGTCAACGAGGCCGCCAATCTCTTGAGCGGGGCGCTGGACCAGGCGGCCAACGTCGCAGGCAAGGCCATAGACATGGCGCTCAGCTCCGCCGTAGCCTTCATCCCGGAAGAAGACCAGGGCCAGGCAGAGAGCGAGCAGGGGTATAAAACCAGAAGAGAAAGAAACGTCCATAAGGCGCAGGAGATTGCCAAAAAATCCAACAAGCCTACTCAGAGTCCTAATCAGAAAGGCAATAAGAAATGAGTGTCAAAAAGCTCGTTAGTCGAGACGCGAAACATTATCTGGTCAAACGCCCGAACAAAATCCTGACCAACAAGCTGAGCTGGAATCAGGTCCAGGCGGAATTGGAGAAGCTCGGGACGGACGCAGACGAGGCCATGCTTTTCAGGGGTATCGTGATTGATGACGGGACGGAATACAGGGACATGTACGCAGACAGCCGGACACAGATCACAGAGCACACGGCGAAAGCATCAGACGAAGGCACAGAGCAATGAAACGACCCCTCTTCCTGACCGTTGAGGTAGCTCCCAACGAAAGGCATTACATCAATATCGAAGACATCTCGCGCCTCGTCATCAAAAGCTCCGGCGTTGAGCTATTCCTGCGCAGCGGCTGGCAAACCGTCATCAGCGGCGAACAGACGGAAGCGGTCCTCAAGTTAATCACACCCTTCACCAAGCTCGACGAAGACGATATGCCCGACATCAGCGACCCCTGGCAATAAAAAATTGGAAAGGCACTGAGAGATGAGTACAGGAGCAAAACCGCCGGCACATTACGCGCCGGAGACATGCACACTATGTCAGGGCACAGGTCGTTTTTCGGGTTCCTTTGGCGAGCAGGGATGCCCGACCTGCGGCGCTCAGGGAAGCGTCCTGGTGGTCCAGCCCGCACGCAGATGCGCCGCCTGCAAAGGGACAGGCAAAGCCTTTAAGAACACACCTTGCGGAGCATGTCACGGCAGCGGCTGGGCGCACGCCTGGAAAGCATAAAGCATTCAGCCGAAGAGGAAGCTGTGAGCCGTCAAGTAAGGCCGTCAGCCGGAAAGGGTGGTAAACCTAAAGTGAGCAAGTTCGATGAATTTATGGAATACCTGGAGGCCGCGCTTCAAGACCAGGACCAGCGCGCGGACTTCGCCAACTACGTGCACGACCTGACCCGCGAACAACAAAGAGAGATACTCGCCGAGGCCGCCCAACGCGACCCCGAAGGCTGTTCGGAATGGAATCTCTCGCTCGATTCGACGGAGGACGGAGAAAGACTGGACCAGAGCAGTGATAAGGTAAATTGAGAGGCTCTTCAAGGCTTCGGGCAAGTCCTGCCAGTCGTTAACTTTTAGCCTTCTTTACACCCTTTCCGGCTTGAGATATATTTAACCCGCGATTGAGTTTACACTTCCGGGGCGGTCAGTGGCCCAGCCGAGGGTTTGTTGGGCAATGCCCTCGCTCGCGACCATTCGATTAAGCATTCTTAAATTTCAAGTCCACAACTTTTCCGAAGTTGGTTTTAAGGTTGATGCCTATGGCAATCTATCGCAATTTTATCGGCGGCGAGTGGGTCGAATCCGCTTCCGTTAAGACTCTGGATAATTTGAATCCGGCCAATACGGATGATGTGCTCGGCACTGTCCGCCAGTCTACCAGAGAAGAGGCGCGGCGCGCAGTCGAGGCCGCGAGCGAGGCTTTTCGCGCCTGGCGCTCGACACCTGCTCCGGCACGCGGGCGCATCGTCGCACGCGCCGCGCGGCTGATGGAGGATGATAAAGAAACAATCGCTGGCATACTGACGCGCGAAGAGGGCAAGACCTTGAGCGAATCACGCGGAGAGCTTCAGCGCTCGATTAACGTGGCGGAGTTTTGCGCGGGCGAAGCTCGCAGGATGAGCGGCGAGACGATTCAATCCGAGCTGCCGCTGAATTTTGCTTACACCATCAAACAGCCGCTCGGCGTCGTCGCCTGCATTACGCCCTGGAATTTTCCCGTCGCCATTCCCATCTGGAAGATTGCGCCCGCGCTCGTCGCAGGCAACACGGTCGTCTTTAAGCCTGCCAGCTTGACGCCCGCGACGGCTGTTCGCATCGTAGAGATTTTTGAAGAAGCGGGCGTGCCGCCGGGCGTGCTCAACCTGATTCTCGGCTCAGGCTCGGATGCGGGCGACGAGATTGTCAATCATCCGGCGGTCAGGGCCGTCTCCTTCACAGGCTCGAACGAGATAGGCATACGGCTTTACGAGCAGGTCTCAAGACGCGGCGGAAAGGTCCAGTGCGAGATGGGCGGCAAGAACCCTGTCGTCGTGATGGAGGATGCGGACCTGGACCTCGCCGTCGAATCAACCGCGCAGGGCGCGTTCGGCTCTACGGGCCAGCGTTGCACGGCAACGAGCCGCGCCATCGTCGTTAATCAAGTCGCCGAAGAGTTCGTCCGCCGCATCACTCGGAGGGCGCAGACGATGCGTATCGGCGACGGGAGCGACCCGCAGACGGAGATGGGTCCGAGCGTGGATGAGCATCAGTTTAAGACCGTCTTGCGCTATATAGAGATCGGGCGCGATGATGGGGCGACGCTCGCCTGCGGCGGCTCGCCTGCCAGCGGCGACGGGTTGGAGAAGGGCTACTTTGTGCAGCCGACCGTCTTCGATCATGTCACAACGGAGATGCGCATCGCGCGCGAAGAGATTTTCGGCCCCGTGCTCTCTGTCCTTCGCGTGAGGGATTTTGAGGAAGCCATGCAGGCTGCCAACGATTCCGAGTACGGCCTTTCGTCTTCCATCTTCACGAATGACGCGGCGCGTATCTTCCGCTTTGTTGACGAGATTGAAACGGGCATGACTCACATCAACTCGCCGACGACCGGCGGCGAAGCGCACATCCCCTTCGGCGGCATCAAGGCCACTGGCATCGGCGAGCGCGAGCAGGGGTCAACCGCGCTCGACTTCTACACAGAGCTAAAGGTCGTTTACGTGGATTACACCGGACGCAAGCGCGAAGGCAATCTCTATTAGCAATCCTCTCATTAAGCTGCGGGCGCGAAATCATGAACTCCGCCCGACTTCAGAATCCGAAGGACAAACCGATGAGCACCGTCGAACAAAAGACCGGGCAATCCGAAACCATACGCAAGCATAAAGAGTTTCTCTTCCCGGCGGTCGCCACTTATTATCAAGAGCCGCTGGCGATCGTCCGCGGCGAGGGGATGCATGTCTGGGACGACGCGGGCAATCGTTATCTGGATTGCTTTGGCGGCGTGCTCACGGTCAGCGTGGGCCATGCCAACCCGAAGGTCAACGAGGCGATTATCAAACAGGTCCAGACGCTGCAACACACCTCGACTCTGTATGCCAACCAGCCGCAGTCGGATTTGGCCGAAAAGCTCCACCAGATTACGCCCGGTCGTCTCAAAAAATCCTTCTTTACCAGCAGCGGCACGGAGGCGGACGACACGGCCATACACGCCGCCAAGCTTGCCACCGGCAGACACGAGATAGTGGTCCTGCGTCACAGCTATAGCGGGCGCTCCGCGACATCGCTTTCAGCCGTCGGTCATTCCACCTGGCGTCCTCTCCCGCCGCAGGTCGCAGGCATCGTTCATGCGCGCGCGCCCTATTGCTATCGCTGCCCTTTCAAGCTCAGCTATCCAGAATGCGGTCTCGCCTGCGCCAACGACATCGAAGACTTAATCATGACGAGCACGACGGGAGAGATCGCGGCGTTTATGGCAGAGCCTATCCTGGGTGTCGGCGGGTTCATCGTCCCGCCCGCGGGCTACTTCGAGCGCGCCGTAGAGATTACGCGCAAGCATGGCGGGCTGTTTATCGCTGATGAAGTGCAGACGGCCTGGGGACGCACGGGCGACAAGTGGTTCGGCATAGAGCACTGGGATGTCGAGCCTGACATCATCACTTCGGCGAAGGGTCTCGGCAACGGTGTCCCCATAGGCATGACGACGGCTACGCCCGAAGTCGCGGACAAGTATCCGGGGCTGACCTTCTCGACCTTCGGCGGCAACCCTGTCTCTATGGCAGCTGCGCTCGCCGTCATCAAGGTCATTGAAGAAGAGGATTTGAGACGCAATGCGGCGGTCGTCGGCGCTCACCTGCGCGAAGGGCTGGACGGTCTCAAGGAAAAATACGCGGTCATCGGCGATGTGCGCGGGATGGGATTGATGCAGGCGCTTGAGCTGGTCAAAGACCGCGAGACGAAAGAGCCTGACCCGCAATCCGTCCTCAGGGTTTTTGAAGAGACTAAGAGGCGCGGCGTGCTCATCGGCAAGGGCGGGCTTTATGGCAACGTCATTCGCACAGGGATGCCGCTCATTTCAAACCGCGAGCACGTGGACGAATTGATACAGGCTCTGGACGCAGCCTTCGCCACCCTTCAAGCTTGAAACAGAGCCTTTTCCTTTTTCGTAGAAACTGAGTCTTCAGACATCTCGCCGGCCAGCCCCGGCACAGGCAGATAAATCTATGAGGAGTATATGAGGTTTAAAGAAATGTATTTCAACCCCGACTCTTGCGCACAGCAACGCGGCTGCAAAGCTTTATCCAGCCTCCGGCGTCTTTTCCTGATCTTTCCCCTGAGCATCCTGCTTGTCCTGACGCTCGCAGCGGCGGCCAATGCCCCCGCGCAGGCACAGGGCAATACGCAGCCGCCCTTGATTGACCGCGAGCTATTCTTTGGCAACCCGGAAATCTCCGGCGCACAGATTTCGCCAGACGGGCAGTACATAGCCTTCCTCAAGCCTTACAAGGACACGCGCAATATCTGGGTCAAACGCACGAGCGAACCCTTTAGCGCGGGCAAGCTCATCACCAACGACACGAAGCGGCCCGTCACCAGCTACTTCTGGAGCCGCGACGGTAAATACATCATGTTTGTGCAGGACAAGGGCGGCGACGAGAATTTTAACGTCTACGCCGTCAACCCTGCCGATAATCCGGCAGCCGGGCAGGAAGTGCCTGCGGCGCGGAACCTGACGGATGCCAAGAGCGTGCGCGCGCTTATCTACTCCGTCCCGCGCAATGACCCTGACATCATGTATGTCGGGCTGAACGACCGCGATAAAGCCTGGCATGATCTGTACCGCGTCAAAATCTCTACGGGCGAGCGCACGCTGATGCGCCAGAATACTGAGCGCATCTCTGGCTGGTTCTTTGACAACAAGGGCACGCTGCGGCTGGCGCTCAGGACCACTGACAAGGGCGACACGGAAATCCTGCGCGTTGACGAGAAGGGCTTGACGCAGGTTTACTCTTGCAACGTCTTTGAGACGTGCGGCCCCGTGCGTTATCACAAAGACAACCAGCGCGTTTACATGGTCACGAACAAGGGCGACCAGGCGGACCTGACGAGCCTTACCCTTTTCGACCCCGCCACGGGCAAGGAAGAGATAGTCGAATCGGACCCGCTCAAGCGCGTGGATTTCGGCGGCGCTAACTTCTCGGATTTGACGGACGAGCTAATCTCGACGACTTATGTTGACGAGCGCCAGCGCATTTACTGGAAAGACAAAGCATTCGAGGCAGACTATAAGCTCATGCAAAGCAAGTTGCCGGGCAAGGAGATTATCCCCGCCTCTTCGACCAAGGATGAGCGGCTCTGGCTGATTGTCGCCAACAGCGATACCGAGCCTGGCGAACGCCATCTCTTCGACCGCAACACGAAGAAGCTGGTCTTCCAGTATCGCGCCTTTGAAAAACTGCCGCGCGAATACCTGTCGCCGATGAAGCCCATCAGTTATAAGTCGTCCGACGGACTCGAAGTTCCCGCCTATCTGACGCTGCCGAAGGGACTCGAAGCGAAGAATCTTCCGCTGGTAGTTTTTCCGCACGGCGGCCCATGGGGGCGCGACCAGTGGGGCTATAGCTCCTTCGCGCAATTCCTAGCCAATCGCGGCTACGCAGTCCTCTCGCCAAATTTTCGCAGCTCGACGGGCTACGGCAAGAAGTTTCTCAACGCGGGCAATCTGGAATGGGGACAGAAGATGCAGGACGACCTGACCTGGGGCGTCAAGCATCTGGTCGCGCAGGGCATCGCGGACCCGAAACGCGTCGCCATCATGGGCGGCTCATACGGCGGCTACGCGACCCTGGCCGGGCTGGCCTTTACGCCGGATGTGTACGCGGCGGGCGTCTCCATCGTCGGCCCGTCCAATCTCATCACACTCCTTAAATCCATCCCGCCCTACTGGGAAGCCGCACGCATCATCTTCCATAAACGGATGGGCGATCCCAATACGCCCGAAGGGATGGCCCAGCTTACGCGTCAATCTCCGCTCAACTCTGCGAATAAGATTAAGGCTCCGCTGCTGGTCGTGCAGGGCGCGAACGACCCGCGCGTCAACAAGGCTGAATCGGACCAGATTGTCATCGCCCTGCGCGAGCGAGGCTTTCCGGTTGAATATCTCGTCGCGCCTGACGAGGGGCACGGCTTCGCGCGTCCGGTCAATAATCTGGCGATGTTCGCGGCGGCTGAAAAGTTCCTCGCCAAGCACATCGGCGGGCGCTATCAGGAGAGCATGTCGCCCGAAGTGGCGCAGCGTCTCAAGGAGATTACCGTTGATGTCAAGACGGTCGAGCTGCCAAAGAAGGTTGAGGCGGCCTCCGTCGGCACGCCCAAGACTGCCACAGACCTCCAACCCGGCACGGCCAACTATAATGCCAGGATTGAGGTCGCCGGACAGACCATCCCCATGACCGTGACCAGAATCATCAAGGAAGAGAACGGCGCCTGGGTCGTGACCGAATCGGCGGACGGTATGATGGGCAAGATTATTGATACGACGACTCTCGAAAAGGGCAGCCTCGTGGTCCGCAGGCGTGTTATCAATCAGGGTCCTTTCGCCGTCGAGCTTGACTTCAAAGACAACAAGGCGAGCGGCCAGATGACCGTGAACGGGAAGACGCGCCCCATCGCTGTGGACCTCGGCGGCGCACTCTTCGCCGACGGCGCGGGCGCAGACGAGGCCCTCGCCTCCCTGCCGCTCGCGGCTGGCTATACCACGACCTTCCGCAACTTCGACGTGCAATCGCAGCAGGTCAAGCTGATGCAACTGAAAGTCGGCGGCACAGAGCAGGTGACGACTCCGGCAGGGACTTTTGAAGCCTTCAGGGTTGACATCACTGCGGCGGACGGCGGCGAAAAGCGGACCGTCTGGGTCACCAAAGACACGCGCAACGTCGTCAAGGTGACAGCCGTTATGCCCAAGATGAACGGCGCCGTCATCACGGCTGAGCGGACTCCTTAAACACAGGCGTCAGCGGGTCGAGGCTTTCGCTCATCTCTTCAAGTGAAAGCCTCAAACGCTTTTCCGACTCTTACTTTTTTCCTGAATTCCAATCATAGCTCGTTATCATCTGTCAGAGGTTTCAAGATGAAAACTCTTATTCGCAACGGTCGCATCATCACGGCGATTGACGATTACAGGGCCGACCTATTGATTGAAGATGAGGTCATCTCAACCATCGGCGCGCGGTTGGAGATGGAAGCCGACCGCGTGATTGATGCCTCTGGCAAGCTCGTCATCCCCGGCGGGATTGACCCGCACACGCACATGGAGCTGCCCTTTGGCGGCACGGAATCTTCCGACGACTTTCGCACGGGCACGATTGCCGCGGCGCATGGCGGGACGACGACGATTATTGATTTCGCCGTTCAATACAAGGGCCAGTCGCTGACGGAAGCTCTGTACCACTGGCACGCCAAGGCCGAAGGCAAGACGGCGATTGACTACGGCTTTCATCTCATCACGACGGAACTCGAAGACGAGCGCGTGCCAGAGATGCATCGCATCATGGACGAGGGCGTGACCAGCTTTAAGCTCTTCATGGCCTATCCTGGAGTTTTTCTAGTGGACGATGCGACTATCTTTCGCGCGATGCTCGCGGCGGGCGAGCGCGGCGGCCTGATCTGCATGCACGCCGAAAACGGCATCGTCATCAACGAGATTATCAAGCGTGCGCTGGCACAGGGACACACCGCGCCGAAATATCACGCGCTGACGCGTCCGACGCGTGCCGAAGCAGAGGGCGTCCATCGCGCCATCGCGATTGCTGAGATGGCCGAGTCTCCCGTTTATATAGTCCATCTCTCATGCGCAGACGCGCTCAACCAGGTGCGCGAAGCGCGTGATCGCGGCCTGCCGGCCTTCGCCGAAACCTGTCCGCAATACCTCTTTCTCTCTTATGGCAACTACGAAGAGCCTGGCTTCGGCGGCGCGAAGTATGTCATGACGCCGCCCTTGCGCGAGAAGTGGAATCAGGCCGAGCTATGGAAGGGCTTGAGGATGGACGACCTGCAAGTTATCTCGACGGACCACTGCCCTTTCTGTATGAAAGAGCAGAAGGAGTTGGGCCGCGACGATTTCTCCAAGATTCCGAACGGCGCGCCAGGCGTAGAGCATCGCGTGTCTCTCATCTACAACGGAGTGGTCCAGAATCGCCTCAGCCTCAACCGCTTTGTCGAGCTGACCTCGACCGCCGCCGCCAAGATGTTCGGCCTCTTTCCGAAAAAAGGAACTATCGCCGTCGGCTCGGACGCCGACATCCTCATCTTCGACCCCGAACAGGAACAGACCATCTCAGCCGAGACACATCACATGAACGTGGACTATTCCGCCTACGAAGGCTGGAAGCTCAAGGGCATGGTCCAGACTGTCCTCTCGCGCGGGCGCGTCGTGATTGAAAACGGCGTCTATAAGGGTCGGCCCGGCGACGGCAAATTTTTGAAGCGCGGAACATGCGTCTCGATTTGAAGTCAGCCCGTTTGAGATAATTTTGACGTAAGATTACCGAAGTCCGCGCCGGACAAACCGATCCTCGCATGAATAGCAAGAAGTGTCCCGCTTGCGGGCTGGTTAATTTCGGAATGGATGAGGGATGCCGCCGCTGCCAGGCTCCGCTGGGCGAGACGGGCGACGGCTCGCCGGCGGATGCCGCGCCGCGCCAGAGAAGCCTGGCTCGAAGGCTGTCTTGGATACTCGGCATGACCTTCACGATTCTCTTTATCTGCTATGCCTCGCTGTTGTTGACCTCCGACTCGCCCGGCCTGGACCAGCGGCAGGCATTGCGACGGGCGATTGCTTTGCTGGACCAGAAGGGTTTTGGCCGCGAGGCATTCGTCCTCAATCATCTGGTCAGTTTTCGCACGACGGACAACTGGTGGAACATGCAGGTCGGACACCATGATGCTTACGCCGCCACTAACTTCCCTTTCGAGATTGTCACGCTCTACCCGGAGTTTTTCGATACCGCGACCGACGATAACGAAAGGGCCGTTATCCTGCTGCACGAGTCTTATCATCTCTTTGGCTCCGGCGAGCGGGCCGCGCTCGAAGGGGTCTGGCGCAACAAGCGGCGGCTCGATTGGACCGAAGATAAATACGGTCAGACCAAAGTCTGGGCCAATACACGTGACCTGACCAGGAGCGAGCTGCCGGAGCTTTTCCGCTGCGGCGAAGACGAGCAGTCCGACTGTATTCAATAGACAGACCCGCGCGAGGGTCAAAATCATTTGCCGAACTCCTTGAAAGCAAGCTCTCTGACGATTAGCGCACGCAGCATCCGCGCCCTTCGAGCTGGATTAATCAATGGCAACAGAACACGTCAACAAAGCAGACATCGCCCTGACACAGCGCGACTTTGAAGAGCTGCGCAAGGATGTCTCCGGCAGTCCGCTCTGGAATAAAGACCTCGCGCCGACGACCATCAAAGAGCGCACATGGTCCACCTGGAACATCGCCGCGCTCTGGATAGGCATGAGCGTGGTCATCACGACCTACACCCTGGCCGGAGGCTTTATCGAAGCCGGAATGAACTGGTGGCAGGCCATGCTGACCATCCTGCTCGGCAATACCATCGTGCTCATCCCGATGATTCTGAACGCTCACGCGGGGACAAAATACGGCGTCTCCTTCCCTGTCCTCTGCCGCGCCTCTTTCGGGACTAAGGGAGCGAACGTCCCGGCCATCCTGCGCGCGATTGTCGCATGCGGCTGGTTCGGCATACAGACATGGATCGGCGGGACGGCGATTGATGCGCTCTTCGGCGTCCTGTCCGGCGGCTGGTCCAATCTGTTCGGCGGCGCAACGCTGCTCGGCGTGGCCGTGCATACGTGGATCGCCTTCTTTATCTTCTGGGGTATTGAAGTGCTGATTATCTTGAAAGGCGTCGAGGGTATCAAGCATCTGGAAACATGGTCTGCGCCGCTCTTGCTGGCGGGCGGAGCCATCCTGCTCGGATGGGCCGCCTGGCGAGCCGGAGGGCTGGGGCGCGTGCTCACGGAATCAAGCGCGCTGCAAAGGCAGCACAATAATTTCTGGACCATCTTTCCCGGCTCGCTGACGGCCTCGGTCGGCTACTGGGCCACGCTCAGCCTGAACATCCCGGACTTTACGCGCTACGCCAAATCGCAACGTTCGCAGATGCTGGGTCAGGCATTGGGGCTGCCGCTGACGATGACGGCCTTCGCCTTTATCGGCGTCGCCGTCACGAGCGCGACGCTACTTATCTACGGGCAGGCCATCCCGGACCCCGTCGAGCTGATGAAGCGCTTCGACTCGGCTCTCATCATCCTCTTTGCGACCGCCGTGATTTTCGCAGCGCAGTTGACAACCAACATGGCCGCCAACGTCGTCTCCCCGTCAAACGATTTCTCGAACCTCAATCCCAAACTCATCTCTTACGTGACGGGCGGTTTGATTACAGCTTTAATCGGCATCGTCATGATGCCCTGGAAGCTGATGGGGTCAATGGGAGCTTACATCTTCACCTGGCTGATAGGATATTCGGGACTGATGGGAGCCATCGCCGGAATCCTGATCTGCGACTACTGGGTCTTGCGCCGCCAGCGACTGGACCTCGCCGCGCTCTTTGAGCCTGCGGGTCGCTATTCCTACTCAGATGGCTTTAACTGGCGGGCTATCGTCACGCTGGTCGCGGCAATCGCTCCGGTAGCGCCCGGATTCCTGCGCGCCGCGACGACCCCCGGCGGACAAGTTGCACAACCCGGTTTCTTTGATACACTCTACACATACGCCTGGTTTGTGACCTTCGCGCTCGGCTTCGTCATCTATTATCTGCTGATGAATAAAGATCAAAGCTTAAAAGAGGAGAAATAATTCCATGCCACGCACCGTCAAGTGTGGTCTCATACAGGCCACCAACGCCGCGCCGACCGACGCGCCGATTGAAGAGATCAAGCGCGCCAATATCGAAAAGCACTTGCGCATGATCGAGGATGCCGCACGCCAGGGTGTGCAGATTCTCTGTATGCAGGAGGTCTTCACCACGCCTTACTTCTGCGCCGAGCAGGAGACGCGCTGGTACGAGGCCGTCGAGCGCGTGCCGGATGGACCAACCGTCAGGCTTATGCAGGATGTCGCGCGCGAGCACAACATGGTCATCATCGTGCCGATTTATGAAGAAGAGATTACGGGTATCTATTATAACACAGCCGCCGTCATTGACGCTGACGGGAAATACCTGGGCAAGTATCGCAAGAACCACATCCCGCACGTCGCGCCCGGCTTCTGGGA